>NZ_PEBA01000001.1:0-334303 GCF_002734235.1 Sphingobacterium sp. 1.A.5
TGATGAGCATCCTGGGATGGAAACTGGTCGTGCCTCCGCCTTTATACTGACGGATGATATGTTCCAGATCCAACTGGTCAACAACCTGACTCACCAAACGAACCGGATGGTTCAAGGGGATACGGTCTAAAATATTCTCAGGAAAAAGACTCGGACTATTGGATGGAAGAGCTTTGAATTGTATGTTTGCCATATTGTTTTTTGGGTGCACCTTAAGATACAAAATCTTGAGGACAAAAAACAGAAAAACCCCGCCATTTTTTAATGACGGGGTTATTTTTTTAAGAGACCTTTTTAGACAGCCCCTTTTATTTTCTTATTGCGATTACGCGTTAATTTCTGATTGGTATGCGTCAGCAGACAATAGACCATCTACGTCAGCAGCATTGTTTAATTTAACACGGATAATCCAACCTTCACCATAAGGATCAGAGTTTACCAACTCAGGGTTTGAATCAATTGCGTCATTTACAGACAAAACAGTAGCTGTAACTGGCATAAAAAGATCAGATACAGTCTTAACAGCTTCCACTGATCCGAAAACTTCGTTTGCAGCAACCTCATCACCGACAGTGTTTATGTCTACAAACACGATATCACCTAATTCTCTTTGAGCAAAATCTGTAATACCAATAACTGCTTCATCACCTTCTACACGAACCCATTCGTGATCTTTGGTGTATTTTAATTCTGAAGGAAAATTCATGTCTTTTCTATTTGTTTTTCCCCCAAAAATAGGATTAAGAATGGAGAATACAAAAGTTATTGTATTTTTATCCTATGAATCCCAGCATCGCCAAACTATCAGATATTGCCCTAAAAGAAGATAGATTAATCATTGGGTTAATGTCAGGAACATCTTTAGATGGACTGGACATAGCACTCTGTAAATTCAATGGAAACGGTAATAATACCAAGCTCGAACTCCTCAAGTTTGAAACCATGGATTATACCCGGGAATTTAGAGTATGGATTCGAAAGGTTTTCGCGAAGAAAACCATTGACCAGCAGACCCTTTGTGGATTAAACCCCTATATAGCAGAAATACATAGCAACTTAATTTTGAAAGCGCTCAAGAAGTGGAAGATAAAGCCCGAGAAAATCGATGTTATTGCAAGCCATGGTCAGACTGTTTTCCATGCGCCACAATCGCTGACAGGAGATCGCTCACTTCCAAACAGTACCCTTCAACTTGGGGATGGTGACCATATTGCCGTTAAGACCGGAATAATATGTCTTTCGGATTTTAGACAAAAACACTTGGCCGCAGGTGGAGAAGGAGCCCCTTTAGCGGCGTATGGTGATTACCTCCTATTTTCTTCTGAAAATGAAAACAGGATATTATTAAATATAGGAGGAATATCAAACTTTACCTTTCTTCCTAAAATTGGTTCCGAATCGAAGGCCTACGCCACTGACCTTGGCCCGGGAAATACAATGATGAACCAATACATGGAAAAGCATTTTGGACTAGAAATGGACGAAGATGCGGCAGTTGCCATAAAAGGAAAGGCCAATGACGTTCTTCTGAAAGAACTTATGAATGAAGAATTTTTGGATTTGAGTTTTCCCAAAACAACAGGCCCCGAACTGTTCAATTTAGAGTATCTGAACAATGCCCTTAAGAAAACAGCTTTACAAAACCTGAGTCACGAGGATATTATGGCGACCTTGAATCTGTTTTCTGCGCAGACCATAATAAACGGAATTAAGAAAGCTACGAAAGACATGGATGGGTTTAAGGTATATGTGAGCGGAGGCGGTCTTCACAATCCTTTGACTATGCAGCAGCTCCATAGAGAATTTCCTGATCAAGTAACTTCTTTCTTGGACCTTGGCATAAATCCGGATGCAAAAGAAGCTTGTTTATTTGCTGTTCTGGCAAATGAAACTTTAGCGGGCAATCCTCAATCTGTCAAAAACATTAAAGACTCTCCCGCGGTTTGTATGGGAAAAATAAGCTTGCCTTATTGATCTAAGGCTTGGTGGATAAATTCTTTGAAAGGTATCATCGTAGCATAACTCGAAATAACCGTTTCCAAGGCTTTTGAGGACTCCATGTCTTTTCGGCTGATATTCATTGACAAGATGAAACTACGGTGCTTTAAAAGCTCTATATGTTCGTTGTCCGCTGAATATCCTGCGGGAGGCCTCTGCAACTTGTCCTCCGATGAAAGATCTTCAGCTTTCCAACCTCCTTTTTTCAATGCTTCGAACAATTCAGGAGCACTATAGTCAATTTCCTGTCTGATGGCTTCCAGGTGGTTCTTATCTGGTCTCCAATAACCCACAGCAATGAAAGTTCCATTAGGTTCTATATGGATATAATATTCAGGTCCTGCCAATTTTCTGCCGTCTACTGAGATTCCGGCAGCAAACCATGATTTGTAAGGGTCCTTGTTTTTGGAAAACCGAACATCTCTATAGATTCTGAAAAGACATTTCTTCGCGGAAATATCCTGGTTGATATGCGGATCCATGCCAGAAAGTCCAACAATGATTTGTTCTATAAATTCAGTAACATTCTTCAAAGCGGCTTCATAAGCAGGCTTATTCTCTTGAAACCATTCTCTATTGTTGTTTTCTTTAAGATTGTTTAAAAAGTCAAAAGTTGCCTTTTCTATTTTCATGGTAAATTAAAATAAGGTAAGCAAAATATAAACTAAAGGTGCAGCAATTAAAAGCCCGTCAAATCTATCTAAAAAACCACCATGACCTGGTAAAATACTTCCTGAGTCTTTGATACCCAAACTTCTTTTCAACATGGATTCCACTAGATCACCCAGGGTTCCAAAGATTCCAATGATAGCAGCAATCATTACCCATTCTAGTTTTGTTAGAGTTCCAAACCAATAGGAAAGCCCAAAGGCAACGCCCATAGCCAATAAAACACCACCAATAAATCCTTCCCATGTTTTGTTGGGACTTATGCGTTCGAATAGCTTTGTCCTTCCCAGGGCTCTTCCTGAAAGATATGCCCCTGTATCATTTGACCATAGTATAATTAAAAATCCCATCGGGATATATGGATTGAAATCTCCATTGATAAATCCTAACCCAATAAAAAACAAAAAAGGAATCGTGCCATACCAAATTCCTAAAATGGTATAGGCAATATCATGAAATGGTTTTGCTCTTTTAAGATATAGAGATGAAATAAAAAGAAGAGAAAATAGCGGTATTGCTAAGCCAAAGTATTTTAATTCTATATAACCCAAAAAGTATGCAATGGCGATGGTAGCCAAAACGATGGAAGTAACTAATCCAAGACCTTCCAAGGGTTTTGTTTCCTCTGTTTTACAGATTGTAAAAAACTCTTTAGCTGCAAGAATCCCTACAATACCAAAAAAGATGGAGAATACATATTCATTAAAAATCGTTGCGCAGACGAGTGCAACAACAAAGAAAAATCCAGTAATTGCTCTTGTTTTCATTTATTCTTCTTCATCTCCAAAAGAATCGATCAAAGCCAAAGCTTCCACGGAATGTTCTTGATCGACATATAACTCAACAACACCAAAAAAATAGGATGAGTCCTGTTTATTTAATACTACTGCCGGAATATTGTTTTCAAGGAGCATGTTTTTAACAATCTCTGCCTCAAAAGGTTTATTGTATACTTTGATTTTCGTCCAGTTTGAGTCCATTTACTTTATTTTTTTGTTGTGATATCTTATAAAAATAATAACCTACACCGATGCTCAGGATAATACTACCGATATATAATGGTACACTGTATGCGTCGGAGTTTTGTAAGTCTTCGTAGGTCTTTCCATCTTTGAAATATAAAAATGCTATTATGGTTACTGAAACATTGTTCAGAAAGTGTGCAAATACGGGAACCCAAATGTTGTTTGTCCATAATAAGGCATAACCGAATATTAATCCAAGAAACATTCTCGGAAAGAAGCCATAAAATTGAACATGAATAGCTGAAAAGATGATTGCAGTTACCCAAATTGCAACATGCGCATTTTTGAACATCCTTTCAAAGATCTTTTGCAATGCTCCTCTAAAATAGAATTCCTCAACAATTGCCGGCAAAACAGCCATCACAAGAATATTCAGCAACAGAAGGTCTATCCGATCTACCATGACCAACCGCTCTGTCAATTCTGCCATCTGGTCTTCTTGGCTACGCATCCAGTTCTCAGTATTCTCCAAAAATCTTGGAAGCTTCATGTCCATGTTCCAACGGCTGATTAATTCCATCGCGGGATTAAAAACAATTAGAAAAGCAAAAATCAAGATCAAAAATGTGCCTACTTTATAAGGTTCAGAAGGAAAATATTTGACCTGCTTCTTTTCTATCATCTGTAGGAATATGGCAGGAAGTAGAAATGTGGAGATACTGCTAACGCCCAAAAGTAAATATAACATGTTCGTATCCTCAGGATATATATTTCCCCCTGAATTTAGAATACTGTTGATATCACCACTGCTGAATACGATGCCTAAGACAACAAACAGTTGCAAAACAAAGGTGCAAGCAAAGGTCAATCCCAAAAGAATCATCAGGGATAACCATGGCGAATTTGGCTTAGACTGGTACATAATTGGTTTCCTTAAAACTAAATATCACATTTATCATCTGTACAGCTCGGTGCTGAACTATCTCCTCCCAAAAACGTAATATCAGGATTGCTTTCTTTCCATTCTGAAAAGCTTTTTTCCAGCGCTTCCACGAAAACACTTTCCGGTTGTGCTCCAGAGATCGCGTATTTACGGTTCAACAGGAAAAAAGGAACTCCGCGAATTCCAATCTGTTGTGCCTCGGCGATGTCCTGCTTTACTTCGTAGGCATATTTATCACTATTTAATGCCTCTTTAGCGGCATCTTCAGAAAGACCAACCTCTTGAGCCAATGACAATAAAACGCTGTCATCTTCAATATTCAATCCGTCTTCAAAATGAGCCTTAAAAAGTTTCTCCTTCATTGCTGTACCCTTACCTTCTGAATCAGCAAAATGAATTAACTCATGAGCTTTAAATGTATTCGCAGGGATATTTGTGCCGAAATTAATGTTAACACCCGCATTTCTGCCCATCTGCTCAACATGATTTGTCATTTCCTTAACCTGTTCCAAAGGCATTCCTTTAGACTCACTCAAGTATTTGTAAGTCGTATCACCCTCGACGTGATGGTAATTGGGATCTAATTGATAGCTTTTATACTTAACCTCAATCTTATCCTTGAAACTTAAAGAATCAAGAGCTTTTTCAAAATGAGCCTTCCCGATATAACAGAAAGGACACATGATATCAGACCAAATTTCTATTAGCATTCCCAAAAATACTTTTTAAATTCTAAAAAAGAACGAAAGCCAAGAGCAAAACCCTTGGCTTTCGTTGAAAATTAGTTTACCCTGACAGGATCTGCAGGTTTTTTAACTTCCTTGTAAGGATAAGTTTTCATTTCCTCCAATAAGATCTGAACTGTTCTTTCGAGCTGTGGATCTTTTCCTTGCAACAGGTCTTTAGGCATTTGCTCTACGAATACATCTGGTGCAACACCTTCGTTTTCGATGATATAGTTGCCGTCAAGATCAAAGATTCCAAAGTTAGGTGAAGTTACCATTCCACCGTCCAGTAATTGTGGATAGCCAGAAATACCGACCAAGATGCCCATTGTTGTTCGGCCAACCAATTTGCCCAAGCCTTTGAACCTGAACATATATGGCATCATGTCTCCACCAGAACCCGCGTTCTCATTGATAATCATGGCTTTTGGACCAAAGATTCCGTTTCCAGGAGTTGTGAAGCTCTTACCGTCACGAATTCCCCATCCAGAAATTAACTCCCTAGACAATAAATCAATTACATAATCAGCAACGGAGCCACCACCATTGTTCCTTTCGTCCAATAGAAGGGCTTTTTTATCCATCTGGGAGAAGTAATAACGGTTGAAAGAAGTATAACCCTCTCTGCCCGTATTAGGCATGTAAACATAGGCTATTTGACCGTTACTTAAGGAGTCAACCTTCTTGCGGTTGCTTTCCACCCAAAATTGTCTTCTTAGCGCAACCTCATTGCCAAATGAAATAGGTTTTACCGTAATTTCTCTAGCACCAGCCATTGTCGGTTTATCATTTACTTTCAATCCTATTTGTTTATCAACTGTAAAATCAAATAAGCTGTAAATATCCGTATCGGCAGTCAGTTCTTTTCCATTTACGGCAAGAATATACACCCCTTCTTTTACACCCAAACCTGGTTCAGCAAGAGGAGCTTTGAAATTAGGGTTCCAGTCCATTCTGTTGTAAATTCTCTTTATTTTATATCGATTATTTTCAATTACATAATCAGCTCCCAATACGCCCGCAGAAACAGAAGGAGCAGATGGTTCGTCGCCAGGATAAATATAACTGTGCCCTACAACCAATTCACCAAGCATCTCATTCAATAAGTAACTAAGGTCAGAGCGATGGTTTACATAGGGCAGGAATTTCTCGTACTTCGCTTTTACAGCATTCCAATCTGCACCATGCATGTTCTCGACATAGAAGAAATCTTGCTGCATAGCCCAAACTTCATTAAAGATCTGCTTCCATTCTTCTTCAGGTTCAACCCTTAATTTAATGTCATCAAGCTTGAGCTTACCGGTATCGCCTGTTGGTTTTTGACCTGCAGCAACAATAAAGTATCCTTGAGCATTTCTATATAGCATTTGTTTCCCATCATGACTGATGCTAAAGCCTCTAGTTTTTTCAACGATTAATTTTTCCTCAAGCTTTTTAAGATCATAAGCATAAATATTCCCTTCCCTTACATAGATTAACATATTCTCTACTGATCCATCAAAACCATAAGAACCATTCGGAATACTTAATGCAATAATGCGATTGTTGATGTTATTGAAATCTACCTTGATAGGCTTATTCTGATCTTTGGACTCTTCAGATTTCTTATCTTTATCAGAGTCTTTTTTAGATCCCTTCTTATCTTTTTTATCTTCTTCTTTTTGTTCTTTAGAGTCCTCTGTTTTTATTGTTTCCTCATCGCTTTCATTCTTGAAAATAGAAGGAGAATCACTGGACAAAATAAAGGCATAAGTAGAGTATTGCGATCTTCTGTCGTAAGCGGTCATATGGAGACCAGAGTTTGTCAACCCCACGTCAGTACTCGCATTAAAAATCAGATATTTTCCATCTCTGGTAAATATAGGGCGTTGCACCTCACTCATTCCGTCTGTAACCTGTTGAGAATGCTTCGTATCAATATTGTACATATAAACAGCATTAACACCGCTCTTGAGTGTTTTCACATAAGCTATCCATTTTGAATCTGGAGACCAGCTCGATTCGAAATAATTATAAGAACGGCCGGTATGCGAGCCTAAATAATCATCATCCACTTTTGTGATTTTCTTGGAATCAATATCAACAAAGAATAGATTTAAATGTGAATCATTGTAAAAAAGCTTTTTGCTGTCAGGAGACCAAGTAGGTTGGAAATAAAAATTTGATGTTCCCAAATTGATATAAACAGGTTCGTCCATTCCTTTTTGGTCGCGTAATACGAGTTCATATTTTCCATTTTTGTCAGAGACATAGGAGATCCATTTACCGTTGGGAGACCAAGCTGGGAATTTTTCGTGGGAGCCTGGGGAATTTGAGATGTTCCTGGCGTCACCTTTTTCCTTTGGAACAGTAAAAATCTCACCCCTTGCTTCAAATAAAGCGCGCTGTCCCGTTGGGGAAATTTCAAAATTACGTAAGTCATCTTTCATATCTACGTAATGCCCTCTTTTTGATAAAGCATCCGCTTGAATATGAATAGCAATAGGATTAGTGGTTTTATTAGCAGTATTAAGCAAATGAAGCTTACCTGCTTGCTCAAAAATCAGCTCAGAACCTTTGCCTTGAAGGGTCCTTACATCGTAATCACTGAAATTTGTTAGTTTACTGACCTGTTTTGTATTAACATCATAACTAAATACATTGACGATCTTGTCTCTGTCGGACAGAAAATATACTTTATCGCCTAACCAAATAGGTTTTACATCATTGCATTTCTCGCCTGGTACAACCTGTACATCATGCGTTTGAGTATCAAATATCCAAATAGAAGGCATTCCACCTCCGCGATAACGTTTAAATGCAACGCGATCTCTTTCTGTAGGATCACCGTTTTTAATATATGCCCAATATCTACCATCCGCTGAAGGGGAACCTTGATTTGCCTCAGGCATAATCAGTGGATAATCTACGGAACCGTCAATTTTGGTTTTATATAACCTTAATCCAAGGGAATAGTTCAATTCACGTTGGGTGGTGAAGTAAACTTCATCGTTTGATAGCCATCCTCTTAAAACATCACCTGCAGGGTGGCTAGTAACGCGCTTGGGTTCGCCTCCTTGAATGGATATGACATACACATCTGTATTTCCATCATAATTGCCTGTAAATGCAATTTTCGAGCCATCTGGTGAAAAGATTGGGTTTTGTTCTACGGCAGGATTGACCGTGAGACGACGTGGGTTTTGACCGTTTTTATCGGCAATCCAAATATCACCGCCATATACAAAGCTGATATGGTTCTGACTGATGCTTGGGTTTCTCAATAATAGGGTTTCTTCAGCTGTTTGGGCAAAACTGAGTTGACCAGCAGCTAAAGCAAATAAAGTAATTATATTCTTTAGCATTTTAATAAATTGGTGTTAATAATTTGGTAAGACAATAAATATACAAAAAACGCCGACACAATGTATCGGCGTTACTTTATTTATAGTAATTAACTATGCTTCTTCAGATGCGATTTCCTCGTCTACTAAAATTCTACCACAGTGCTCACAAATAATGATTTTCTTTCTTTGGCGAATTTCTGATTGTAACTGAGGTGGAATCTTGTTGTGACACCCTGAACAGCTATCACGCTCAATTGAAACCACTGCCAATCCGTTACGGAATGACCTACGTAATTTCTTGATTACTTTTAGTAAGCGCTCGTCGATATTCTTTTCAGATTTTTCAACTTCTGCTAACAATTTGTCTTCATCCTTTTGAGTCTCAGACGTGATTGTTTCCAATTCTTGTTTCTTGGCATCCAACTCACCTTTGCTGAAATCTACGTTCTTCGCTGTAGCTTCATAAGCTTCAGTTTTGTTCTTGATTTCGAATTCAGCTTCACGGATACGCTTTTCACAAACTTGAATCTCTAACCCTTGGATTTCTATCTCTTTTGAAATAGCATCGTACTCACGGTTATTTTTAACTTCGTTTAGTTGTGTTTCGTATTTTTTGATTGCTGCCTGCGCATCTTTGATCATGTTTTTGCGCTTCACAATAGAATCTTCTAATTCGTCCAGTTCGTTACGAATTTTTTCGATACGTGTATCTAAACCTGCAATCTCATCTTCCAGGTCTGCTACCTCGATAGGTAGTTCTCCACGTACTTGGCGAATCTTGTCAATCTCTGTTTCGATTGATTGCCAAGCCCATAAAGCTTTTAGTTTTTGTTCTACGGTTTGTTCCATTAACTGTAGTATTTTATTGGATTTGTGTCTATTTCCGTCAATAGGACAGCAAAGTTAGCAAATTTTTTCTGAATTATATCTAACAATAATTCTTGCGTAAATTGTTCGCTTTCAAAATGTCCGATATCTGCAATAATAATCTCGCCTTCAGCATCAAAAAATTCATGATACTTATAATCTGCCGTAATGAAAATATCAGCACCAGAACGCTTAGCATCACCCAGTAAAAAGCCTCCCGCACCTCCACAGACTGCCACTCGGCTGATTTTCTTGCCCAAGGTTTTCGTATGTCGAATCACATTCAGCTTCATCTTATCTTTCAGATAAGCTAAAAACTCCATCTCATCCATCGGGTTTTCAAGATTGCCAATAATGCCAGAACCAACATATAAAAATGGATTATCCAATCCAACAACTTGGTAAGCTACTTCCTCATATGGGTGTGCCGATAACATCGAAACCAATATCTTGCGCTCTGATTGAGCAGGAAATATAACTTCAATCTTGGTTTCTTCTACACGTTCTTGGTCACCTACCGTTCCAATGGCAGGATTTGCGCCTTCTAATGGCCTGAATGTCCCATATCCAGCGGTATTATAACTACATTGGTCATAATCCCCTATTGCGCCAGCTCCTGCGTCAAATATAGCCTGACGAACCTCTTCAACATGAGTTCTAGGAACATAAACAACCAACTTCTTCAATAATCCTGTCTTAGGACGCAATACAGCTTGACTGTTTAAATTTAACATATCAGCCATTTTTGAACTTACTCCTCCCAAAACATTGTCAAGATTGGTATGGATAGCATAAAGAGCAATGTTATTCTTGATTGCTTTTATAACCACGCGCTCCACATAGTTCTTTCCGGTGAATTTCTTTAAACCAGAAAATACAATAGGATGATGAGAAATAATCAAGTTGCATCCTTTTGCTATGGCATCATCAACTACAGCCTCTGTACAATCCAAAGAGATTAAAGCTTTATGAACCTCCTGTTCAGGATCTCCAACGATCAGACCCGAATTGTCATAGCTCTCTTGGTAATTTAATGGTGCTATTTCTTCTAAATATTTTATAATCTCTTTAATTCTCATCTTTTTTTGATTTTCCCTCTTCAGTTTCCAACCATTTATTATGCTCTAACAACAATACTCTGTATTGATTGATTTTAAACCAATAAGTAATGAAATAAACAAAGCTTACCACCATGCCCAAAATTCTCCAGAACAATGGGAAAGGGAAATTATATATTAAGAACGACCAGGCATAGGTCATCCCAGCAGTAAAGGTAGGGTCTTCCTCAACAGCGATCTTACGATCATAGAATTCATTGTTCAAAGAATAAGATAACCGCCTTGCTACTTCAAAATTCCAGTAGATATTAAAAAATGGAACGACTAAAAACCATGCTTGATTGGGCAATATCGCTTGATTTTCCTTAGAAATAAGCTTTAGAGTGCTCCTAACAGTATTGGCAAAAAGTACCCATATAATTAAAATAACGACTACGAAAAAAATACTGATTCTTTCAATTTCAGCGGTCAGTTCGGGCGAAAGTACATCGTTCATTTATTTTTCGTTGTTTAAGATTTTCACTAATTCATCTAGTTTATTGATCTGTGGATTATGGTCTGCTTCCATTTCGATCACTTTCCAGTTATATTTCTTTGCTCGCGTTGAAAAGAAATAAAAATCATCCTTCCCTACCCCATTTTTTGGATCAAATGTCAAGATATACGTGCTGGGTATCTCTAATCTTTTGCTGTTTTTTAAAACTATGGATTCCTTAATAGATGCCAATGGATGTGGTACATCTCTTGGAAAGGCCGTTGTATCTTTTACCCAAGACGGAAATACATATTCTCCATCTGGACTTGAAATGATGTCTGCTGTAGGGCTGCCTTCCACATAAGCAGCTACACTCTCTCCGTTTTCAGGAAGAAATGCATCTAAATAAATGACCTTTTTTAACTTCTCGGGAATACTGTCCGCCACTCCTGTTACGACCATCCCTCCGTAGCTGTGACCAATGAGTATAACAGAGTCTAATCTTTCGAATAAAATCGTATTTACAACATCTTTGATGTGGGTGCTTAAGTTGATATCAGCGTTTGCCAAATGGTATCTCTCGCCTAATCCGGTAAGATTAACCCTATATACTTTTGAACCTAATTTCTCAAGTTCATTTGCGGTATTCTTGAATTGCCAAGATCCGCCCCATGCTCCGTGAACAATAACATAAGTTGGTTGTTGCGCAAAAATGTTTAAACAAGGAAAGCTCAACAACAGTATTAAAAATAGGGCAAACTTTTTCATCATCTATAAAAATACGATTTTATGATGCAAAAATTAAAAATATACAAGGCTTCTTGTGCAAATCAATCGTTGTATTCTTCCAATCAGCTATAGTTTTGGTTTTAATATACTCATCTTCACCTGTTACATTACATGCAACACATAGTTTTGTCTGAGGTTTGCAGCTTTTCAATAACTCGGAAAGCATTTGATTATTTCTAAAAGGTGTTTCAATAAAAATCTGCGTACTTCTTTCTCTGGCACTCTGATTTTCCAAATCCTTAATAGCTTTTGTTCTAGCACCTTTATCTATTGGAAGATAGCCTTTGAAGCTAAAATTTTGACCATTAAAGCCAGAGGCCATCAATCCCAATAGGATTGAACTTGGTCCTACCAATGGAATAACCCTGATTCCTCTTCTATGAGCTTGGAATACCACATCAGCGCCTGGATCAGCAACCCCTGGGCAACCTGCTTCTGACATCAAACCCATATCACTGCCTTGCTCTACCGACTTGAAAATTTCAGTATAATTAATCTTTTCACGGCTATGTTTACCATAATCATGGATAATAAGCTCACTCTGTGGCCTTTTAAGTCCCGCCTCTTTCAAGAATTTCCGAGCTGTTTTTTCATTCTCTACCACATATTCCTTGATATTATTGATGATATCGTAATGGAGAATGGTATATGAAGCTTTTTCGGCATGCTCTGCCAAGGGTACTGGGAGTAGATATAAAGTGCCTTTTGCCATGTTACAAACCTAATCATTTGCCATTTAATTTAACAAAAATTGAGTTTTATTAATATTTTAACTTTTACATAATTGAAATATTACATAAATAATTTGAGGCTTCAACTTTTTGTTTGTTACTTTATTTCAAACACTTATGGATTATTATTGTCTTATAAATGTAAATTAGAAGAACCATAATCTCGATATTTTGTCTAAATGAGGAGAATATATATATTTGGTTGACTATGACAACACAAACTACATCAGGTGTAAAAATTTCAGTTGAATCCACTTATCAGTCTGAATATTCTAATCCAGAGAACGAACATTTCATGTTTGCCTACAGGATTACAATAGAAAACTTGAGTGAATATACCATTCAATTGGTAAGACGACATTGGAATATTTATGACTCTATTGGCTTGAATAAGCAAGTAGATGGTGATGGTGTGGTAGGCGAGCAACCAATCCTACAACCTGGGGAGATGCATCAGTATGTATCGGGCTGTAACCTGAAAAGCGATATGGGTTTTATGGAAGGATACTATGAAATGATCCGTGAAATGGACAACTCTATCTTTCATGTTCATATCCCCAGATTCAATTTAATCGCTAACTATCGCCTTAATTAAGGTACCCTCCTTCCGTCAACTTACTGTATACTTTTCATTATTAATTTATTCCTAATAAATATTTAATAATTTTGTGCTTGGATTTTTACGTCAACACATCAAGTGAGTATTTTAAGCACAGAACAAGTCAGCCATTCTTACAACGACAAATGGTTATTTACTGATCTTCATTTTGCCTTACAAAAAGGAGATCGTGTGGCATTGGTCGGTATTAATGGTACCGGTAAATCTACCCTATTAAAAATATTAGCAGAGATCGTTATTCCCAATAAAGGAAAGGTAGTCAAAGAAAAGGGATTAAGAGTCGGATACCTGCCTCAGGATCCAGATTTCTCTGACCTGAAGACCATCAACGATTTTATATTCAGCGCCGACAACGAACAACAGCAATTAATCAAAGAATATGAGGAACTAATTGAAAATGAAGATGTTACCTCAAAAAAATTCTTAGAAATCACTGAAAAGCTTACCGCTTTGAATGCTTGGGAATATGAAAATAACATCAAGACTATTCTCAGCAGGTTTCAGATCACCAATTTTGATCAACGAATTGATTCATTGAGTGGAGGTCAGAAAAAGCGTCTAGCATTGGCGAAATTATTGATAGATGAACCCGATATTTATATACTGGATGAGCCAACCAACCACTTGGATATTGAGACTATCGAATGGTTAGAAAAGCTTTTGACCACAGGCAACAAAACAGTTTTGCTAGTCTCCCACGACAGGTATTTTTTAGACAACATCTGTACGGAGATTCGTGAGCTGGACAAAGGTCAGGTCTTTCTTTACAAAGGGAACTATGCTTACTTCTTGGAGAAGAAAGCAGAGCGAGAAGCTAATGAAATTTTGGCTGCAGACAAGGCGAGGAACCTTTGGAGAAAAGAACTTGATTGGATGCGGAGACAACCTCAAGCTCGTGGTACAAAAGCCAAGGCAAGGATAGAATCTTTTTATGATTTAGAAGAAAAATCCAAGGGACCAAGGAAGAAGGACCAGGTAGAATTGAGCATGCAAGTTTCGAGGCAAGGAAACAAAATCCTTGAAATTAATGAAGCTTCATTTGCTGTTCCCAACAAGAATATCCTCTCCCCTTTTACCTATACTTTCAAGAAGTCGGACCGGATTGGGTTAGCCGGAAAAAATGGTAGTGGCAAGACCACTTTCCTTAATCTTATTACTGGAAATATCCAGCCGACCAGCGGTTCAGTTTCTATCGGTGAAACGACAAAGTACGGTTACTATAGACAAGAGGGTTTAAGTTTCAAATCCGATGAAAGAGTCTTGGACATTGTAAAAAATGTTGCGGACTACATTGAAATGAAAAATGGAGAAGTGATCACTGCCTCCCAATTATTGACTAAATTTCTCTTCCCTCCTGAAAAGCAATTTGGATTTGTGAGCAAGCTGAGTGGTGGCGAAAAGAAGAGGCTTCAGTTGATGCGTGTGCTGATGGCGAACCCGAACTTTTTGATTCTCGATGAGCCTTCCAATGATCTTGACATTGATACGTTGAATGTCTTGGAAGAGTTCTTGGAAAATTTTCCAGGGGTATTGGTATTGGTTTCGCATGACCGCTACCTGATCGACAAGCTGACCGAGCAGCTCTTCATTTTCCCGGGAGATGGAAACATCGTTATCTATAATGGTAACTATGCGGACTACAAACTGGAGCAAGAAGCATTGGTGAAAAAACCAGAAAAGAAAATAGAAAAAGCGAAGGCGCCAGAGAAGAAACAGAAGCTGAACTTCAAGGAGCAGAAAGAATTTGAAGGGCTGGAAAATGAAATTGCGGAACTGGAAGAAAAGGTAAATTCACTGACGGAGGAACTTTCAAAAACGGCGGACCACGTAGAGCTTCAGAAGATCGCCGAGGAGATCGAAAAAACAAAAACCACTCTCGACGAGAAGACCGAGAGATGGATGGAACTAGCAGAGTTTATATAGCGTTTCACGTGAAACTCAAACAAGGAGATTGAAAAGAGTTTCACGTGAAACTAGAAAAAGATATATGTTCAATAAATATAATGTCATTGTAGTTGGAGCCGGCCATGCCGGATGTGAGGCGGCAGCAGCAGCTGCCAATTTAGGTTCATCGGTTTTATTGATCACCATGAACATGGGCGTTATTGCCCAAATGAGTTGCAACCCCGCAATCGGCGGAGTAGCAAAAGGACAGATCGTAAGAGAGATCGACGCTATGGGTGGATACACCGGAATCATCGCCGATAAGTCAACCATACAATTCAGGATGCTCAATAAATCCAAAGGTCCCGCTATGTGGAGCCCAAGGACACAGAACGACAGAATGCGCTTTGCAGAAGAATGGAGATTGACACTCGAGTCAATCCCAAATCTGGATATGTGGCAAGATACCGTCAAAGAAGTGATCGTAGAAAACGGACAAGCTAAAGGAGTGATAACCTCCATGGGAATCCGTATCGAAGCTGATGCCGTAGTATTGACAAACGGGACTTTCCTTAACGGTGTAATCCATGTGGGTGAGAAAAAATTCGGCGGCGGTAGAACTGGTGAAAAAGCAGCAACCGGACTGACCGAACAGTTGGTATCACTAGGTTTCGAATCCGGAAGAATGAAAACTGGAACTCCCCCACGCGTGGATGGAAGAAGCCTGAATTATGAACTGATGGAAGAACAATGGGGAGATGTTTCACGTGGAAGATTCTCTTATACCGATGTTGAAATTCCACAGGAACAGCGATGCTGTTGGATCACTTACACCAACTCTGCAGTACATGAAATATTAAAGACTGGATTTGAAAAGTCTCCTATGTTCACCGGAAGAATCAAAGGACTCGGACCTCGATACTGCCCTTCCATCGAAGATAAAATCAATAGATTCGCAGAACGTGAAAGACATCAGATATTCGTAGAACCGGAAGGTTTCAGAACAGTGGAAATTTATGTCAACGGTTTCTCAACATCACTCCCAGAAGACGTACAGCTAAAAGCTTTGCAACTCATACCAGGATTTGAAAATGCCAAAATGTACAGACCGGGATATGCCATAGAATATGACTACTTCCCTCCTATGCAACTCGACCTGACCCTGGAAACACTATCCGTAAAACACCTCTTCTTCGCAGGACAGATTAACGGAACAACAGGATACGAAGAAGCAGCAGCACAAGGATTCGTCGCTGGTATAAATGCACACCAAAGAATCAACGATCAACACGAACTCATCCTGAAAAGATCCGAATCCTATATAGGTGTACTGATCGATGACCTCGTAACAAAAGGTACTGATGAACCCTACCGTATGTTCACATCAAGAGCTGAACATAGACTTCTACTTAGACAGGATAATGCCGATATCAGACTGACACCAATGGCACATAAATTGGGATTGGTATCCGATGAAAGACTTCAAAAGGTTAATGACAAAATCAATAACTCCGATAGAATTGTAGACTACCTTAAAAATAATTCAATAGGTACATCAGAGATGAACCCAATACTGGAGGAAAAAGGTTCAAGTCCAATAACCCAAAAATCAAGACTCTTCGGAATCCTGTCAAGACCGCAAATTGAAATCGAAGACATTATCAAAGCTGATAAAGACTTTGCTGAATTCATTACTAATTTTGATGAAGACACCATAGAACAGGCAGGCATCAAAGTTAAATACGATAGCTACTTCGAGAAAGAAATGGAAATCGTGAACAAGATGAAGAAAATGGAAGACAAAGAAATCAATCCGGAATTTGACTATAATTCATTAACTTCACTATCAATTGAAGCTAGACAAAAACTGTTAAAGGTAAAACCAAGAACACTTGGACAAGCATCTAGAATTTCAGGGGTATCACCGGCAGATATCAGCGTTTTGATGGTACACATGAGTTAAATAACTGATTTTCAGTAGTTTAAACAATAAAAACAATAAGCTAAAATAAAACGATTTAAGACACTATTTTAAATTTTATGACTCAGCTATCCAAAAAAGATAATAATTCGTTAAATCGCCTTAAAACAGCTTTATTTCCAAACCTAATCTTTTTAGGTCTTGCATTCATGATATCATTGAGTTTTATCCAATGTGCAAACATGCAAAGACCAACTGGAGGACCAAAAGATTCTACACCACCAGAATTATTAGGAGTCACACCCCCTAACCTATCCAAAAATTTTAAGGAGAAAGTTATCGAAATGACTTTTGATGAATTTATAAAAACGGTGAACCCAGGAAAGGAATTCAATATCTCTCCGGATGTAGAAACTCAACCAATCTATAAAGTCAGGAAAAAAAGATTCATCATCGAATTGCCAGATTCATTGGAAGAAAATACAACCTATACTATAAACTTTGGTAAAGGCCTAGTCGACTTCAATGAAGGAAATCCATTTATCAATTACAACTATGTATTTGCCACTGGTGATGAATTAGATTCTTTGAGCATTTCAGGAAGAGTGCTGAATGGATATACCAAAGACTTTAATCTTGAAAAAGACAAAGAAGTCATTGCTATTCTTATTCCTACTTCTCGCGATTCTATCTTTGGTAAAAAGAAAGCTTCTTATTACACAACTGTAGACTCATCCGGAAATTTTAGTTTCAATAACCTCAGGGAAGATACCTATAGAGTTTATGCATTAAAAGACATGAACAATGATAAGGTCTATAATGGAAATGATGAATGGATAGGATTTTTAAATGATAGTATTACCCTTAATCAAAATGTTTCAGGACTGCTATTGGAATACACGAAGGGTGTCCCTAACATATTCAGGAATCTAGAGAAAAAAATTGATAACGATGGAGCCATATTATTGACGTTTAATCGTCCATTACAGGAACCAGATTTACGAATAATATCTCCTAATCAATTGGATAACAATAAATTAATCAAATACAAACCTACTTTAGATACTGCGAAAATCTATTTGGAAAATCTAGAATTTGATTCTTTAAAGATTGAAGTGGCTGAAAATAACACTCCAATTGATACTATAGATTTAAGGAAAGCTAGAAACCTAAAAATAGACAATACTATTGTTCCTAAATTGAACATCAACAATAAGGTTGATAGAATAAAACATATTGAATTAACATCTGAATACCCAATTGCATCGGTTGATAAGAATAAAATACTAATATTGGAAGATTCTGTTTCTAGAAGGAACTTCCAGCTGCAACAAGATTCATTGAATAGGGAAATGTACCATATCCGATTCAATTGGAGACCAAACAGAAATTATGAGCTTGTAGTACAAGAAGGTGCTATTTTAGGTCCATTTGATGAAACAAACAAAGAGTTTAAATCTCAGTTTACGTTGAATGAAACCGAGAATTACGGCGATATAAACCTCACATTTACAGGTTTGGATTCTGCTCAGAATTATATCGTAGAATTGATCGATGAAACCAAAGAAAAATTGTTTGATGTCAGAAAATTACCTGCAGATAAAATCATGCGATATATTAAATTTCCAGGTGGCAAATATTCTATACGTTTGATTGAAGATGCCAATAACAATGGCAAATGGGACGCTGGTGATGTATATAAGGGAATCCAGGCAGAAAGAATCTGGTATCTGGATAGAACATTTACAATAAGGGCAAATTGGGAGCAGAATGAAACAATAGATGTTTCATTTAAATAGTTACTCAGTAAACCAAGATGAATAAAGCACATAATTGTGCGGTAATTTCTTTAATAAATTAAGCTGCTCATCGGTGAGCGGCTTAATTTTTTTGGCAGGAACACCAGCGTAGAGAAATCCAGATTCACAAACCATATTTTCCAAGACTACAGCTCCTGCTGCAATAATAACATTCGACTGAATATGTGCCTTATCCATTACAATCGCACCCATACCTATTAACACATAATCATCTATCACACAACCATGTACGATAGCATTATGACCGATATTAACATAGTTACCAACATCAGTACCGTTCTTCTCATAGGTACCGTGAATAGTCACATTATCTTGGATATTGGAGTAATTACCTATCTTAATATAATTAACGTCACCACGAATAACTGCATTAAACCAAACCGAACAGTGTGAACCTATAGTTACATCACCTACAATGGTACAATTAGGCGCTATAAAGCTATCTCCCTCTATTTCTGGTGTTTTCCCTTTAACTGGTAAAATCGTCGCCATAAATTGAATTAAACAATAATATTAAAGAATTGTATCTTCCAATACTTCAGCATGGTTCGGATAATCCGTAGTATAATGAAGTCCCCTACTCTCTTTCCTCTGCATTGCTGATTTTACAACAAGGTAAGCAACCTGAATAACATTACGCAACTCACATAACTTGACAGAAAGCTTAGTGTTCTTATAAAAAGACTCTGTTTCTTCATGTAAAAGACCTAACCTACGCATAGCTCTTTCCAATCTAAAATCAGATCGTACGATACCTACATAATCACTCATCAATTTTTGTGTTTCACGTAGATTGTGCGTAACCAAAATATCCTCGTTCAATAATTGAGTATTCGACTCATCCCAAGATGGTACATGATCCTGAAATTCAAGGTTAGCAATATGCTTGCTTGCATCTTCGAAAATACGATGTGCATAAACTGCCGCCTCTAGTAAAGAATTGGAAGCCAACCTATTAGCACCGTGTAATCCTGTTGATGAACATTCACCACAGGCATATAGACTCTTAATAGAAGTAGCCCCATATTCATCAACCAGAATTCCTCCACATAAATAGTGGGCAGCAGGGCTTACAGGAATAAGATCTTTGGTCATATCCAATCCTATAGAAAGACACTTTTCATAGATATTTGGAAAATGCGATAATATATCTGCTTTAGATCGATGTCTAATATCCAGGTAAACATAATCCAAACCTGATTTCTTCATCTCAGCATCAATTGCTCGAGCGACAATATCCCTTGGAGCTAATGAACCTCTTTCATCATATTCCTCCATAAAAGACTCACCATTCGCTCTTTTTAAAATACCACCAAATCCTCTTACAGCTTCAGAAATAAGAAAAGCAGGATATTCCCTTGGATTATAAAGAGCCGTAGGATGGAATTGGATGAATTCCATATTTCTAACTTTACCTTTTGCTCGATAAACCATGGCAATACCATCACCTGTTGCAATAGTAGGATTTGTAGTACTAGAATAAATATGGCCAGCACCTCCAGTTGCCATTAAAGTGATTTTTGAAAGGATCTTTTCAACATGCCCTGTTTGTGTATTAAAAGCATATATACCAAAGCAATTGATATCATTCGTCCGTTTATCCACATGTACACCCAGATGATGTTGAGTAATCAAGTCAACGGCAAAGTAATGTGTTAGTATCTCAATATTAGGTTCAGCATGTACTTTTTCCAATAGAGCACGCTCAATCTCATAACCCGTAATATCCTTATAATGAAGGATTCTATGTTCTGAATGGCCACCTTCTCGAGCTAAATCATATTCACCAGAATCTTCCTTGTCAAAAGTTGTCCCATAGGAAATTAACTCTGCAATGCGTTCTGGACCTTCTTTAACAACGTTTTCCACAACTTGCGCATCACATAATCCATCACCTGCAATTAAGGTATCCTCAATATGCTTATCAAAGCTATCATCTTCATCGGTAACGACGGCGACTCCACCCTGAGCATATTTCGTATTTGACTCATCCTCATTGGATTTCGTCACGATCAGTACTTTCCCAAGCTTCGCTGCTTTTAGTGCAAAACTCAATCCGGCAATACCGGAACCAACGATCAAAAAATCAACTTTTCTATCTAGCATGTAATCTTAATTGTAGATGCTTTCTTTAATTCCTATTAAACCAACAAATTAACAAATAATGTGCAAAACGTGTAAATAACTCGTGGATTAAAATGTAAAACTTCTTTTATTTCCACAATACTAGCAATTTTCACACATGTATTACCAAAATATTAAGAGAATATGATTCAAATATTAACAACTTCCGAACAATTATAATTTCACATCAAAATATGGAAAAAATAAATGGTCAAAAACGAGAGAATTGAAAATCAATACTTAAGCCCCAGAAACCTGTGGATAAATTGTGAATAACTATAGAATATCCACTAAAAAAAATAAATTTCAATTGAATTATCCCCATTTTCCACATGCTAATAAACAACAAGATTCTTCTTTAAAAAAAGAGTTATTATTTATTGAAAAAAAGGAATGTGGATTTCGTTTCGTTTTCTTTCTTTACTTTTGTGATGTTAGGTAGTCAAAGAGAAAGTAATCAACTTAGAAAAACCAAATGAATACAACATTTGAAACAGACTTAGTGGCTAAGGGATATATTGATGTTGCAATAGATCCAAGCTTAGATTTGGTAAAAGAAATTGAAAGACTTAAGAAGGAGAAAAATGCAGTTATATTGGCTCATTACTATCAAGAGTCTGAAATTCAGGATATAGCAGATTATATTGGAGATAGTCTAGGTTTGTCCCAACAAGCAGCTAAAACAGATGCTGACGTAATCGTATTTGCTGGGGTACATTTCATGGCTGAAACTGCTAAGATATTATCTCCATCGAAAAAAGTTTTATTACCAGATTTAAAAGCAGGATGTTCATTATCAGATAGTTGTCCTCCACACCTTTTTGCTAAATTTAAAGAGAAGTACCCTGATCACTTGGTGATTACCTATGTCAATTGTACAGCTGAACTAAAAGCACTCTCAGATATTGTCTGTACTTCTTCAAATGCAGTTCAGATTGTGGAAAGCTTGCCTGAAGATCAAAAGATTATTTTTGGACCTGATCGTAACCTTGGCGATTATGTCAAGAAAAAGACAGGTAGAGATTTAGTACTTTGGAATGGCGCATGTATGGTCCATGAAATCTTTTCTCAAGAAAAAATCGATGCCTTGAGGGCAGAATATCCAAATGCTAAATTCATTGCTCATCCAGAATGTGAAGAGCATATCTTGGCACAAGCAGATTATATCGGTTCAACATCTGGTATGTTGAAATTTACAATTGAAGATCCAACAGACACCTTTATCGTAGCTACAGAATCTGGTATTTTACATCAAATGCAAAAAGCCAGCCCTTCAAAAACATTTATTCCAGCTCCTCCAAACAATTTATGTGCTTGCAATGATTGCCCACACATGAAATTGAATACATTGGAGAAACTTTACAATTGTTTGTACTACGAACAACCAGAAATTACACTTTCTGAAGATATTATCATTCGTGCGCAAAAACCTATCGAAAGAATGCTTGATATCTCAGCAAAACTAGGATTATAAGATGAGTATATTTGAAAATAGCGAAAGAACAAACTTAAATGAACTTGGTGAATTTGGTCTCATAAATCATCTGACCCAATCTGTCGTATTGACGCAAAAAAGCACCATCAAAGGAATTGGAGATGATGCAGCAGTATTGGATTTTTCCGGCAAAAAAACATTGATATCAACTGATTTATTGTTAGAAAATGTTCATTTCGACCTTCGCTATGTACCCCTAAAACATTTAGGATATAAAGCCATTCAAGTCAACTTGAGTGATATTTATGCGATGAATGGGATTGCCAGTCAAGTGACTATTTCAATTGGCTTATCTTCAAAATTTCCGCTTGAAGCAGTTGAGGAAATTTATGAAGGCGCCTTACTTGCTTGCCAAAATTATAATGTAGATCTAATTGGTGGTGATACGAGCACTTCAACTCAAGGACTTGTTATTTCTGTTACAAGCATAGGATATGCTGATAATGAAAATATAGCCTATCGATCTGCTGCCAAAGAAGGGGATTTAATCTGTGTTTCAGGAGATTTAGGTGGTGCATACTTAGGTCTTCAGTTATTGGAAAGAGAGAAACAGATCTTCCTTGAAAACCCTAATATTCAACCTGACTTAGAAGGTAAGGACTATATCATTGAGCGTCAATTGAAACCTGAAGCGCGTAAAGATATTGTTGAATTATTAGCTTCAATGGACATTAAGCCACACGCTATGATTGATGTATCTGATGGCCTGGCTTCTGAGATCCTGCATATCTGTAGAGAATCCAATGTCGGTTGTAAACTTTACGAAGAAAAAATTCCTATCGATCCCATGACTTATGAAACTGCTCGTGAGTTTGGGTTGGACCCAACTGTCTGTGCGTTAAGCGGTGGTGAAGATTATGAATTGTTGTTCACCGTTCCGCAAAATGATTACGAAAAGTTGAAAAATAACATGGAAATTAGTATTATTGGACATATTACCGAACCATCTGCTGGATGTTTGTTGGTTTCCAAATCTGGAAATGTACACGAACTTAAAGCTCAAGGTTGGAATGCTTTTAAAAGCGGAACCGAATAATTAACCAATAATAGTATGTTTTGGAATGGAATGAGTTTTTAAAAACAGCTCATGAGCTTACCAATAGGCTCAGTGTGGCTAATAGTAGGGAATTTAATGATCATTTAGATTTAAAACTCGATCTTTATTACTTTATTTACGATTGTATAAATCCTCAAATAATCACTTGTTCCGATGGTATTTCCAATGTGTTGGGATATAATCCTATAGACTTTACTTTAGAAAAATTTTTCGATCTAATACATCCCGATGATAAGGATATTTTTATGAAACATGAGCATCTAGCGCTAGATTTCTGCCTGTCATTGGAAATTGAAAAACAAAAAGACTATAAAATTATCCATGATTTCAGAATGAGAAAATCAGATGGATACTACCTTAGGATAATGCAACAAACAGCTGCTTACGAAATTTCTGAAAGTGCTGTTTTAAAAACCATAATTCAGCATATGGACATTACGAATATTAAAGCTTCTCCTGTCCCTGAATTACATTTTATTGGTAGAAATGGTCATCCATCTTACTATAATATTGAAACTAAGGCTGATATTGTAAAAAGATCAACCCTTAAGTTCACTAAAAGAGAATTGGAGATATTGAATTTATTGGATCAAGCAAATACCAGCGAAGAAATAGCAAACAAACTTTTTATCAGTATCCATACCGTTAGGACACACCGAAAGAATTTGTTACATAAAACTGGTTGTGAAAATACAATTGATCTGTTGAAGATTGTGAAAACACTTAAATTATTATAAAAAAAGGCTTTATAAAAGCCTTTTTTTATGTCTGAATAACTCCAACATTGTATCTTCCGATATCCGTATTGTGGGATGCAGCTTCAATACCCATAGAAATTATTTTCCTGGTCTCCGCCGGATCGATAACACCGTCGACCCATAAACGGGACGCAGCATAGTAAGGACTCAATTGTTCATTATACTGCTCTTCAATTTCTTTGAGCAATTTTGATTTTTCCTCCTCACCCAGTGTTACATTTTTTGATTTCAACGTTGCTTCTTGAATCTGAAGCAATGTTTTTCCAGCTGAAGCACCGCTCATTACCGCAATTTTAGCTGTTGGCCAAGCGTAGATCAATCTAGGGTCATAGGCCTTCCCGCACATCGCATAATTACCTGCACCATAACTGTTTCCAACCATAAAAGTGAATTTTGGAACCACGGAGTTAGCCATCGCATTGACCATTTTTGCACCATCCTTAATGATGCCGCCGTGTTCCGCCCTAGATCCAACCATAAAACCCGTAATATCCTGAAAAAATACCATTGGTATTTTCTGCTGGTTACAATTCATAATGAAACGTGCTGCCTTATCTGCTGAATCTGAATAGATAACACCACCCATCTGCATTTCTGTTGAATTGCCAGGTTTCTTAGCTTTGACAACCTCACGCTGATTAGCTACTATACCAACCGCCCATCCATCAACTCGTGCCAATGCGCAAATCAAGGTTTTGCCATAATCTTTTTTATACTCCTCCAATGAATCCTTATCCACGATACATTTCAGGATTTCAACCATATTATATGGCTTTAATCTATCTTCCGGAAGATAATCATAAAGTTTGTCCATTGGATATTCCGGTGATTGAGCTTCTATCCTGGAATAATCATAGGTAGGCTCTGAACCGAATTTGTCTACAATATTCTTGATAGCATCTAAACAGCTCTCATCATTCGGGAATTTATTGTCTGTTACTCCAGATATTTCACAGTGTGTATCTGCTCCACCTAAGGTTTCATTATCAATATTTTCCCCTATAGACGATTTTACTAGATATGAACCTGCTAAGAATACAGAACCCGTACCTTCAACGATCAAAGCATAATCTGACATAATGGGAAGGTAGGCACCACCCGCTACACATGAACCCATAATAGCTGAAATCTGAGGGATACCCATGGAAGATATCTTAGCATTGTTTCTGAATATTCGACCAAAGTGCTCTTTATCAGGAAATATCTCAGCTTGCATCGGTAGATAAACTCCTGCAGAATCAACTAAATATATAATTGGAATATGATTTTCCATGGCTATTTCTTGAGCTCTCAGGTTTTTCTTACAGGTCATTGGAAACCAAGCTCCAGCTTTTACAGTTGCATCGTTTGATACAATGACACATAACCTTCCCTTTACATAACCCAACACCACGACTACTCCTGCATTGGGGCAACCACCATGTTCTTTATACTGACCATCTGCCGCAAATACACCAACCTCAGTGAAATCCCTATCGTCATCTAACAGGTATAAAACCCGCTCCCAAGCCGATAGTTTACCTTTTTCATGTTGTTTTTGGATTTTGTCCAATCCGCCACCAAGCAATAATTTTTCTCTTTTCTTTTGGAGTTCGTCTAATTGGCCTCGCATAGCTTTATTGAAATAATGTAATTTATAAGTGGTGTTAATATTAAATATTTATAAATATCATAAAATATAATTTGTTTTTTATAATATTTGTAAAAAATAATTATAACCCAAATATAAACTTAATTAAAATAATATTATGCATAACGTAGGTTCTAAAGAACAATTGACCTTAGTTAAGGAAAGCGCACGAAACTTCGCCAATACTTATATTAAGCCCCACGTCATGAAATGGGATGAGTCCCAAACTTTCCCGATTGAACTTTTCAAAAATTTGGGCGATCATGGATTTATGGGGATTCTTGTCCCTGAAGAATATGGCGGTTCAGGGTTGAATTACCAAGAATACATTACCATTTTAGATGAAATATCTAAAGTTTGTGGATCCATAGGACTTTCTGTTGCTGCCCACAACTCCCTATGTACAAATCATATTTTAAGTTTTGCAAATGAAGAGCAAAAAAGAAGATACCTCCCGAAATTAGCTAAAGCAGAGTGGATCGGTGCTTGGGGATTAACAGAACCAGGTTCAGGATCGGATGCTGGTGGAATGAATACAACAGCCGTTCAAGATGGTGATTATTTTATATTGAATGGTGACAAAACATTTATTACTCATGCAATATCTGGAGATGTGGCGGTAGTGATGGCGAGAACTGGTGAAAAAGGCGATAAAAAAGGTATTTCTGCATTTATTGTGGAAAAAGGAATGGAAGGATTTACTGCAGGTGCTAAAATGGATAAACTCGGAATGCGTGCATCTGAAACAGGATCTTTATTCTTTGATAACTGTAGAATCCACAAAGATCAATTGATAGGTGAAATCGGAGACGGATTTGTTCAAGCGTTGAAATTATTGGATGGTGGTAGAATTTCTATTGCTGCTCTTTCATTAGGTATTGCTAGAGGTGCTTATGAATGTGCTCTGAAATATGCAAACGAACGTGAACAATTTCAAACGAAAATTTTTGATTTCCAAGCGGTTGGTTTTAATTTAGCAGATATGGCGACCAAGATCAATGCATCTGAATTATTGATCCGTCAAGCAGGAGATTTAAAAGACAATGGTTTAAAAGTAACTAAAGAAGGAGCAATGGCTAAGTTGTTTGCATCAGAAACAGCGGTGGAAGTGTCAAACGAAGCTGTACAAATTCTCGGTGGTTATGGTTTTACCAAAGATTTTCCTGCAGAAAAATACTTTAGAGATGCTAAATTATGTACCATTGGTGAAGGAACAAGCTCAATTCAAAGAATGGTAATAGCTAGAGAAATTAAAAAAGATGTACAATAACAATAATGTAAGCTTGGTAGATTGCCCCAGAGATGCTATTCAGGGAATAAAAAACCAGATACCTACACAAAAAAAGATTGCCTATATCAATCAATTGATCGAAAGTAAATTGTTTGATTGTATAGATTTTGGAAGTTTTGTATCCCCAAAAGCTGTTCCGCAACTTAGTGATACGGTTGAAGTAATCAATGGATTGGAAAAGAATGACCAAGTGAAGTTGTTGGCGATTATTGCAAACATAAGAGGTGCCGAAATTGGATCTCAAATCGATAAAATAGATTATTTAGGGTATCCATTTTCTATCTCAGAAACATTTCAAAAAAACAATACCAATGCTAATATTGCTCAAGCATTTGAAACTGTAAAAGAAATGGTGGATATTATAAACAAAGGTAATCAAGAGCTCGTAGTTTATATTTCTATGGCGTTTGGTAATCCTTACGGAGATCATTGGGATATGGATTTAGTATCCCAATGGGTTTCCAATTTGAAAAATATCGGTGTTAAGAATTTCTCGATTGCTGATACAACATCTGAAGCCACTCCTGAATCTATTCATGACCTTTTTCATAAATTGACAAAGGAACATGAGGATATTCCTTTTAGCGTACATCTACATTCACCTGTTGAAAGTGCTTTACTAAAAATTGATGCAGCATATGCTGCTGGGTGTAGGAGGTTTGAAGGAGCAATTTTAGGCTATGGTGGATGTCCTTTTGCAAAAGATGAATTGGTCGGAAATATACCATCAGAATTGCTGGTTGACCGTTTTGGCAAAGGAAGTTTCGAAGACGTTTCTAAATTGATGCAAGGATTTCAAAATTTGATCAACAATGAACTATAATTTCATAAAAACTGAGATAAAAGATCATGTATTTACTCTGACATTAGACAGGGAGGCTAAACGCAATGCTTTTACGCCTACAACTGTTAATGAAATTGCGCATGCTCTAAAGCAAGCAAATGACAATGATGATATCCATGTTTTGGTGTTGAAAGCAAATGGACCTGTATTCTGTGCCGGAATGGATCTAAAGACTTTTCAAAATAAGGAATTGGATACTCCCAATCCAGAAATTAAAAATCAAGATATTTCATTAGGTGAGGTATTCGATAATTTCAACAAACCTTCTATTGCGGTTGTACAAGGAGATGTAATAGCGGGTGGATTTTTATATATCTTGGGCTGTACCTTTGTTTTTGCCAAGAATGACCTAAATTTTAGGCTTCCAGAAATAGCATTAGGTATTTTTCCGTTTCAAGTGATGGCCGGACTCAGAAGAATAATGCCTGAAAAGAAAGTACTACAGCTATGTTTAGATCCCAATCCATTTAATACCGAAAAAGCAATCGAATTGGGATTGGTTGATGGTTACCTTGAACAAATGGATTTGGAAACTTTCGTGGGTTCTTTTGCGGAAAAAAGTGGTTTTGCAATGAAAGCAGGAATAGAAGCATTAAAGGCAATCCGTGATATAGAAAGCTCAAAGCAATATGATTTGTTGTTACAGGCTTTGGATAAACTGAAAGATAGAGAAGAAGTGAAAAAATCTATGGACGAAAAGCTCAATAAAAACTAAGAAACTTTCTTTTCAATCCAGAAATTATTGAATCCCAAACCAATTTCAATGTCTAATAATTTCTGTTGTAACATTTCCAGCATAGCCAAGAAATTATAGACAAATTGAACTTTGTTTTCAGAATTCTTTGCCAATTGCGAAAAATCCAAGGATTTATTGATTTCAATTAATTCGGCAATTGCTTTCTTTTGTTGTTCTATGCTGTAAGGATATTTTACAACGGTATGTGTGACATCTTGAACTCTATGGGAATAGTTATACATCACTCTTTCATATACCAACATCAGTTTATACAGGTCGAATGTAGAAAGTTCCTCTTCTAGAGTTTGGGCTTTAGCTTCACGGGCAATTTTAAGATCTTGATCTGTATTTCCTCTTTCATAATACTTCCCTCTCCTATCCTCCAATACTTTCAGCTCTTCACAAACTTCCTTAAACTGCTTATAGAGCATAAGTTTTTGGACAAGTTCCTTTTTAAGGTCGATTTCATTTTCATTCTCGTCCAGTTCAGGCCTTGGCAACAGCATTTTGGCCTTGATACGCATCAATGTTGAAGCTACGAAAATAAATTCTGAAGCCAATTCAATGTTTAGGGCCTGCATATGTTGGATATAGGCCAGGAAATCATCCGTTATTTTTGAAATGGGAATATCGTGGATATTGAGCTCATCACGTTCGATAAAGAACAATAATAAGTCAAAAGGACCCTGAAATTGAGCTAATTTTATTTCGTAGTTCGTAGCTTCCATAGAATATGCCAAAAATAAGGATTTGGTCCAATAAATGGTGATATTGTTTTGAATAAAGCAAAACAATGCTACCTATTAAATTGTATATATATTCTATAGTTAAAAGAATAAATTGTTACTTTGTATCTTATTTTGAAAAATTTTCATTTATGCAGGTAGAAGCAGGACCGCTATTACAACAGATTCAATTTCCATCTGACCTTCGCAATCTGAAGGAGTCAGAACTTGAGGAAGTTTGTAAGGAGCTAAGACAGTTTATCATCGATATCGTGTCTGTAAATGGCGGACATTTTGCAGCTAGTTTAGGCGTTGTTGAATTGACCGTAGCGTTGCATTATGCATTGAATACACCCTATGATCAGGTGATTTTTGATGTAGGGCATCAAGCTTATGGACATAAGATATTGACGGGAAGAAGGGATGATTTTCACACCAATCGTATTATTGGTGGTATTTCTGGTTTTCCTAAACGCAGTGAAAGTGAATATGATGCATTTGGTGTTGGACACTCCTCAACATCCATCTCTGCAGCTCTCGGTATGGCCGTAGCATCAGCTTACAAAGGTGAAACCGATAGACAACATGTTGCCATTATTGGAGATGGTGCCTTGACCGGCGGAATGGCGTTTGAAGCCCTAAACCACGCTGGTATAGAAAAATCAAACCTATTGGTTATTCTAAATGACAACTGTATGTCCATTGACCCAAATGTGGGTGCAATGAAAGAATATTTAACAAGCATTACAACTTCAAAAAGCTATAATAGATTCAGAGATGATTTGGTTTCTGTATTGGAAAAGATCTCTAAAAAGGGTCCTAATGCATACGGCTGGGCAAAAAAACTTGAACAGAGCATTAAAGGTACTCTTTTAAAGAACTCTAATCTATTTGAATCTTTAAACTTCAGATATTTTGGACCTGTTGATGGTCATGATGTCAATAAACTTGTAAAGACAATTGAGGACCTGAAACATATCAATGGTCCAAAGCTTTTGCATGTGGTTACTGTAAAAGGTAAAGGCTATGCGCTGGCAGAAAAAGATCAAACAAAATGGCATGCTCCAGGCTTGTTTGATAAAATAACGGGAGAAATCAAGAAATCTATCTCTGAAAAGCCACAACCTCCAAAATACCAAGATGTATTTGGACACAGTTTGGTGGAACTTGCAGAACAGAATAAAGATATCATGGGTATTACCCCAGCAATGCCTAGTGGTTCATCGATGAATATCATGATGAAAGCTATGCCTGATAGGGCGTTTGATGTAGGTATTGCCGAACAACATGCTGTTACATTCAGTGCAGGCTTGGCAGCACAAGGCTTGGTGCCTTTTTGTAATATCTATTCTTCTTTTATGCAGAGAGCATACGACCAGGTCATCCATGATGTAGCCCTTCAGAAGCTCAATGTAGTATTTTGTTTGGATAGAGCAGGTTTGGTAGGTGCAGATGGACCAACACATCATGGAGCGTATGATATCGCATTTATGCGATGTGTGCCTAACATGATCGTTTCATCGCCAATGAACGAAGAAGAGCTGAGAAACTTAATGTATACCGCACAATTACCTGATAAGGGACCATTTACAATCCGTTACCCTCGTGGTAATGGGGTAATGCCTGACTGGAAACTTCCATTCAAAGAAATTCAAATCGGTAAAGGAAGGAAAATCTGTGACGGAGAAGAAATTGCTATATTAACATTCGGACATATCGGGAACGAAGCAAGCAAAGCTATTCTTAAATTAAGAGAAGATGGTATACATCCTGCTCATTATGATTTAAGGTTTGCTAAGCCTTTGGACGAAGAGATGTTACATGAAGTGTTTAGAAAATACAACAAAGTTATAACTGTTGAAGACGGCTGTTTACCTGGAGGTATCGGTTCAGCAGTATTAGAATTTATGGCTGACCATAATTATGATGCTCATGTGGTACGTTTGGGAATTCCTGATGGTATAGTTGAGCATGGTGAGCAAGCTGAGTTATGGCATATCTGTGGATATGATGCTACAGGTATTGAGGATCAGGTTCGTAAATTAACTAAAGGTATAAAAACTGAAACTTTGGTAGGATAATTGCTTATCAATAATCGGTAATCCTAAGACTTTTAATTGTCTACCTAAGGAAGCCAACAGGCTTCCTTTTTTTATTAAAAGTTTTCCACATTAATTTCCTAAAGCTTAATTTTTGCTTTAAAAAAGCTTTAAAAATCTTATGTAAATTATATGTGTTAATAAAATAATTTTGGGCTAATAAAATGGACAAAATATGCTAAAAATTACAATTAAAATATTGTTTATTAGATACTTGTCTTTTTTTTACCTTTTTAATTTTTTAGCTCAATTTTTTTTGTCATATTCGTTGTAGGCAAAAGTTATGAACAGAATTTTTGTCAATTATTGGTTTTCAAGTTATTAACAAATTTAGAATGGAAAAAACGTGTACAAGTGTTTGGGAAAGTTGTCTTGCAGTCATAAAAGATAACATACCAACGCAAAGTTTTAAAACATGGTTCGAGCCCGTTAAAGCTGTACGTCTTGAAGGAAACGTTTTAACTATTCAAGTACCTAGTTTGTTTTTCTATGAGTGGCTAGAAGAACATTATGTAGGTATTCTCAGAAAAACAGTTAAAAAATTCTTGGGCGAGCAAGGTCGTTTGGAGTACAACATCGTTGTAGAAAAATCATCTGCAAACCCACCTTACACCACCAACATTCCATCAAATGGAAATGGTGCTGAAGGAAAGAAACAATCTATTCCTGTTCCTGTTGCATTGAATAAGAACATCAAGAATCCTTTCGTGATTCCGGGCTTAAAGAAACTGCAAGTTGATCCTCAATTAAATCAAAATTATACTTTCGACAACTTCATTGAAGGAGAATGTAACCGTTTGGCTCGTTCGGCTGGATATGCTGTCGCAAATAAACCCGGAGGAACTTCTTTCAACCCTTTAATGGTCTATGGAGATGTTGGATTGGGGAAAACCCACCTTGCTCAAGCAATTGGTAATGAAATCAAACGTAATCTACCAGATAAGTTGGTAATCTACGTGTCATGTGAAAAGTTCTGTCAACAGTTTGTTGATTCCCTTAAGAACAATACCATCAATGATTTCGTGAATTTTTACCAAGCGATGGATGTTATCATCATGGATGATGTTCACAATTTTGCGGGTAAAGAAAAAACACAGGATATTTTCTTCCACATTTTTAATCACTTACACCAAACTGGTAAACAAATCATCTTGACATCTGATAAAGCGCCAAAAGATCTTTCTGGTCTCGAAGAAAGGCTGTTGAGCCGCTTTAAATGGGGATTATCTGCAGATATTCAAGTGCCTGACTTGGAAACAAGAATGGCTATCCTCAAGAAAAAGATGTATTCAGATGGTATTGAACTCCCAGAGAATGTAGTGGAATACGTGGCGAATCAGATTGACAACAGTGTCAGAGAATTAGAAGGTGCTATGGTTTCTTTATTGGCTCAATCTACTCTTAACAAAAGAGAAATTGACCTGAATTTAGCAAAGTCAATGTTGAAAAACTTTGTGAAGAATACACATAAAGAAATATCAATGGAGTACATTCAAAAATTAGTATGTGAATACTTTGAGGTACCAGTTGAAATGGTTAAATCGAAAGTTCGTAAACGTGAAATCGTACAAGCAAGACAGATTTCAATGTATTTGGCAAAAAATCACACCAAATCATCCCTGAAATCAATCGGTAATTTCTTTGGCGGTCGCGACCACTCTACCGTAATATATGCTTGCCAAACAGTAGAAGACCTTATCGAAACGGATAAGAAATTCAAAACCTATGTGCAAGACATACAAAAGAAATTAAAAGCGTCTTAAAAACAACAAAACATTGTAAAGAAAAGAAATTTAAAAGCTTGGGAGAATATCCCAAGCTTTTTTTTTTGTTGAAACGCAAGTCAACCCTATGCTCAGACCTGCGCGTAAGACTTGCGTTAGCAAATCCTAAAGATGGCTGGTGTCCTCACCGACTACTGACAAGACATTTCACGCTATATCGCCCCAGCGGGGCGAAACTATTATAGAAATGGTTAATACAACGGCAATAAACCCTGTAGGTGTAACTATTATAGCGCCTAAATAGTTTCCCGAGCTAAAGCTCGGGAATGACAGAATCCTTTTTTTTAAAAAGGGCGATTTTTGGGGGAATGTTGTTGCGGCCAGCCGCAACAACATTCCCCCAAAAATCGCCCTAAAGCTCTCAACATGGCTTTCAATCTTTAGCCCGCTCATTTTCAGTGGCGGAAGAATGGAAAAATGCCGCGGCCATTGTGCGTGGGGATTGCCCTTGGATGCTTTCAAGCAATTATCTCCTCAAAAGAGATAATTGATTAGAACGGCATCCTCGGCAATAAGGCATTTTTTCCATGAGCGTTGGCCCCGCGCGACAAGCCACCTTAAATGAGCGAGCGTTTTGGTTACTTTTGCGCCTCAAAAGTAACGAAAAAAGGGACTGCACCTCGTGCAATCCCTTTTCTTATTTATGAAACATGAATATTAGTTAGCTTATTGTACTTGTGGTTCAGGCATCTTTTTAGTTGCGCGTTCTTCCACGATTTTAATGTACAATGGTTTTTGTTCATCTGTCAAAATTTCACTTACTTTTTTGTCTAAGTCAGCATTTAAAGCCTCAATTTGTTGAACTTGAGCCTCTGCTGCAACAGTAGTATCTGATTTTAAAGCATGTTTTGATTTTTTATGCTCTAAGACAACTGTATAGATAGCTGTTTGTTGTTCTGGTGTTAGTTGCAACTTCTCAGTCCATTCGGTAACTGTTGCTTTTGCTTTTTCTTCAGGATTTACTTCCTGTGCGAATGTTAGACTTAACGAAAATAATACTGCGGATACTGCTAAAAATAACTTTTTCATGATTTTAATTTTTTTGTTTAACACTTTTATTATTTACTCCGTTTCTGTACAATAAATAACAGCCCTTTCGTATGGTTTATTGTGTAATTGTATCATGTTTGTTACTTTTTAACATTTCTTAACAAGTTAAGGAATTCAACTAAGGGTGATTTTATTATTCAAATAGTGGCTTAACATAGGGTTTAAGCAAGATTTCAGTTAAATTATATTTATTTTAGTTGAATAGAAAAAAAATATATATCTGTTACAACAATACTTGGGAATAGAGAGTACAAGAATTTTCGATGGAGCATTTATAGCCTCACGCTCATTATATAATAACCTTGATTTTTAGAATTAATTTATCTTAATATAGAAGTTTCTAATTCTTGGAAAAATTGATCTTCGTCTTCTATTATTATATCGATAGGAATATAATATATGGGAATACCTTCCAGTCTATTTAATAAAAGTCTTTGAGCATCCTTTTCGGTAGTCAATAGAATACAATCTCCGTCTGCGTTTAATTTCTCAAACCTGGCATTGATTACCTTATAATCAAATTCATCAAAGTTGTGGTGGTCAGGAAACTTGAGATGCTCCTTTTTTACAGCATTTATCCTTAAGTATTCCGCTAAAGGTTGCGGATTCGCAATACCCGTTACCAACAAAACGTTTTTTGGGAGACCTTTGATTCCTGTGGCAATTTCAGATATAGGAATCAATTCTTTATAACCAATTTTGCTGTAATAAATATTAGTCGTTTTGTTGTATGATCTTATTTTGGACTCAATTTTATTCTTTTCCATGGCCGGAATTTCATCCGGACATTTAGTGATGAGAACAATATCTGCTCTTTTGGTTTGATTAAAAGTATCTCTATAATTACCAGTAGGTAATAAAAAGATCGGATTGAGAATGGAACTGTATTCAAAAAGGAGAATAGAACATTTTGGAGTTACCTTACGGTGTTGAAAAGCATCATCCAATATTATTAAATCATGATCTTTTTGTAGGATTTCTATACCTTCGGTTCTATTTTCATCAACGGCAATAGTAATATTTGGGAAGTTCTTTTTTAACTGTAAAGGTTCATCACCAACATTTTCAACACTGTCTTCTACTTCCACCAATCTAAAGCCTTTGGTTTTTCTGCCATACCCTCTGCTTAAGGTAGCGACACGGTATTTGTTGCTAAAGTATTGGATGAGTTTTTGGGTCAACGGACTTTTGCCAGCACCTCCAACAGCCAAATTTCCAACCACAATAGTCTTAACAGGAAAAGTTCGTGAAGGGAAGAAGTTTAGGTCATAGAGCTTGTTTCTAACCCATATAATAAGGGTATAGAGGATGGTAAAAGGAAATAGTAACCATCGAAGCCATTGCATAATTATCTCTTTATAATCTTGATACCAACATCGTTTATTCCCCTTAATGGGTTCTCACGCATAGACTGACCAACAGAAAAAACATATTTTCCCGTATCTGGAAAGGTGAAATTCTCTCTTAAAAGAACCGTTTGCCCATATAGGTTTCCGGCAGAGTTTCCCAACCATCTACCGTCGGATTCAGCCAATTTGATCTCCGAACGGATTATACTGTCTTGAAGCTGTTTCTGTTCTATATAAAAGGAGAAGTTCGAATAAGGATAATAGGCGGTATGTCGAATATTAAAGAACAGATCGAATCGATCCTCTTTATTTTCCACCTCGACTTGGAATTGAGGTTTAAAACTGCTATCCCACAGTTGTTTGGGGATAGCAGAATTTCTTTCATAGAAGGGCCCTTCCTGACAGGAGGTCAGCAAAAGCGTAACAATAGCTATAAATACATATTTGCGCATTGGATTAATAATTAACCCTCAGAGTTATTGTCTTTGTTTCTATTATTATTGTTGTTGTTTCTTCTATTTCTGTTCTGAGGTCTTCTTCTATTTTGATTAGAGTCGTTCCCATTTTCAGCTTTTCCTTGATTTTCTCTAGGCTTGTTCTGATTTTGACCGTTATTCGGGTTCTTGTTTTCAGGCTTTGGCCTTTGAGGTTTGTTCTCAGCGTTTTGACCTTGTGCATTTTGAGCATTCTCAGGCTTACGTTTCGGTTTACGCTTTTTCTTCTTTTTGTTTCGCTCATCAAGACGAGTTAAGCTGTCCTGTCCTACCACATTTTCGTAATCTGGATTAGGAACATTTACAACCTCTTCTTTTTCAGGAACGATTAATTCCTGAGGCTTCTTGCCCTGTGAGTTCAATTCTGCAAATTCCTTAACTTGATCTACTGTCAATGGAATCCAAGACTCTGCATGTGGGTATGAAAACCACATTGTTTTCTTGAAAATATCCGTTTTCTGCAAATAAGCAACACCTGAATGTGTTTCAATACGGTCAATATTGTTTGGAATATCTTTTAGAGCATCCATATAGCTGTCTAACTCATAGTTCAGACAACATTTTAATTTTCCGCATTGTCCCGCTAATTTCAATGTGTTCAAGGACAGATTCTGATATCTTGCAGCTGAAGTTGAAACCGTTTTAAAATCCGTTAACCAAGTTGAACAACACAGTTCACGGCCACATGAGCCGATACCACCAAGTCTGCTGGCTTCTTGGCGCATCCCGATCTGTCTCATTTCGATACGGATACGGAAGGCCTCAGCCATTCTTTTGATCAATTCACGGAAATCCACACGGCCCTCAGCCGTATAATAGAAAGTCGCTTTCGTCTTGTCTCCTTGATAATCAACATCAGAAATCTTCATGGACAAACCCAGTTCGAGCGCTAGATTACGCGCTCTATGCATGGTTTCCCATTCCAGATCTTTGGCTAAATTATACTTGGCAACATCGTTCTCATTCGCCTTTCTATATACTTTCTTTACAACGTCGTCAGGTTTAACGTTGTTCTTTTTCAATTGAAGCCTTACCAATTCACCTGTCAGTGAAACATGGCCAATGTCATATCCGCCTGTATTAGGCTCAACAACAACCATCTCTCCCATTTCAAGGTAAATATTGTCCGTATTTACAAAAAACTCCTTTCTAGAGCCTTTAAAACGAACTTCAACAATATCAAAAGGTTTATAGTTAGATGGTAAGTCCATATCGACTAACCAATCGTAAACATCCAATTTATTACATCCGCTGGTCATGCACGTACCATTGTTATTGCAACCTGCTGGTACTGTGCCTAGTGATTTACTTCCGCAACCACCCCCGGATGAGCAACTGCCACATCCCATATTTGTTTAATTATATATATTGAGTCCCCTTAGGGAACGTATTGTATTTAAATAGTAAAACTAACTGCAAAGATAAATCTAAAAATAATATTTTAGGATTTGCATTTCTTTCAACAGAATAATGCGTTTTCTCAAGCATATCTATCGCAGTTTCCAACTTCTCCAAAGTCGTTATTTCGCTGAACTTTTGGACAAAATCCAATTCAGCATTCTTTAAAAAGACTAGTTCATGCAGCCCTTGGTTTAATAGCACAATCTGTCTTAAGACATTGATGCTATACATCAAGAACAATTTTTGGTTCTCCCGCCCCAATTTGCTGATCTCATCATCACAGATTTGAATAATATTCAAACCCGCATCCGTGACGATACATCTTAACCAGCGAATCAACAGATCGAAATTTTCATTTGATGCTTCCGCGATTTGATCAAGAGCAGTCTGAATATTGCCCTCAGCAATGAAGGAAATCTCATTTGCTCGATTTGCCTCAATGCCCTTTTCGTCAATCAGGTACTGCATCAGCTCTTCATGTGAATACTTATTCACCTTTACCAATTGCGTTCTTGAGATAATCGTATTTAAGATTTTATCCTGATTCTCCGCAACCAATAAAAAGAGGGTCTTTGCTGGCGGCTCCTCAATGAGTTTCAGCAATGCATTCCCTTGCGTATCCAAATATTCGGGCAGCCACATGATCAAAACCTTGTATTCCGCTTCAAAGGACTTTAGGCTTAACTTTTTGATGATATCATGTGCTTCAGCAATGTTGATGTTTGCTTGTTTGTTTTCTGCCTCCAATTGATTGCGCCAATGCCCTAAGCTCATATAGGGATTTTCTAAAAATGCCTTCCGCCAATCTTCAATAAAAGTCGTGGCAGTGTCATCTTTGTGCTTTGCAAAAAATGGGTATGAAAAATGAAGGTCAGGGTGGATCAATTTATCATATTTTATGCAGGATGGACAGGTGCCACAACTATCATTTTCCAAGCGTTGCTCACAATTGATAAATTGCGCATAAGCCAATGCCAAGGCTAAACTACCAGACCCCTCAGGACCTAAAAATAGTTGTGCGTGACTTACACGGTTTTCAGCAACCGTAGAAATTAGATGTTGTTTGAGCTCCTGATGCCCTACGATATTTTTAAATTGCATACCTAATCTTACAAATGTACAAATTTTAATGCAGTGCTTTTTAATGTTTATGTAAGCGAAGTCTAATTTGAATTGCAAAAAATCAGATTCTTTTCTGTATAATTGCAATAAAATCTATTAGCTAAAAGAAATGAGATTTATTGTATCAACATCTATATTACTGAAACAATTACAAGCTATTAGTGGCGCCTCTAGCTCCAGTACGGTGCTACCTATTCTAGAGAATTTTTTGTTTGAGATCAAAGACAACATCCTGACTATTTCAGCAACCGACTTGCAAACCAGTATGGTTACTACTTTGCAGATTGAAGCAAAAGAAGAAGGACGTGTGGCCATGCCATCAAAAATCTTGATCGAAACCCTAAAAACTCTCCCAGATCAACCTGTAGCATTCTCAGTAGATACTAAAACTCTAGCAATCGAGATTTCTGCCGGTGACGGTAAGTACAAACTTAGCGGTGAAAACGCCGATGATTTCCCGAAAATTCCTGTCGTAGAAAATATATCAACAGTAAATATTGCTGCTCCAATTCTCTTGGAAGCAATCAATAAAACAATCTTTGCAGTAAGCAACGATGAACTTCGACCAGCAATGTCTGGTGTGTATGTTCAATTGGCTGAGCAATCAACCACATTTGTCGCTACAGATGCACATAAGCTTGTACGTTATCGTAGAACTGATGTAAGCGCCGAAAAACCTACATCAATCATTCTACCTAAAAAAGCACTAACTCTTTTAAAATCCTCACTTCCATCAGATGATGTGAATGTGTCCATCGAATACAACAACACGAATGCTTTCTTCCAATTTGGTACCATTAACCTGATCTGTCGTTTGATCGATGAGCGTTATCCAGATTATGAAGCTGTTATTCCGCGCCTCAACCCGAACAAACTTACCGTAGACCGTTCTTTATTTTTGAACACCCTACGTCGTGTCGTAATCTTTGCAAACAAAACAACCCATCAGGTTCGTTTAAAGATTTCAGGAAGCGAATTGCATATCTCTGCTGAAGATCTGGACTTTTCAAATGAAGCACATGAAAGATTGAGCTGCCAATTTGAAGGGGAAGACATGGAAATCGGATTTAATGCTAAGTTCTTGGTTGAAATGCTTAATAACCTGAATTGTGAAGAAGTAGTTCTTGAAATGAGCACGCCTAATCGTGCAGGTTTATTAGTTCCAGCAGTAAAAGAAGACCATGAGGATATCTTAATGTTGGTAATGCCTGTAATGTTGAACAATATTTAATAGCATAGAACTTTGGATTTAATTTATTCCCTAATTGACTTTATCCTCCATATTGATGACCATTTGGTGGAAATCGTCAATAACTATCAGACTTGGACCTATTTGATCCTGTTTCTGATAATTTTTGCCGAAACAGGTCTTGTTGTGACACCATTTCTTCCTGGAGACTCTCTTTTATTTGCTGCAGGCGCTATTATAGCAAAACCTGAAACTAACCTGAACGTTTTTGTAATGTGGGGATTGTTAATGGTTGCGGGTATTCTAGGAGACATGGTCAACTACCATATCGGTAAATACATTGGTCCAAAAGCCTTCTCAGGAAAATATAAGTTCCTGAAAAAAGAATACCTTGAAAAAACAGAGAAATTCTACGAAAAATACGGTGGAAAGACCATTATCTATGCGCGCTTTGTCCCAATCGTTAGAACATTTGCCCCATTTGTAGCTGGTGTAGGATCCATGTCCTATGGTAAATTCGCCTCATACAATGTAATCGGTGCAATCCTGTGGGTAACCTCATTCTTATTTATTGGTTATTTCTTCGGTGGTCTGCCAATTATCAAAGACAACTTTACAATCGTAGTATTTGCAATTATATTCTTGTCAATACTCCCTCCAATCATAGAGATCGTAAAAGAAAAATTTTCAAAAAAGAAGGAAGCTGAGTAAGCTTCCTTTTTTTATTGCTTCTGGGTCCTGCGGAAAGGAATTGGAAAGTTAAATCGCACTACCTTGGTTCAATTGTTGCTTTATACGGATTGAATATATTATCATGGAATTTATATCTGCCTTAATCGATTTTATTCTTCATATCGACAAACATCTGATCGATATCACGCAAGAATATCAAACATGGACTTACTTGATTCTTTTCTTGATCATCTTTGCTGAAACGGGTCTTGTTGTAACCCCTTTTTTGCCGGGCGATTCTGTTTTGTTTGCCATGGGTGCTTTGATTGCAAAGCCGGAAACAAATTTGAACTTATGGATAAAGATGCTTTTATTGATTGCCGCAGCTATTATTGGTGATTTTGTAAACTACGAAATTGGTAAGCATTTTGGTCAACGTGTCTTTACCAAGGATTCCAAGATATTTAAACTTTCCTACCTTGAGAAAACACAGAACTTTTATGGCAAATACGGATTAAAAACCATTATTTATGCTCGTTTTGTTCCCATTGTAAGGACCTTTGCGCCATTTGTTGCAGGAATAGCCAAGATGCCTTACTCAAAATTTGGACTCTACAATATTGTTGGGGGCGTGTTATGGGTCAGCATGTTCCTTTTGGGCGGTTATTTTTTCGGACAGATCTCTTTTGTCAAAGAAAATTTCTCCATTGTCGTTCTTGCTATTATCGGTATTTCTCTCTTACCTCCTATTATTGAGGTGATTAAGGAGAAAACTTCAAAAAAATCGGTTTAAAATGAAAAGCTTGTTTAAACGTTGAGTTTTAAACGGAGTCTTTATTCTTAAACATTTCTATGAGGTATCTATTATTTGCTTTTATCCTATGGGCCCAACCTATCTTGGCTCAAAATATTCGAGTTGACCGTCGTGAGGCCAAACAGGCCTATAACTATCTGAATGATTTTAGGATGAATCCTAAAAAATATGGCCGACAAATCCGTGTTAACAATCTTAGAAACGTAACACAAACAAAACTTGTTTGGAATGATAAGCTTGCCAAGGTTGCTGAAGAACGAGCAAAAGACATGGCAAGGCGCAATTATTTCGACCATACCGACCCAGATGGATATGGTCCCAACTATCATATCAGCCAAGCTGGATATGCACTGAATCCTGATTGGTTGAAGAAAAGATCTACCAATAATTTCGAATCCATTGGTGCCAACCATGATACGGCCATCGAAGGAATCCAATCTTTTATAATCGGAAAAGGCTCTCCGGGTTTTATGCACCGAAAACATATGTTGGGCTTAGATGCGTGGAATGCCTCCTTGAAAGACGTAGGAATCGGATTTGTAAGGGTGAAAAAGGGTGCTGCCTATAAAACATATCTCTGCGTATTAATCGCAAAGCATGATTGGTAATTTCTTTTCGTAATTTTTATACCTTTGCATATGATAAAATCGATGACAGGTTATGGTATTGGTACTGCAGAGAACGGTACTGTAAAATATACCGTAGAGATCAAATCCTTAAATTCTAAGTTCCTCGAACTAAACCTTCGCTTGCCAAAAGCTGTTTCCGACAAAGAATTGTTACTTCGTGGGGAATGTAGCAAGTTAATCGAACGTGGTAAGGTAAATATTAACATCAGCACCGAATACGTTGATCAGACCGCCAAAGGGGCAAACATCAATGCAGACTTATTAAAAGCATATTACAAGCAATTGCAGGATATCGGTTTTCAATTGGGCGATACCAAGGCAAATATGTTTGAATTAGCATTGAATATGCCGGAGGTAATCAGCCATGATGATGAGATCGATGAAGAAGAGGGAAAGGTATTAGTAGATGCATTTCACGCCGCCGTGGTTCAGTTCAATAAATTTAGAGGTGATGAAGGTGCTGTCCTTAAGAAAGACCTGGAGCATCGTGTATCCTTGATTTTATCATACTTAACAGAAGTTGAAGCAGTAGAGGGTAGCCGCATACCCCTGATCCGTGAAAGGATCAACCAATATATGGAAGAAGCTGTAGGGAAAGAAAATGTCGATATGAACCGTTTCGAACAAGAATTGGTGTTCTATATTGAGAAATTAGATATCACAGAGGAAAAGGTTCGCTTACGCTCACACTGCGACTATTTTGTACAAGCATTAAACAGCGATGACTCAAACGGTAAAAAACTAGGTTTTATTTCACAGGAGATGGGTCGTGAGATCAATACTCTTGGTTCAAAAGCCAACAATGCGCAGATCCAACAAATCGTTGTTAAAATGAAGGATGAGTTGGAAAAAGTAAAGGAACAACTATTAAACGTATTGTAATATGAGCGGCAAACTAATTATTTTTTCTGCTCCTTCTGGCGCAGGAAAAACCACTATTGTCAGAAGATTATTGGAAAAACATGGCGACAAGATCGCTTTTTCGATCTCTGCAAGTACACGCCAACCACGTGGTGCGGAAGTCGATGGGGTTGACTATTATTTTGTTTCCAAAGAAGACTTTTTGCATAAAGTTGCTAAACACGAGTTTATAGAATTTGAAGAAGTTTACTCAGGAACATTCTATGGAACTTTACGTTCTGAAGTTGAGCGTATTTGGAATGAAGGAAAGCATGTGATCTTTGATATTGACGTAGTAGGAGGTCTGAGATTGAAATCGAAGTTCCCTAATGAAGCGCTCGCTATATTTGTTAATCCGCCATCACTAGAAATATTGAAAGAAAGGCTTGCTGGGAGAGGAACAGATTCTGAAGAAAAACTGAAAGAGCGATTTGCCAAAGCGGAACATGAGCTGAGCTTTGCCAATAAATTCGACGTTATTCTACAGAACAATGATTTAGAAACAGCCTGTGCTGAAGCTGAGAAATTAGTCTTGGATTTTATTAATTCTTAATATGTCAAATAGTAAAGTAGGTTTATTCTTCGGTTCGTTCAATCCTATTCACATAGGACACCTGATCATAGCCAATTATATGGCCAACTATACTACCTTGGATGAAGTATGGTTTGTTGTATCCCCCCAGAATCCTTTTAAAGATAAAAAGAGCCTTGGGAATATGTATGACCGCCTTGAAATGGTAAACCTTGCTATTGAAGGTTCTGAAAATTTGCGCGCAAGTGATATCGAATTCAGTCTGCCACAACCATCCTATACAATAGATACCCTAACACATCTTGCCGAAAAATATCCGAATAAAGACTTCTTACTGATTATGGGGGAGGATAACCTGCAGGGGTTGATGAAATGGAAGAATGCAGATATAATCTTGCGGGATTATAAAATCATTGTTTATCCTAGGCCGGGCTATAATGCTGGCGAAATGAAAGAACACCCGTCCGTATTGATGACCGATACTCCTGTAATGGAACTTTCATCGACTTTCCTCCGAAATGCCATCAAAGAAGGTAAATCTGTAAAATTCTATACCCCTGATGCGGTAATCGATTTTATTGATAAAAAAGGACTGTATTCTTCTTAAGTACCAAATTCATCAATTAACATTTTTTTACAAAACCATTTTTTTCAGCTTCTGTTTAACCTGTATAATTAAACAATAGGAGGAAATTTAAAATGGATAGATTAGATTTAAAAGGAAAATGGAATGAGTTGAAGGGTAAAATCAAACAACAGTATGCAGAATGGACTGATGATGATTTAGCTTATGAAGAAGGAAAAGATGATGAGTTATTAGGAAAGCTTCAACAAAAATTGGGAAAATCCAGAGAAGAAGTAATTGACTGGTTGAATAAACTGGATTAATCCCTAAAACAAAATAGTGAAGGCCGACATTTTTGTCGGCTTTTTTATTTTCCACTGCCCTGGAATTCCACGTCCCTGGTTTTTCCACTGCCCTGGTTGGAGTCCCCACCAACCAGAAACTTGTCTTCTAATAAATCGTTGTCTATGATGCACCAACCCACGGCTTTGCTAGCGCCTGCCTATCTCATATCTCACATCTCATATCTCACTTTTTTTGGTGTCTTGTTCCGCTCACATTGCCCTGGTTGGTGTCCCCACCAACCAGACATTCAAGTTTGTCAATGCCCTGCATGACCAATGTCATTAGGTTAAGAAAAAAATAAGGCCATACACCCCAAAAACCCCATCGGGGTTAAATGCCGGAGGCATGAGAATTCTCTTAAATGCCATCGGCATGCCATATCTATAGAAAAGAAAATCGCCTCAAACACCAACGCCGTAGGTGTGGCATGTTTGTTAAATTCCTGCTATAATAAGGTCATCCCGATGGGATTGTGCTATTGTCGAAAATGACATTTACATCATACCGCCCCAGAGGGGTGCAACTATTATGGCGATAAAATAGTTTCCAGAGCTAAAGCTCTGGAATGACAGGTTCTTTTTTTAAAACGGGGCGATTTTTGGGGAAATGCTTGTTCATTCCTTATCGCAAGATAAGGAAACTAATTTTGTGAAATAGATAAAAGAAAATAGACAATTCACAGTTCAGTGGCAGGTGGAGACACCAACCCACGGCTTTGCTAGCGCCTTCCTATCTCATATCTCACATCTCATTTCTCACATCTCATATCTCACATCTCATATCTCACATCTCACATCCCATATCTCTCACTTTTTTTTCGACTCTCCTTCCACTCTCGTTCCTACCTCGTTCCACTCTGAGTCCTCTTTCGTTCGGACCTTGTTCGGACCTTGTTCGGGTGTTTTCCGAAGCAGATCCGAACGAGGTCCGAAGGAAGTCCGAACAAGAGACGAATGAGAGTGGAAGGAGAGTATAATGAGAATGGAAGGAGATCGAATAGAAAGTATAAATAAACCTCCAATGCTGTCTTAATAAAAGTTTAACATCTTACTGATTTATGTCACATCATTTTGAAGGCATATTTTACTAACTTAGCGCTATGACAAAAAAGAGACCCACTATACTTGTTGTAAATGATGACGGTATTACTGCTCCAGGAATCAAGGTTCTTTTAGAGGTGATGCAAGAGATCGGGGATGTTGTAGTTGTTGCTCCTGACAGCCCACAATCAGGAATGGGACATGCTATAACGATCGGAAAGCCATTGAGGTTAGATAAAATCGACCTTTATGAAGGTGTTGAGATGTATAAATGCTCAGGTACTCCTGTAGACTGTGTTAAATTGGCAGTAAACAAGATCTTCAAGGGCAAGAAGCCAGATTTATGTGTTTCTGGAATCAACCATGGCTTGAACTATTCTATCAATGTGTTGTATTCGGGCACGATGTCTGCAGCGGTGGAAGGAGCCATTGAAGGAATTCCATCGATTGGTTACTCTTTAGACGACTTTCATCACAATGCAGATTTCTCGCATACGAGACCTTGGGTAAAGACTATCGCAGAGCAGGTTCTGTTAAATGGATTGCCTAAAAACTCTTTATTGAACGTTAATTTTCCGAACAAAAGAGAGGAAATCAAGGGCATTAAGATCTGTAGGCAGGCGAATGCGAAGTGGTTTGAGGAGTTTGATGAGAGGTTGGACCCATATAACCGGGAATATTTCTGGATGACTGGAAACTTCGATCTTCAGGATCGCGGTGAGGACACGGATGCTTATGCTATCCTTAACGGTTATGTATCCATTGTTCCGACGCAATTTGACATGACGGCTCATCACGTTATACCGGAGTTGAATTCATGGTCTTTCGACAAATAACAACAGGTCTATGAAGAACAGTATTGGTTTGGGTTTTGTTGTTGGCTTGATCTGTCCATTGGCGGCTTTTTTGCTGATGCGGTACAGTAATGTGCAGGCGGATCTTTTTCCGGACAAACCGGCGGGTTTGTATGTTATTGCTGCAGCGATCAATTTGGTTGGTTGTTGGATCAGTTATAAAAAAGAATTGGACAAGTTTGGCAATGGTCTTGTTTTGGCAACATTTCTAGGTATGTTAGCCCTGGTGTTCACCAAGAACATCAGTATATTTTAATAATTAGAGAATGGAATTAACATTGGGGTTTTCTCCCTGTCCTAACGATACATTTATTTTTGACGCCTTGATCCATGACAAGATAAATTGCGAGGGCTTACAGTTTCACGTGGAATATCATGATGTGGAGACTTTGAATGCCAAGGCTTTCCGCGGCGACCTGGATATCACCAAACTGAGCTACCATGCCTTTGCCTATGCTGTAGAGGATTACGAGCTCTTGGATGCGGGTTCAGCGTTGGGATTTGGTGTCGGACCTCTTTTGATCTGCAAGGACAAGGATCTAGCAGCCGAACTTTCACAATATGTAGGCAAGGATCTTCCCGAAAAACTGAAAGACCTGAAGGTTGGCATACCAGGTAAATATACAACCGCCAACTTCCTGCTCGGTCTTGCATTTCCAGAGTTGCAGCAGAAAGAAATCATGGTGTTTTCCGATATCGAGAAATCTCTTTTGGATGGCAGTATCGACGTAGGGTTGATCATCCACGAAAATAGATTCACCTACATGGACAAAGGTCTCCACAAAATCGTTGATCTGGGCGACTATTGGGAACAAACGACAGGCTCCCCTATTCCATTGGGCGGAATTGTGATCAAAAGATCACTGCCAGAAGAGGTAAAGAACAAAGTCAATAGGCTGATTGCTGAGAGCGTAAAATTTGGGTTTGACCATCCGAAGTCAGGGCTGGAATATATCAGATCCCATGCTCAGGAAATGGAAGAATCAGTAATGTACAAACATATTGAACTGTATGTAAATAAGTTTTCAGAGAACCTTGGAGACGAAGGAAAAAGGGCCATAAACCAAATGTTTGAAAAGGCTCGGGAATTAAACTTGGTACCCAGTACGGAGAAAAATTTGTTTTTGGTAAAATAATTAATAAAAAAGAATGGGGAAAGTATTAGTTATCAACCTTAATAACTAAATTTGCCCGATTAATGTCAAAATGTCTGCTTAATTGAATTGGAGTCATTATTGTACATGCGAATAGAGAAATAGAATATTATGTTAAAGTTTTTAAGCAAATTATTTGGTAGTAAGTCTGAGCGAGATGTCAAAGGAGTACAACCATTAGTAAATAAAATCAAAGAAGAATACGAGAAACTATCCTCATTAACACATGATGAGTTGCGTGGGAAGACAGCAGATTTTAAACAAAGAATCAGCGACTATTTGCAGGATATCGACAATGAAATCAACGGTCTGAAAACAGAGGCTGAAGCTACCGAAGATATGGAGCTGAAAACTTCGACCTACGACAAGATTGACAAATTGACAAAAGATCGCGACAAAAAGCTTGAGGAAGTATTATTAGAGATATTACCTGAAGCTTTTGCTGTTGTTAAGGAAACTGCACGTCGCTTTACAGAAAATAAAGAAATTGAGGTTACAGCAACGCAATTCGATAGAGATATTGCAGCTCGCAAACCAAATGTTACCATAGAGGGTGACAAAGCACATTGGAAAAATACATGGACAGCAGCCGGTACTGAAGTTACCTGGAATATGGTTCACTATGATGTTCAGTTGATCGGTGGTATTGTATTGCACCAAGGTAAGATTGCTGAGATGTCAACGGGTGAAGGTAAAACATTGGTAGGAACCTTGCCGACCTATCTGAACGCATTGGCAGGTCAAGGTATACACATTGTAACGGTGAATGATTACTTAGCACGTCGTGACTCGGAATGGAATGGTCCTATCTTCGAGTTCCACGGAATGAGTGTTGACTGTATCGACAAATATCAACCTAACTCACCACAACGCCGTCAAGCCTATATGTGTGATATCGTTTATGGTACAAACAATGAATTTGGTTTTGACTACTTACGTGACAACATGACCAATACCAAGGATTCTATGGTTCAGCGCAAACTTCACTTTGCAATGATCGATGAGGTGGATTCGGTATTGATCGATGATGCCCGTACGCCATTGATTATCTCTGGTCCTATCCCATTGGGAGATCAACATGAGTTCTATCAGTTGAAACCAAGGATCGAGCGTTTGGTAAATGCTCAGAAAGCATATATCAATACGGTATTGAACCAAGCTAAGAAAGCAATTGCAGAAAATGATACCGATCCTGAAAAAGGAGGATTGGCATTGTTCCGTGCTTATAGAGGTTTGCCAAAGAACAAAGCATTAATTAAATATTTGTCTGAAGGCAATCACCGTCAGATTCTTCAAAAGGTTGAAAACTACTATATGCAAGAGCAGAATCGCCATATGCCAAAAGCAGATGCGGAATTGTTCTTTGTAATTGATGAGAAAAACAACCAAGTTGAACTTACTGAAAAAGGTATTGAATTAATTACAGCAACAGGTGAAGATCCAAACTTCTTTATCCTACCAGATGTAGGTACCGAGATCGCTGAGATCGAAAAATCAAGCATTCCTGTTGAAGAGAAAGCACAAAGAAAAGAAGAGTTAATGCGTGATTATTCTGTTAAAGCAGAGCGTATTCACTCTATCAACCAATTGTTGAAAGCATATACCTTATTTGAAATCGATGATCAATATATCGTTGATGATGGTAAAGTAAAGATCGTTGATGAGCAAACTGGTCGTATCATGGATGGACGTCGTTATTCTGACGGGTTGCACCAAGCGATTGAGGCGAAAGAAAACGTTAAGGTTGAGGATGCAACTCAAACATATGCTACCATTACTTTACAGAACTACTTCCGTATGTACCATAAATTATCAGGTATGACTGGTACAGCATCTACTGAAGCGGGTGAGTTATGGGAAATCTACAAATTGGATGTGGTTGAGATACCTACAAACAAGGCTATTCAGCGCGATGACCGTCAGGATTTAATTTATCGTACGGCTCGTGAAAAATATAATGCGGTTGCACAAGAAATCCAAACGTTGACAGAACAAGGCCGTCCGGTATTGGTTGGTACGACATCTGTTGAGATTTCGGAATTGTTGAGCCGTATGTTGAAGTTACGTGGTGTTAAGCACAATGTACTGAACGCGAAGTTACACCAGAAGGAGGCTGATATCGTTGCTGAGGCAGGTCGTCCAGGTCAGGTAACTATTGCTACCAACATGGCTGGTCGTGGTACGGATATTAAGCTTACTTCTGAGGTTATCAATGCAGGTGGTTTAGCAATTATCGGTACTGAGCGTCACGAATCTCGTCGTGTTGACCGTCAGTTAAGAGGTCGTGCGGGACGTCAAGGTGACCCAGGTTCATCACAGTTCTTTGTATCACTTGAAGATCCATTGATGCGTTTATTCGCTTCAGAGCGTATTTCCAACCTAATGGTTAAGATGGGTGTTGAAGATGGTGAGGTGATGCAACATGGTATGTTGACCAAGTCTATCGAAAGAGCACAGCGCAAAGTAGAGGAAAACAACTTCGGAACACGTAAGCATTTGTTGGAATATGACGACGTGATGAACTCACAGCGTACAGTAATCTATACTAAACGTAAAAATGCATTGTTCGGTGAGCGTTTAGACGTTGATTTGAACAATACAATTTATGATGTTGTTGAAGATGTTGTTTTGGAAGCAAAACAAGACAATTCATTTGATGAGTTTCAAATTGAGGTGATTCGTATTTTTGCGATCAACCCTGAGATTTCTCAAGAAGAATTTGCAAGTAATTCTGCTCCTACACTAGTTGACAAGCTATTTGACCAGGTTATTTCACATTACCACCGCAAGGCAGTAAATATTGCTGAGCAAACCCTGCCTGTCCTTACAAATGTATTGGCTGAACGTGGTGGAATGATAGAAAATATCATCGTTCCTTTTTCAGATGGAATTCGTGGCATTCAAGTTGCTACAAATCTTCAAAAAGCTGTAGAAAGTAAAGGTAAAGAAGTTTTCAAATCATTCGAGAAAGGCATTGTATTGGCTTTGATCGATGAGGCATGGAAAGAACATCTTCGTGAGATGGATGATTTGAAACAATCTGTACAGAATGCTAGATATGAGCAAAAAGATCCGATCATTATCTATAAAATGGAGGCTTACAACTTATTTAAAACGATGTTGGCCGGCATGAACAAAGATATTGTCAGCTTCTTGTTCAAAGGCGAAATTCCTGGACAGCAGCAAGAACCTCAAAACATTCAAGCAGCACGCCCAGAGGCACCGAAGGTAAAGGTAAAAGAGACAAAAGAAGAGTTAAGTTCACCAACAGGGGTATCAGAGGAAGACTTGAATACACAAGAGCCTCAAGTTACTCAGCCGATCCGTAAAGATCAGGCAATTGGTAGAAACGATGAATGTCCTTGTGGTTCTGGGTTGAAGTACAAAAACTGTCACGGGAAACAAGGTTAATAAAACAATGAAATACAAAGGATTTATAGTAAGCTGTTTAATTCTAATTGCTACAGTTACAATTTCTAAAGCACAAGAGAATAAGGTATTGGTTGAAAAAGATTCATTAATTGGTCTTTTGCAGGAATATCGGTCATTTTACGCATTAAATCCAACTACTTCTACAAAAGCAGTAAGTCTAGAGCCTAAAACCATAGATAAATCGAGAGCTACTCGTGTTAAAGTCCGTGGTTTTAGGGTTCAGATTTTTTCAGGGTCAAGCCGGAGAGAGGCTGAAAACGTTCAGCGTTCTTTCCAAAGCCAAAACTCTGATATCAATGCTTATTTAGATTATGTAGAACCAAACTACAGAATCAAAGTAGGCGACTTTACAAGCCGTTCTGCAGCAACTGCATATATGAGAGAACTTCGAGGTAAATACAGAAATGTTTTTGTGTTTGTCGAAGATGTCTGGACATGGCAATAGTGGAGGATCATCATGCCAATAACAAAACAACGAATTCAAGAACTAGCAAATTCCTATTTTCAAGATACCGTAGACAACAGAAGGTTTTTACATCAGAACCCTGAACTTTCATTTGAGGAGTATAATACTTCTGCATTTGTGAAGCAAAAGCTAACTGATCTTAATATTCCCTTTGAATCTATGGCCAACACTGGAGTTGTAGGGATTATCAAAGGTGATTTACCTTCAGATAAGGTATTGGCGTTAAGAGCCGATATGGACGCCCTTCCCATTACTGAGGTTGAAGGTCGATCCTACGGTTCGAAGAATATTGGTGTTATGCATGCTTGTGGACATGATGTCCATACCTCTTCCCTTTTGGGCGTAGCCAAAATCTTAAATAATCTGAAGTCAGAGTTTGGAGGAACTATAAAGTTGATTTTCCAACCTGGCGAGGAACGTCTTCCGGGTGGAGCATCATTGATGATCAAGGAAGGTGTTTTGCAGAATCCAGAGCCGCAAGGAATTGTTGGCCAACATGTGATGCCATTTATAGAATCTGGCAAAGTTGGTTTTCGATCTGGGAAGTACATGGCTTCCTGTGACGAGTTATTTATGACTGTAAAAGGTAAGGGTGGTCATGGTGCCATGCCTCACCAAAATATAGATCCTATTGCGATTACCGCACAAATTATCACCGCTTTGCAACAAGTCGTGAGCAGAAACGCAGATCCAAGAACGCCCTCTGTGCTTTCTTGGGGTAAGATTATCGGAAATGGAGCAACGAATGTTATCCCTGACGAAGTTAATTTAGAAGGTACATTCCGTACTTTCGACGAGAAATGGAGAGCAGATGCGCATGAGAGAATGGTAAAAATGGCCGTTGGTATTGCTGAGAGCATGGGGGCAACCTGTGACTTTGAAGTAAGAAAAGGCTATCCATTTTTGGTCAACGAACCAGGCATCACTGCTGCCGCACAGTCTTATGCTATCGAATACCTAGGCGCAGATAATGTCGTTGAATTAGATTTATGGCCGGCAGCGGAAGATTTTGCCTATTACTCTCAAGAAACCAATGCTTGTTTTTATAGATTGGGTACAGGAAACCAAGAGAAAGGTATAAATTCTGCCGTTCATACGCCGACGTTTGATATTGATGAAAAAGCCTTGGAAACCAGCATTGGATTGATGTCTTATATTGCTGTCCAATATTTAGGGAATTAATACTAATCGGATGTCATCCCATCATATAGTCCGTGAGAATCAGGAACCAGCCCTGTTTATAGCCAACCCAGACTGTCTTGCTGACGACTATTTGAATCAACTCCTTGAATGGAGCCCTACCATTATAACTCTTTCTGAGCATTATGATTTATTAAAATCTCGAGAAATAAAAGTTGACGTGGTCGTTGATAACCAAGGACTCGACACTAAAGAAATAGAAGAAGACCTTGTCCTTATACCCTATTCCCAAGACTATTTTGTTCCCCTCTTTAAATACCTTGATGAAAAGAAAAATCATGCTGTCAATATCTTAACAGATCGAGTTAACATCGTTGACTACGAGCCGTATTTGGAGGAGTTTGTCATTATATTATTGAATGCTGATCGGAAATCACTTTTATTAAAAAAATATGAGAAATGGCTTCCCAAAGGATATTCATTGATTATTGAGAATTATAGAGGGAATGTGGAAGATTTAAAGAATTTAAACCATCTTGATATCAATCGTTATGAAGTAGCGTCTGATGGTTTTATTTCTATCCTAGAACAAGACAATTACCTATTAATATCTGAAGAGCTATGATCCAGATCATAAAAGCAAAGATTGAGGACGCAAAATTGATTCAACAATTGGCTCATGCCATTTGGTATCCTACCTATTCTGAAATCTTGTCGAAAGAGCAGATTGATTTTATGCTTGACAATCTATATTGCATAGAAACACTTGAGAGTTCAATACAAGGAAACACAACATTTTATATTCTGTATGAAGGGAATGTTGCGGTTGGATTTATTGGTTTTGGTCCTAAGGAAGATGTTTTGAAGATTGATAAAATCTATTTGTTGCCAAGTACGCAAGGAAAAGGCTTTGGTAAAATGCTGATTGATCTTGCTGCGGAGGAGGCGAGAAACCTCGGTTTTAAAGAGCTTGAACTGAACGTAAACAGATACAATAAAGCTTATAATTTTTACCTTAAGCAAGGTTTTAAAGTAGTAGAGGAAGTTGATATCCCCTACTACGAATTTTTTCTAAATGATTACGTTATGCGTAAATCATTAATCTCTTAATTTTTCTACTCTACTAGGTGTTTGAGATCCATTAATGATTCCAATTGCACCAGTTGCAATTGCTTCAATGCTGGATTTGATATTATTGATATCTAGCGTGCTTACTTCGTCCTTTACAGTGTGGTAATACTGATCTTTGTCGATTTGTGATGTTGAAAACGTATGTGCTGGAACACCCAATGCTGCCAATACCGCATTATCACTTCTATAGAATAGGTTTTGTGTGGTATAAGGGTCTGGATGAAATGTAAATGCTGATCCCTTTAGGTTTTCTTGCATTAGCTTTCCTAAGTTTGACGCTTCATATCCTGTTATATATAGGCAATTTGGGCCAAACTTTGAATCCTTTCCTATCATCTCAATATTAATCATGGCAACCACTTTTTCGGGATCTATATTGTTAGAGAAGTATTTAGAACCAAACATTCCAATTTCTTCACCCGTAAATGCTACAAAAATCAATGTCCTTTCGTTGTTGTTCAGTTTCTTATAATACCTTGCTAATTCTATCATTGCTGTTGTTCCTGATGCATCATCATCCGCTCCATTAGCTATTGAATCTTGTTCCACAGGTTGAATAATGCCAATATGATCATAGTGGCAAGAAATGATCACGAATTCATCTGGTTTTGATTTTCCAGGAATAATGCCAGCAACATTGAACATTGAGAATTCCTGGCTATCCTTCTTTTGAGAAATATTATATTTATTTTCAATTCCATCAGCAATAATGAAGACCTTGGCTCCTTTTGAGGACGTGTTTTGGTCTATAAACTTAACTTGTTCTCTGTTGTAGATTTTTTTAAACCTTGCTAACAGCGGAGCATGTTTTTTACCAACAAGGATCACTGCTGTGGAAGTATCTTTCTGTACAATATTTCGGAACTCTTGAGAGAAATCTTGTTCATCCGTAATGGTATATTGTTTAGTATTTTTGTCTTTTTCGGTTATGGTACCATTAAGGTCTCCCCATATCAGGAATTCATCTTCAGGGATATTTTTTTTGCCGAATTTTACATTTTGTTCGGTTACTTTGGAGCGTTCGACTATAAACGATTGTCTAAATGTTTCTTCTGCATATGGTTTAAGTCCAATTTCTTTGAATTCATTGGCAATAAAATCTGCAGCTTTTCCGATATCGTTGATATTTAGAGCCGACCTTCCTCTCATATCATCAGAGGCAAGGGTGTTCAATATTCTGGATATGTTTTCAGTACTTGTTATTTGTGTTTCCTGTGCTATGCTGAAGTTGGACAGCAAGGCTATAAATAGCAGGGATAATAATTGATTTCTCATATATAATTTTTTTACGATGAAAATAACAAAAATTCTAAACTATTTGGGGACAGTTTGAATTCAAAAATCTTTATATTTGATAAAAAGCACACTATGAAGGAAATTAGCGTTCAAGAATTAAAGGACATGATGGATCACAACGTTGAGTTTCAATTGATCGACGTTCGTGAGCCTTTCGAATATGAAGTATCTAATTTAAATGGGATTAATATTCCATTGTCAGGAGTTGTAATTGAGTCTGAAAAGATTTCAAGAGATATTCCAGTAGTGATTCATTGTCGTTCAGGAAAGCGTAGTGCTCAAGCAGTTATGTTGTTGGAGCAGGAAGGATTTACAAATTTATCGAATCTTCAAGGCGGGATTTTAGCTTGGAAAGAAGCTTTTGATCCTGAAATGGATGTTTATTAAAAAACAGTAAATCAATAAAAAGCTCAAGGTTACCTTGAGCTTTTTATTTTTAAGGCTATTTGTTGCATAAATAGCAATTTTTGGGCGGTCTTATTAATATTTGTTAAAAAATTATGTTTTTATTTCTTTCTGCATTGTAAAAATTATAAAAGAGCTAACTTTATATCATTGTACCAAGAGTAAACAAAAACATAATTTTATGTCACAACATTCCAACACAACTCAGAGCTTCTTTCAAGGAGTAGGCCGTAATTTCGACAAGGCGGCCAAGTTTACCAAATTCTCTTCTGGCATACTTGAACAAATCAAGGCATGTAATTCTATTTTGAGGGTTAGATTCCCTGTCAAGATAGGAGATAATGTAGAAGTTATCGAAGCTTATCGTGTTCAGCATTCGCATCATAAATTACCATGTAAGGGCGGGATTCGCTTTAGCATGGAAGTTGATCAGGATGAGGTGATGGCCTTGGCATCTTTGATGACTTACAAATGCGCCATTGTAAATGTTCCTTTTGGAGGAGCTAAAGGTGGAGTAAAAATCGATACCAAAAAGTATACTGAATATGAACTGGAAAAGATTACCCGTCGCTATACTACGGAGCTGGTAAAGAAAAACTTTATTGGCCCGGGAACAGATGTTCCTGCCCCAGATTATGGTACTAGTGCAAGGGAAATGAGTTGGATCGTTGATACCTATACTACCTTAAACCCCAATGATATCAATGCTCAGGCTTGTGTAACTGGAAAACCTGTTTCACAGGGCGGTGTTCGCGGAAGAACGGAGGCTACAGGTCTTGGTGTTTTCTTTGGTGTCAGAGAAGCTTGTAAGAATGAAGAGGACATGCAAAGACTAGGTCTTACAACAGGTGTTGAAGGAAAAAAAGTGATTGTTCAAGGATTAGGAAATGTAGGGTACCATGCTGCCAAGTATTTTGAAGAAGGTGGATCGATCTTAGTTGGATTAATTGAATATGAAGGAGCAATTTACAATGAAAGCGGATTGGATTTGGAGGAAGTTGTTGCTCACCGTAAATCTACAGGATCAATATTAAACTTCCCAGGAGCTACCAATATTGAAGACCCTTCGAAAGGATTAGAGTATCCATGTGATATTTTGATTCCCGCAGCACTAGAATCTGTAATTAATGGTTTCAATGCTGACCGTATCCAAGCTCAGATTATTGGTGAAGCAGCAAATGGACCTTTGACACCGGATGCTGATGAAATATTCAACAGAAAAGGAAAATTGGTAATCCCTGATATCTATCTAAATGCCGGCGGTGTAACTGTATCTTATTTTGAATGGTTGAAAAACTTAAGCCACGTAAGATATGGAAGATTGGAAAAGAGATTTAGCGAAAATATGTTTGCAGAAATTCTGAACATTATCGAATCTATGACCAATCAAAAGGTTTCAAAATTAGAACGTAAAATCATTTTAAGAGGTCCTGATGAAGTTGATTTAGTTTACTCGGGTCTTGAAGACACGATGATTGGTTCTTATCAAGAAATCCATCAGATCTGGAAGAATACGGAAGGAGTTGAAGATTTAAGAACTGCAGCATTTATTTGTGCTATCAATAAAGTTGGAGAATCCTATAAAGAGTTAGGTATATTCCCATAACCAAGGCTAGGAAATTTATCCTTAACTTTGTTTTATGAATAAATTATTCCACCAGACTAAACAGGCATTCCTATTTAGTCTGGTTTTTTATGTTTTGTCACTAATTCTTTTTGTCCTTAAGGTTGGCTATGCCCCTATCCTATTGAGTATCTCTATATTACTGTCTTTGATATGGGTCATATTAGTTTTATTGGAGATCATGCGTTCTACGAGAATATCAAATGGTGAGCGCTTAATATTGGTTTTATTCATTATTATGGGCAATATTTTGGCGGGAATAGTGTATTTTTATTTCATTCGGGAACGGGTTACAGGATTTAAAGTAATAAAGAAAAGATGACAAAGAAGTTTATATTGAATTTACTGCTCAATCTAGGGATTGTATTTTTAGTGTTGAGTGCTTGGGCAGGATATAATAGTGGCCAAATGCTTTATTTGGGTATTTCTATTGCCTTATTGGTGGTGTTGATTTATCTGAAGATTGTATTGTTGAAGCAAGTGAACAGGGATGTTCGTGCAAAACAAGAAGAAAGAGCAAGGTTGGCTCAACAAGAAATGAAACAAAAGAAAAGGGCTAAAAAATAGCCCTTTATTTTTTGAGTTCTTTATTATTTTACAAACGGAGGTTTTCTTACCACAGCTTTGATCGGTTGGTTTCTGATAGAAATAAAGATTTCTGATCCGTCTTTTGCGAATGCAGCATCTACATAACCTAAACCAATAGATTTTTTAAGGGAAGGTGATTGTGTACCTGATGTAACACGACCAATCTTGTTTCCTTCAGCATCAACGATTTCGTAATCATGACGAGGGATTCCTCTATCGATCATTTCAAAACCCACTAATTTTTGTGATACACCTTTTTCTTTTTCTGCTTTTAAGTTTTCTGAGTTAACAAAGTCTTTAGTGAATTTTGTTACCCAACCTAGTCCAGCAGCTAACGGTGAAGTGCTATCATCGATATCATTGCCATATAAGCAGAATCCCATTTCCAGGCGTAAAGTATCTCTTGCTCCCAATCCGATTGGTTTGATGCCATATTCTTTTCCTGCATCCATAATTGCATTCCATACTTTCTCAGCATGTTCATTTGCAACATAGATTTCGAAACCACCAGCGCCAGTATATCCTGTAGCAGATACCAATACATTTTCTACACCTGCAAATACACCTTTTTGGAATGAATAGTATTCCATTGGTGCCAATTCGATGTCGGTAAGTTTTTGAAGTGCATCGGCAGCTTTTGGTCCTTGAACAGCAAATAACGAAGTCTCATCGGATATATCCTTCATTTCAACACCTTCCGTATTGAATTTGCTGATCCAATTCCAATCTTTTTCGATGTTTGAAGCATTTACTACCAATAAATATGTGGTGTCGTCAATTTTATAGGTCAGAAAATCATCTACAATACCGCCATTTTCATTTGGCAAATATCCGTATTGAACTTTGCCATCATAAAGTTTGGAAGCATCGTTGGATGATACTTTTTGAATAAGGTCCAAAGCTTTTTCTCCTTTAAGGATAAACTCGCCCATATGACTTACGTCGAACATTCCTACAGCAGTACGTACTGTTTCATGTTCGTCATTGATGCCAGAATATTGAACGGGCATATTAAATCCGGCGAAAGGTACCATTTTAGCTCCTAAAGCGATATGAACGTCTGTTAACGCAGTATTTTTCATGTTATTTCAATGATTTTTAGTTAATGCAAAAGTAGGAATTTTATTCTTTATTTGCCATTACTTGGCAAAGGTTGAGATACCGCCATGGTTGGCGGAAACACGACCGCCATGGTTGGTGTCCCCACCAACCATCCATCGGCTGAGCTAATCTTCACTAATTAATAATGCCATTTCATGGCAAGATGACGTTACTTTTGAGGCGCAAAAGTAACCAAAAACGCTTGCTCATTTAAGGTGGCTTGTCGCACACGGCCAATGCACATGGACAAAATGCCTTTTTGCCGAGGATGCCGTTCTAATCAATTATCTCTTTTGAGGAGATAATTGCTTGAAAGCATCCAAGGGCAATCCCAACCGCACAATGGCCGCGGCATTTTATCCATCCTGCCGCCACTGAAAATGAGCGGGCAGAAGATTGACAGCCATGTTGAGAGCTTGAGGCCGATTTTTGGGGGAATGTTGTTGCGGCTCGCCGCAACAACATTCCCCCAAAAATCGGCCTTTTTAAAAAAAAAGGCGTCTGTCATCGAGCTTTAGCTCGGGAAACTATTTAGGCGCTATAATAGTTACAACCCTACAGGGTTTAATGCCGTTGTAAAATCTTTTCTATAATAGTTCCGACCCTCTGGGGCGGCATGGCGTGATATGTCTTTTGAGTGGCTGGTGGGGACACCAGCCACGGCAGAGGGTTATGACCTGCGCCAGCGTCTGGGATTTCTATTGATTTTACACCGGGGGCTTCGGCTCCGCTCAGCCACCGTCGTCTACAGATGATGTATCGTTGGGGTTAGGCTGCCGGGGGCTTCGGCTCCGCTCGGCCACCGTCGTCCACTGATGATGTATCGGTGGGTTAGGCTGCCGGGGGCTTCGGCTCCGCTCAGCCACCGTCGTCTACAGATGATGTATCGTTGGGGTTAGGCTGCCGGGGGCTTCGGCTCCGCTCGGCCACCGTCGTCCACTGATGATGTATCGGTGGGTTAGGCTGACGGGGGCTTCGGCTCCGCTCGGCCACTGGCGTCTACTGTCTTATGTCTTGAGTCTTATGTCTACTGTCTACCGTCTACCGTCTACTGTCTTATCCCCAAAATCTCCAATGCTCTGGTGAATTCGGACAGTAGATTTGCTTGGATGTGTATATTTTCTTGTGTTCTGGGGTGTTGAAATTCAATGGATTTGGCGTGGAGCAACATGGTATCATGTTGGAATGTTTCTTTCCAGAGTTTATTTTGTTTGTTGCAGCCATGGGGCCTATCCCCTATTATTGGATGGAAGATATGGGCAAAGTGCCTTCTAATCTGATGCATTCTTCCTGTTTGTGGCTTTGCTAGTACCAAGGAGTACCTGGATGTTGGGAACTTGCCGAAAGGTAAGTCTATTTCAGAAAGAGAAATTGTTTGATAATGTGTTAGTGCCTCTTGGAGGGTGCCATTATCTTTTTTTAAGGGGTAATCTATAGTTCCTTCCGGATCTGTATGTCCACGGAGTACAGCAAGGTATTCCTTCTTGATTTTATTTAAGGAAAAAGCCGTCTGAATCAGGCTGTCCATTTCCTTGTTTAAGGAAAACAGCAAAACTCCTCCGGTTTTTCTGTCGAGGCGGTGAGCTGGATACACTGTTTTTCCGATTTGATCTCTCAGGATCTGTAATGCAAATTCTGAAGTATCAGCAGCAATTGATGATCGATGAACCAATAGCCCATGGGGTTTATTAACAGCAATTAGTTCGTCATCTTGGTAGATAATTTCCAGCATTATTGGTTTTTTAATGCGTCCATAAACATACCTGCTTTTTCATCGATCTTGTCACTGATCCAAACTTGGCCAAAAGCCCCTCCTCCTATTACCACTTCTTCACTGTTCCAATTGATTTTAGTTAATGAAAAAAGGTAATAGTTATCTGTATGTGTATAGTTATTGACGAATTCTTTAACGACTTGATCTCCAAAAAGCATCATTCCGAAATCTACAGCATCTTTATGTTTGTAGTCAAGTTGATTTTTCAGTATTTCTTTAGCTTTCAGGGTTAATTTATCGTTTATTTTTTCCTTAGACGGATTAGTGAATACCGCTGTTAACATAATAACGATTCCCAACAATGCAAATATTCTTGTTTTGCTCATGGCTACAAAATTATGTTATTTTATTAACAACCATTAAAATATTAATCCCATTAACCAAACAGTCAATGCATACATGGCATAAATAAACAGAACGATGAGAATGAAAAGTACCAATCCTAATGTTATGAGTATTCTTTTTGCACTGCCCTGATGTTTGTTGTCGTAATAATGTTCTTTCAATAGTTTGATGTTCTTCTCATTCGCCTTGTTGAAGAAGTCAAAAACGTTACCGAATAGCGGTATTGATCCTATTAATGCGTCCCAAGTAACGTTAAGCAACATTTTTACGGCTACTTTGCTACTTGCGCCATTTCGATACATGACAGAAACAAGTACCAAAGAGATTATAAAAGTTGCGATTTGACCACCAAAAGGTATAAAATTTAGGATTGGGTCTAATCCAAATCTGAAGTTTCCAATGCGGAAACGACTATCCATTAATACAGATAGTCGTTTAACCCATTGAAAATCTTTATCTATTTTTTCTAAATTATAGGTAGATCTATTTTCCATTTTTATTTGAGCTCGAATACAGCGTCTATATTGCAAGTAAGTTTTATCGGACGAACCTCAAGGTCTAGACCGTTATTGGCAGAATCCATTTCTGCATTGCTTGCTTTCATTGCATACATGCGCGGTTGTGGAGCGATTTCATTCCAGTTAAAGCTGCTGTTATCATTTATTAAAATCACTTTTCCTACGTTTTCTGCATCAGCGGCAGCTAAAATCTCTGCATTTGTTCTAGCATCCCTAACGGCCAATGTTTTAAGTTCTTTTTCTATTTCACGTTTTTGTGAATGGTCATAACCTGAGATATTGGTGCTTTGTAATCCCCTAGCATCTACTTCTTCAAGCATGGTGTTTAATTTCTTAAGGTCGGCAACTTTGATTCTATATTGCCTAGCTTGAAGTAACTCGTTGTTTTTCTTTTTATCGGCTACGTTGTAGCTATAGATGTTTTGAACTGTAAAGTCTTCTTTTTTTACACCGTTTTTCATTGCTGCATCGAAAAGTTGTTTTTCCAATTGATCAATTGCTACTTTCTTTTTGGTATTACCATCTTGGTAATATTCTTTCAGAGAAATAGATAAATAGACGATGTCTGGCGTAATTTCTTTTTCAGCATAACCACGAGTTGCTACTCGCCTAGTGTTTTCCATATTATTAGTTTGTGCGTTTACTGCAGTAAGCATTCCGAAGAGTGCAATAAGTGTTAAAAATTTTTTCATGTCTCTTTAAATTAAAATGTTGTTGACAAAAACCTTTCCAATTTCTGCGTTTTAAAAAATAGACTCTTAATAATTGAAAATGTTTATTACATTTAACGATTAAATTTAATTGGTATTCAAAAAATAATGATACCTTTAGAAAAAACAATAGTAATTATTATGCAAGAAGGAGTAGTAAAATTCTTTAATGAAGCCAAAGGTTTCGGCTTCATCATTCCAAATTCTGGCGAGAGTGAAATCTTCGTTCACGTTTCTGGATTAGTTGACAAGGTTCGTGAAAACGACCATGTTTCTTACGAAGTACAACAAGGTCGTAAGGGACTAAACGCGGTAAATGTAAAACTTATCTAATAATTAGATTCAATATATTTATTGTGGAAACCCGTTGGAATACAAACTCCAATGGGTTTTTTCATGCCTTAATTTCCAAAAATTTCTTCTAGGATGTAAAGGGAATTTACTTCTCCAAAATTCTCTGTATGGAGCCGATAATAATCGACAATTTTTTGCAATAAATATGATCGATCTTCTCTTGTAAGCTTAATCTTGTTACAATTTGTGAAACTACTTTGCAATATTTCCCGGAAGCATGAACTATAAGGTTCTTGCAAAACATGAACATGGCCCGGAAGGCTGTTTGTGAATTGGCCTTCGATCAGATCAAAATAAGGTAAATTACTTATTATGGGCTTAAAGCCTAGGTAGTGGGTTAGTTTGGCAAGAAATACAAGGTGATAGTTTGCTAACCCGTCGTTTGCCTCATCCAGCCAAATAATTGCATTTTCTAAGAATTGAAATAGTTGTGGTTCAGGGTGCTGATGTCGCAGTACTTTGTACAGTACTTCGTTCAAGAACATAGCTATTGAACTTTTAACGATATCTAAGGGTATTGTTTTTAAAGGAGGAAATTGTTGAGCTTCTTTTATTCGTTGCAGGTTGTTGTTTTCCTTGTTGTATACCACCAGCTCCAGCAAATGGAAAGGCTGCAACATATTATTTCCGATTTTTGCTTTTGGTTTTCGCGCTCCATTGATTAAATAGGATTGCAATCCCAATGATTCCGTATAGATCTGGGCGACCACGCTACTTTCGGAATAGTTGGTCACTTTGAGTGTAATTCCTTTTGTTTGTTGCAGCATTAATTGTTCTGCTTTTTATTGGATTTACGGTGATCAATTATGGTGTTTCTATCAATTTTACGGAACATTCGATAAATCAAAGTAATAAATCCATATCCAAAGGATAATACACCAGCGATCAATAGGATTTTGTACCAGAGGTTATCGGTGAGGTCCGATTTCATGAGATTTATGCCATAATACAGGCATAATATACCGACTACTGTAAAGGCCGTTCCCCTAATTAAATATTTGTTCATTGTGAATTGTTGAAAACTATTGTTGTCTTCCTTTTAAAATATAATGCAAAATACAGTAATTTTGTTGACTTTAGACTCCTTTCCACGAATATTTTAAAATAATTCGAGAATTAATGTTGTATTTCCGAAAAGAAATATAGATATTTGCACACTCGTTTCTAAGGGACGATAATTGAATAAGAACAACATTAAAAATCGAATATCATGTCAAGAATTTGTGATTTAACAGGCAAGACGGCATTAAAAGGAAATAACGTATCACACTCGAACGTTAAAACTAAGCGTAAATTTTATCCTAATTTACAGACTAAGCGTTTTTATCTTCCAGAAGAAGATCGTTGGATTACTTTAAAAGTATCTACATCAGCGATTAAAACGATCAACAAGAACGGTATTACAGCCTCTATCGAGAAATTTATTAAAAAAGGTCACATTTAATAGATAGTAGCCTGTTATATCAACAGAAAACAGAATCATGAAATTCACCCGTGAGGGTATAAATAAAGTAAGGCAATGGCAAAAAAAGGAAATAGAGTACAAGTTATCTTAGAATGTACTGAGCACAAAGAAAGTGGTCTTCCAGGAATGTCTCGTTACATTACCACAAAGAACAAAAAGAACACTACTGAGCGTTTGGAGTTGAAAAAATTCAACCCTGTATTGAGAAAAGTAACAGTTCACAAAGAAATTAAGTAATTAACGTATTGGATTTTAAGGATCCATATTAAAAATAGTATACCATGGCAAAGAAAGCAGTTGCATCATTACAAAAAGGTGGTGGTAAAGAGTTTACAAAAGTTGTTATCACTACAAAATCTGCAAAAACTGGCGCTTATACTTTCAAAGAAAGTATGGTACACAACGACAAGGTAAAAGAGGTTGTTGCTGGGGCTTCTAAATAAGCAGTTAGATATTCCTTTTTTTAAAGTTTTTCTTTAAAAATCTTATAATTAGCCGTTTTGGGTGTACCAAAAGGGCTTTTTTAGTATTCTCTATTTCAGTATCTTTGATACTGTTCAGAATCCATTATCTATAACATATCCATCATGGGATTATTTGATTTTTTTAAAAAGAAGCAAGAAACACCTGAAGCTCAAGAGGCTTTGGACAAAGGTTTAGAAAAGACCAAAGAAGGTTTTTTCAGCAAGATTACTAAAGCAGTTGTAGGGAAGTCTACCATTGATGATGAGGTGTTGGATAATCTGGAAGAAGTATTGGTCACTTCAGATGTTGGGGTTACAACAACCCTGAAGATCGTGGACCGTATCCAAAAACGCGCTGCTCAAGACAAATATGTTACTACTGATGACTTGAACCGCCTCCTAAAAGATGAGATTCAAGGATTATTGGCAGAAAATAACAGCAACGATTTTGAATCTTTTGAATATGGAAATCAAAAACCATACGTGATTATGGTCGTTGGAGTCAATGGCGTTGGTAAAACAACCACTATTGGAAAGCTTGCGCATCAATTAAAAGAAGCTGGCAACAAGGTTGTGTTGGGTGCTGCGGATACGTTTAGAGCTGCTGCGGTAGATCAAATCCAATTGTGGGGTGATCGGGTAGGAGTACGTGTTGTTGCCCAACCGATGGGATCAGACCCTGCTTCAGTTGCATTTGACACCGTTAAATCTGCAGTAGCAAATGGAGATGACGTAGCGATAATTGATACAGCAGGACGATTGCACAATAAAGTAGGCTTAATGAATGAGCTTACCAAGATCAAGAATGTGATGCAAAAGGTAATTCCTGATGCTCCACACGAAATTCTATTGGTTTTGGATGCTTCAACTGGCCAAAATGCAATCGAGCAAGCGACACAATTTACCCAAGCAACTGATGTGAACGCCCTGGCGTTGACAAAATTAGATGGTACTGCCAAAGGTGGCGTCGTGATCGGAATCTCAGATCAGTTTAAAATTCCTGTTAAATATATTGGAGTGGGAGAGAAGATCGGTGATTTGCAATTATTTAACAAAAAAGACTTTGTAGACTCGCTATTTAAGTAGGCTACAACATAATATGAAAACGAAACAATCAAAAATTGCTCCCAGTGTAGCAAAACCACGTGTGAACGTGGTGACCTTGGGTTGCTCTAAAAATATACACGATAGTGAAGTTCTGATGGGCCAGTTAAAAGGCAATCAGATGGAAGTTGTGCATGAAGCAAGCAATATTCAGGCGAATGACATTGTCGTAATTAATACCTGTGGGTTTATTGACAATGCTAAGCAAGAGTCCATTGATACTATTCTACAATTTTCAGAACTGAAAGATCAGGGAAAAGTTAATAAAGTAATCGTTACGGGCTGTTTATCGGAGCGGTATAAGCCAGAATTGCAATCTGAAATCCCTAGTGTTGATGCATTTTTCGGTACAAATGATCTTCCTGAATTATTATCGACCATAGGAGCTGATTACCGACTTGAATTATTAGGGGAGCGTTTGCTGACTACGCCTTCACATTTTTCTTATTTTAAAATTGCTGAGGGTTGTAACCGTCCATGTTCATTCTGTGCGATTCCTTTGATGCGTGGTAAACATGTGTCAAAATCGATTGATGACCTGGTCAAAGAAGCTAAATTTTTGGCTTCCAATGGCACGAAAGAATTGATTTTAATTGCTCAGGATCTAACCTATTACGGATTGGACATTTATGGCAAGCGTAATTTATCTGATCTTTTGAGACATCTTTCTGATGTTGAAGGGATTGATTGGATCCGTTTACAATATGCATACCCATCCGGTTTTCCGATGGATATCTTAGACGCCATGAATGAGCGTTCCAATATCTGTAATTACTTGGATATGCCCCTACAGCATATTTCTGACTCGATGTTGAAGTCTATGCGTAGAGGAACTACCAAACAAAAACAGATTGATTTAGTAAACCAAATTCGTGATAAAGTTCCTGATATTGCATTAAGAACGACTCTTATTTGCGGTTACCCCGGTGAAACGGAGCAGGATTTTCAGGAGATGTTGGAATGGGTTGAAGAGACAAGATTTGACCGTTTAGGGTGTTTTACTTATTCACATGAGGAGAAAACTCATGCTTATGATTTGAATGACGATGTTCCTGAGGAAGTTAAGCAGGATCGTGTAGATCAAATCATGGAGGTTCAACAAGGCATTTCGTATGACATCAACCAAGAAAAAGTTGGAAAGACCTTTAAAGTTTTGGTGGATAGGGTAGATGGCGATTATTTTATCGGCAGAACAGAATTTGACTCACCAGAAGTTGATAATGAAGTTGTATTGGAAGCCAAGAATAATTACGCAAGAATCGGAGACTTCGTTCAGGTAAAAGTAGACCGAGCTGAGGACTTTGATTTATACGGCAATATTGTCAAATAACTATAACAATTGTGGTGAGTAGTCGTGCTTTTTTTAAATTTTTGTATTTTGTATACTGATTGCGTATACATTTGTAAAAGTTTAAAAACGGTAAATGAAAGCCACATATATTGATTATAACGACACTAACAGTTTTTCCAAGACCTTAATAGCTTATCTCGGCCAAAATGAAGCATTAGCTCCATTTTATGGCAATAAGCCTGATTACAATGGTTTTGGGGAACAGATGAGTAAGAAGAAGAATTTTGCTCATCGAGAGCTGTTGACACAAGTATTAAGTGATCAATATGCGGATCTATTGGACACTTCGCCCGAAGTGGCTCAGAACATTATCCGATTAAAGGACGAAAACACTTATACGGTCACCACTGGCCATCAATTAAATATCTTCACAGGTCCCTTATATTTTATCTTCAAAATAGTTACTGCAATCAAATTGGCACAAGATCTCAAGGAAAAATTTCCTGACAAAGAATTTGTCCCTGTTTATTGGATGGCTACTGAGGATCATGACTTTGAGGAAATTAACCACACCCGCGTATTTGGCAAGAAGATTTCATGGGAAGTGGACAAACACGCGGCAACCGGAAGGATAAGCACGGACACGATTCGTGAAACTGTAAAGACCTATTGCAATACCTTTGGTTTATCTGAAAACGCCACAGAACTCACTAAATTGGTTGAGGAGGCGTATTTAAAAGGCAGAAGCTTGGCAGATGCAACCAGGGTCTTTGTCAATTCGTTATTCAAACAATATGGCTTAATTATATTGGATGCTGACCGTAAAGAGCTGAAGAAGGTTTTTGCTACGATAATGGAGGAGGATATTTTGAAAGAAAAAAGCTTTAAGGCCATTGAGCAAACTTCGGCTCAATTACTTGAAGCTGGATTTTCGACTCAAGTGCATGCTCGTGAGATCAATTTCTTTTATCTTACTGACGAATTCAGGGAGCGAATTGTTCATCTTGAAGATGGAAGGTTTAAGGTTTTGCACCAGGATTTGTTTTTTACTGAAGCAGAGCTCAAAAAAGAAATTCAGTCACATCCTGAGCGATTCAGCCCTAATGTGGTGATGAGGCCTATGTACGAAGAGGTGATATTGCCCAACCTTGCTTATATCGGTGGAGGAGCAGAAATCGTTTATTGGCTGCAATTAAAAGCCAATTTTGATCAGTATAAGGTTCAATTTCCAATTTTGATTCCTCGAAATTCCGCCATGATTACAGATGATCAAATGGCAGGTAAAATATTTAGACTGGACTTTACCTTCAAGAGTATTTTTAAACCTTCAGAAACGTTAAAGAAAGATTACGTCAAACGGATTACGAAACACCGACTGAACTTGCATGATGAATGGATGGAGTTTAACTCTATCTTTGGTAAGATAAAATTAAGGGCCCATAAAATAGACCCCAGTCTTGGCCCTAGTACCGATGCCGTAAAAGCAAGGTTAAAGAAGGCTGTAAACAATCTCGAGAAAAAATTGCTCAAGGCCGAGAAAAGAAATCATGAAGATGCCTTGATTCAAATTGATAGGATAAAAGAAAAGCTGTTTCCAAAAGGGGCTTTGAAGGAACGGACCGAGAATTTTGCGGAATTATACCTGAAACATGGCCCTGAATTGATCCCAGATTTGGTAAAAAGCTTTAATCCATTGGATTTCAAATTCACTATACTTTATTAATATGGACATGAAAGACCTGATAGGCAGTAATTTCTATAAGTATTATACCGAGAAAGCTTTATTGGATGACTGTGATTTTGAGAAGTTGCTTCCCTATTTTGAGTTTCGTGAATTGTCTCACAATCAATTGATCTTACGTGCTGGCGAGGTATGTAAGCATTTTCTTTTTGTGGACGAGGGATTATTACAATTTGTTTCGCTTGATGAAAAGGGTGTTGAACATATCCTGCAATTTGCGCCTGAGAACTGGCTGATGGCCGATCGTTCCAGCATGTATTTTGACGAGCCATCTCTATATTATATCAAAGCCATAGAGCCTAGTAAAGTTGTTTTTTTGCATCCAAACTTCTTTTCAGAAGCTGCAAAATTGAGATTTGAGTTTTCCTTGTTTACAGAGAAGTCATTACAGCGAAGCATCTATTATCTTCAGCGCAGGATCAATTCCCTGCTAGCAATGACTGCCAAAGAGCGGTATTTAGAATTTATTAAGCTGTACCCAAATCTATTGTTACGGGTGCCTCAGTGGATGATTGCTTCGTATTTAGGTATTACTCCTGAAAGCTTGAGCCGGGTAAGGCGGGAGATTGCAAAAGATAGTTTTTAATAGCGGAGGTTTTCTTAATTGAAAACCTCAGCCATCATACATCTTGCGCTGCCACCACCGTATTTCTCAATACTGAATAATGGCGCATGGATTATTTTGCCATGTTGCTCTAATTGCTCTTTTTGTTCATCTTCTAAAGCCTCAAATGCTTGAGAGCTCATGCAGATAATGGGATCGCCCTCAATATTCTTGACCTCGAGAATATTTCCTGCAAAATGATTCATCTGATCTTCCGTAATGACAATGATATCTTTTCCGGTAGCCAATAATTTTGACTTTACAAGTTCTCTTTCTTCTTCAGTTCTTATAACCTCCAAACAGATCAAGCTGAAGTTCGTTCCTATCGACATCATGACGTTGGTATGGTAGATGGGGTAGAAAAGGTCTCCTAATGTTTGTGTTGCATGAAACACTACCGGTTCATAGCCTTGGTCTTCGCAGAAGATATGAAACAACTCCTCATTTGCTCTATCTGACAAAGAGCAATAAGCAATTTTATTTACCCGATCCAAGATCATTGAACCAGTTCCCTCTAAGAATTTATTGTTTTCTTCCCAAGCGGTATAATCTTGTGTTTTTTCAAAATGGATCCCGTTCATGTCCAATTTGCCCAAATAATTGAGTAAACGTTCATTTCTTCTGTTTTCGGCAAACATGGGATAAATGATCGCCTTATTATGATGGAATGATATTACATTGTTAGGGAAAATACTATCTGGGGTATCTAATCTTCCTGGATCTTGGACAACAACGACCTTTATCCCTGCGGCTTTTAGGATATTCACAAAGTTGTCGAATTCAGTTACCGCGAGATCTGCCAATCTATCGGTTCTTTCGTTTTCTGCTTGAAAAAAATTGTTCACAGCAGTTTCTTCATTCCTTCTAAAATAGAAGGGTCTCACCATGAGGACTGTATTGGTCGTTTGCATTATTTTCTTATTAGGGGTAAAGTAGAACAACGAAGTAAGCCTTCTTGTTTTCCGATTTCATGGTAAGGGATTTCCTCAACAATTATATTTTGCTCTCGCAGCCAATTGTTCAGCCGAGTAAAGTTCTTTTCACTAACTACTACATTTGGGGATATGGAGAAAACATTGGAGAACATTTCATACATCTCATCCGCTGAGATTTGAAATAAGTTGTTTTCACCAAAAAGGTCTTTTAGAAAATCAACGTCTTCTTTTTTTCTGAATCCTCCTGGAAATATGATCGCTTTTTCTTCGCCAACAGGTTGAAAACAACAGTCCAGGTGCAAGGCATTTGCTCTTGGGTTTGTCATAGACTTGATTAGATCAAAATCTTTGACAATTTTATTCGGGAACTTTTCTTTAATAAATTCTACACCGGCTTTATTGGTCCTTGCGGTATTTATTTGAGAATAGTCTTCTCCGGAATAAGTTCCAATAAAAATATATTCTTTCCATAGGATTACATCTCCACCTTCCATATGTATATGTTCAGGAGCTGTAATTACTTTTTGGGGGTCGATTTGATCAATGATGTAAAGAATTGCTTCCCATTCTTTTGCTCTATCGGGGAGGATATTGGATTTGATGAAATAGTCGTCGATTACGAATCCTATATCTCTGGTAAATATCTGGTTCAGGTTTTCTATGGTTTCAGGGCGGTAAACTTCCACACCATATCTGTTTAACACATCTTTGAACGCTGTTAGTTCGAATACCATATCTGATTCACTGGGATATGTTCCTGCAAGGATGTGTTCTAATGATTTTGGGTCATAGGCTTCTTCGGCAGTAGGAGTGGAGCCATTGCTATTTGCTATTCCTAATATGACGGCAGACAGGCGGTTGGTTTCATTCCTAACGTTTAATTTAAGCATACATTTATAAATTGATTCAGGCCTAAATTAGCAAAGATTCCTATTTTAAATATAATGATAAAAATTATTGTAAATATTTAATATTAAGTCCTTTAATGCTAAAATAAAGGTATCAAAGATTGGTAGTTTAATGCAGAAAATTAAATGTTTTGGGGGATTTATTGCCGTTTTTTTAATACCTAGGTCAAATTGTTGAGTCGTATCTATGTGTTCTGATGTTGTATAATTTTGTTCATTTAAAATAAATGAAAGGATTCGCTACTACAATGCTAAATTATTGAGGGAAATATTGTTTGTAATTCAAAAAAGTATGCAATCGATTGATGTGTTAATAAAAGTTTTTCAACTGATGGTGTCCATTAAAATTACCTTTAAAAACCGTATCTTTGCACATCTAAATTTTTGAATAGGAATTCTATTTAAATATTATGGATAACAGATAGTTAATCAGTCTCAAAAGTTACAATCAATACGAAAATGAGTAACGTATTTTACCAAGAAAAATTTGAGGATCGTCATAATGGTCCTAGCTCTGCCCAAGTAGAGGAAATGTTAAACGTGCTTGGTGTTGGGTCAGTAGATGAACTGATCGAGCAGACCGTTCCTGCACAAATCCGCAAGAAACAAGCTTTAAATCTTCCTCCAGCGCTTAGCGAAGTTGCTTATTTGGAAAAAATCGCTCAAATAGCAGAAAAAAACAAGGTTTTCAAGTCGTATATCGGTCAAGGATATAATGATGTAATCCTTCCAGGAGTTATTCAACGTAATGTTTTCGAGAATCCAGGATGGTATACACAATATACACCATACCAAGCTGAAATCGCTCAAGGACGTCTTCAAGCATTATTAAACTTCCAAACAATGGTTTCGGACTTAACAGGTTTGGAAATCGCGAATGCATCCTTATTGGATGAGGCTACTGCAGCAGCAGAAGGTATGTTTATGCTGTACAGCACTCGTAAGAATAAAGATGCTAATGTTTTCTTGGTTACTCCAAATGTTTACCCTCAAACTTTAGACGTTTTACAAACTAGAGCTGTTCCATTTGGTGTTGAGATCCGTGTTGCTGACCTAACAATCGAAAATCTGACTGACGATGTGTTTGCAACATTTGTACAATATCCAGCTGCCGACGGTACTGTAAATGACTATAAAGAATTTGCTGCATATGCTCATGATAAAGATATCACGGTTTGTGTGGCTACAGATTTAATGTCTTTGGCATTATTGACGCCTCCAGGAGAATGGGGTGCTGATGTTGTGGTAGGTAACTCACAACGCTTTGGTGTACCAATGGGATTTGGTGGACCTCACGCAGCATTTTTCGCTACTAAAGATAGCTACAAACGTAATATTCCAGGAAGAATCATTGGCGTAACTTCTGATTCGAACGGTGAATATGCATTGCGTATGGCCTTACAGACACGTGAACAACATATTCGTAGAGATAAAGCTTCTTCAAACATCTGTACTGCTCAAGCTCTATTGGCTATTATGGCATCATTCTACGCTGTATATCATGGTCCTCAAGGCATCAAAAATATTGCTCAGCGCATCAACGATCTGACCAAACTGACTGATAAAGCTATTCAAGCATTAGGATACAAACAAGTAAATAAATCTTACTTTGATACTCTTCGTTTTGAATTAGGTGAAGAAGTTGGTGGATTGAAAAGTGAAGCTTTGAACAATGAAGTAAATTTCTTCTACCAAGATGGTACTGTAGGAATTTCAATCGATGAAACAACAACTTTTGAAGATATCCAGACTATTGTTAAGGTATTTGCTAAAATCAAAGGAAAATCTGCTAATGATGTAGATTTGGAATCATTGGTTAAGGAGATCGGTACTTCTATTCCTGAGGAATTGGAAAGATCTTCAGAATACTTAACCCACCCTGTATTTAACAGCTACCACTCAGAAAGTGAGATGCTACGTTATATCAAGTCTCTTGAGGCAAAAGATCTTTCTTTGTGTCATTCTATGATTCCTTTGGGATCATGTACAATGAAATTGAATGCAACAACAGAGATGGTTCCTGTGACTTGGGCACGTTTTGGAGGCTTGCATCCATTTGCGCCAGCTGACCAAACAGGAGGATATATGCAATTGATCAATGAATTAAACGATTGGTTGTGTGAGATTACTGGTTTTGCTAAGATGTCATTCCAACCAAACTCAGGTGCTCAAGGTGAATATGCTGGATTAATGGTAATCCGTGCTTATCACCATAGCCGTGGTGACTTTGAGAGAAACATCTGTTTGATTCCTGCTTCTGCGCATGGTACAAACCCAGCTTCTGCATCGATGGCAGGATTAAAAGTTGTGGTTGTTAAATGTGACGAACGTGGAAATATTGATGTTGAGGATTTAAGAGCGAAAGCAACTGAGCATGCTGCTCACTTAAATTCATTAATGGTTACTTATCCATCTACTCACGGTGTATTTGAGGAGCCTATTATTGAGATCTGTAATATCATACATGAAAATGGTGGTCAGGTATATATGGACGGAGCAAATATGAATGCTCAGGTAGGCTTGACAAGTCCTGGATTTATCGGAGCTGACGTTTGTCACTTAAACTTGCACAAGACATTCTGTATTCCACATGGTGGTGGTGGTCCAGGTATGGGTCCTATCGGTGTAGCGGAACACTTGGTTCCTTTCTTGCCTAACCATGAGATTATAGAGATTTCAGGAGAAGAAGGTATCTCTGCAGTTTCTGCTGCTCCATTTGGTTCTGCTTCAATTTTAGTTATTTCTCATGCATATATCGCTATGATGGGTGCTGAAGGATTAACCAATGCAACCAAAACAGCAATCTTGAACGCAAATTATATTAAAGCTCGTTTAGAGCAACATTACCCAGTATTATATGCTGGTGCGAATGGTCGTTGTGCACACGAGATGATTTTGGATTGTCGTGGCTTCAAAAATGCCGGAATCGAAGTTGCCGATATCGCTAAGCGTTTAATGGACTATGGTTTCCATGCTCCAACTGTTTCATTCCCTGTTGCTGGTACCTTAATGGTTGAGCCAACGGAGTCTGAGTCTAAAGCAGAGTTAGACAGGTTCTCTGATGCATTGATTGCTATCCGTTCTGAAATTGCTGCGGTTGAAAGTGGTGATGCTGATCAAAAAGACAATGTCTTGAAAAATGCTCCACACACTGCAAGAGTAGTAACTGTAGACGAATGGGACAGACCATATTCACGTCAAACTGCTGCTTATCCTATTGAGTACTTAAGAGTCAACAAATTCTGGCCTTCAGTAGGTCGTGTTAATGATTCTCAAGGTGACAGAACATTGATCTGTTCATGTCCTCCAATGGAAGCATACGCAGAGATTTAATAGATTTCTGCATACATATTCATAAAGCCTTTGCTCTATTTTTGAGCAAAGGCTTTTTTCATTTTAGGGATGTGGAAAGAGTCCTATAAGTTTTTCTTATTTTAGGTTTTCAAACAACAACATTAGAACATGAAAACCTATATTTCTATCCTCATTATCTTTAGTTTTCTTTTTTTAGGTATCCAATTTGCGGTAGCTCAGCAGAAACTTTTTCAATTTGGTGTTGAAAAGAGTTTTGATGAATCCATTTTGAATGGCAAAGGAAAGGGCAAGCCTATTCAATGGTTTGATGTTAACACTTCTGATACGACTTGGAAGGCGAAGGGCAAATTGCTGCAGAACAGTGGTAATCCGATTGGTGTTGTAAGGTCGGAGAAGATGTATGAGAATTTTATTATGCACGTTGAGTGGCGTCATTTGGAGAAGGGGGGTAATTCGGGGATTTTTGTGTGGTGTGATGCTAAAGCTGACCCTAATTCCAGGCTGCCAATGGGAATGGAAGTGCAGATGTTGGAGTTGGATTGGGTGAACCAGCATGCTGTTAATGGACAACAACAGCCCATTGCTTATGTCCATGGGGAGTTGTTTGGTGCTGGAGGAATGACCGCATCGCCAGATAATCCAAGGGGAGTGCGCAGCAAATCGCTGGAGAACAGATGTCTTGGTGTTGGAGAATGGAACAAGTATACGGTTGTATGCGTTGATGGAACTGTGAAACTCGCTGTAAATGGAAAATTTGTAAACAGCATCCGCTTTGCATCTAAGCGTAAAGGCTATCTTTGTTTAGAGGCGGAAGGTGCAAAAATGGAGTTTAGAAACTTACAGATCATTGAACTGGAACCGGGAATGGATCGACCAGAATTTGTTGTAGATGCCTTATAGCAGAAATTAATTAATTTTTAATGATGATAAAAAGATACTTAGTTTATTTTACTGTTGCCTTAGCACTTAGCTCTTGTGGGGGTGGAAAGTATGCTAGCACAGAGAAAATTTATAAGAAGAAAGCGAAAGACTTTTCTGAAGTTTATAAGGAAGCGCCTGTAAAAGGGCAGTTGGAAAGAGTTAATACCAATAATAAGGAATGGATTGCTTCGACAAATTTTGGTGTTAGAAAGCCAAATTATGTTATGATCCATCATACTGCACAGAAAGATTTGGATCAAACGGTGAGAACCTTTCATAATGAAAAGGTTGGTGTTAGCTCACATTATGTGATTGGTCGAGATGGGAAAGTGGTCCAAATGGTGAATGATCTATACCGTGCTCATCATGCTGGTTTAGGCCGTTGGGGCAATGATACCGACATGAACTCATCATCTATTGGGATAGAACTGGACAATAATGGAAGCAGTGATCCATGGCCAGAGGTTCAGATCAATGCCTTGGTTCAATTGTTGGCTTATTTGAAAGAAACTTATAAAATCCCTCAGGCAAACTTTATCGGCCATATGGACTATGCTCCAACGCGGAAGAATGATCCTTCACGATTCCCGTGGAAGATTTTAGCTGAAAAGGGTTTTGGATATTGGTATGATGATGTTTTGGAGAATCCGCCTATTGGATTTGATCCGAAGATTGCATTAAAAGTTATAGGCTATGACGTAAAGAATTTAGATGCTGCGATTAAAGGGTTTAAGCATCACTATACTCAGATGGATGTGAGCAGTGCGACCTTAACTGAGCATGATCTGAAGATTCTGTATTCAGTCCTTAAAAAGTATTTATAATAGAAAGGGGCAAATAAAATTTTGCCCCTTTCTATTTGATATATTCTTATACTGTTTTTACGAATTTCTCGTCATAGTTTTCGATATCCACGATATATCTATTGTTGATTAGGAAGTCAAACAAAGGTTTAGCTTCTTCGGCTACAGGGAGATTTTTGGTGGTTATAATTTTATCTGATTTTTTGTCCAGATAAGGGTATGCATATAGCTTCACGTTTTTACTGAACATCCCTGAGATATAGCTTAGGAGTTCGTTTGTGTAGTTTTCTTTGTTGTAATTATCGGTGTTGAAGATATTCTTCAAATTGGCCGTATTTGTTGCGATGCCGACATGCTTTGGTTTGAAAGTCTGAACGAACTCTGCCAAGTGGTTGTTCCTTCTGAAGTTTGAAACCAAGATATTGTTTCCTGTGGAACATAGGTATTCTGCACGTTCGGCGAAATAGATCAAATCTTCATTGGATATATTGGTGTTTTCATCCAGAACATTCCCCATCAGTACCTCGATCAGCACAACCGTGTTTTCTGGAACTGCCTTTGTATTCTTTAGGAACTCCTCGACAGCGAGGTTAAAGAGATCAAAGTTAGGATTTGATTTCTGGCGATATTTGGTGCGCAGGATGATGATGTTCTTTTTGTATAGATAGTCTTTTATCTGCGCTGCTTTTCCATCAGGTTTGAAGATGGCAGCTTTGGAGAATCCTTTTGCGATTAAATACAGGTTCAACAGGCGTTCATTTGCCTTTTCAAACAATGGGCCTGAAACTTTCACCAGGTCGATTTCCACAGAACCTACTGATAGGTTGTCGACAAGAGATTCGATCATTGTCTGTGGGTTCTCTGAGTAGTAATATGCTGCAAAAACTAGATTTACCCCTAATATCCCCAATACTTTGGTCTGCAATCTATTGTCACTGTCCAATAGCCTTACGTGGATAATGATATCGTTTGTAGGGCCGCCGACTTCATGTTGGAATCTGATTCCTATCCATCCATGAGGTTCGTTAGTTTTAGTGAAGTTAAGGGTTGTTACGGTATCGGCAAAAGCGAAGAATGTTTTACTGCAGTATTTTTCGCCATGAAGGCGTTCTGTTAGCAGGTTGTATTCATGGTCAAGCATTTTTGTGAGCCTTGTTCTGCTCACATATCTTCCTGAATCTTCTACTCCATAGATTGCGTCACTGAAGGCCATGTCATAAGCTGACATTGTCTTCGCAATGGTTCCGGATGCGGCACCTGCTTCGAAGAAATTGCGGGCGACTTCCTGTCCTGCTCCGATTTCTGCAAAAGTCCCGTAAATATCAGGATTAAGGTTAATTTTTAACGCTTTTCGCTTGGTTTCGTAAATTTCTCTTGCCATGCGGCAAAGATACGAAAACAGCGTCAATTATTGTGTAAAGAGGGAAGTATAAAGAATAAAGTTAGGCAAGGTTATAGCTTGCCTAACTTTTTTAATGTATAGAATAGAGCAGAGGTATGTAATGCCTGCCCGATCTTATTGTCAAATAGAAACAGTTTGGCATCTTCAAGATCCATCAATACCACATCAATGTCTTCAGAAGGATCAAGTTCTTGTTCCTGCACCTTCCTTCCTCCAGTCAGAAGGTAGGTATAAGTTAGATTTCCTGAGGTTGCGGGATTTGCGTACAGCTCGCAGACGTATGAAATATCATCGAATGCATAGCCTGTTTCTTCCAAAAGTTCTCTGCGTGCTGCAATTTCGGGGTCTTCGTTTTCTTCTACGACTCCAGCTGGAAGCTCAACCATAATCTGGCTAGCACCATGACGATACTGCTTCACGAAAATTACTTGGTTGTCTTCTGTAATGGCAACCATATTGACCCAGGTGGGATACTCCAGAACATAATATTCATCTTTTATATTGCCATTGGGCATCTCCAGCTTGTCGACGCGAAGAGTTGCCCAAGGACGTTGAATAATATATTTAGAGTCTATTGTTTTCCATTTTTCCATTAATCCTTCACAATATCTGCCATCATCTCTCTGACCTTGTCATCTAGGCGGTTAGAAATCTGTCCTAATTCAGTGGTAAATTCAAGATTTTCCCTTACTGAACAATAGAATTTTATTTTCGGCTCCGTACCTGAAGGTCTTGCGGAAATTACATCACCATCTTTTGTGATAAATTGTAACACATCAGACTTCGGTAAGTCAATTTTAGATTTTTTACCAGTGGCCATGTCTGTAGCTTCGCTGCTTTCATAATCTCTAACTTCGGTTACTTCAATTGATCCCAAAGTCTTAGGAAGATTTGCTCGAAGGTCTGCCATCATCTGTTTGATTTCATCCGCACCAGCTTTTCCTTTTTTCGTTAATGATATCAGCTTTTCTTTGTAATAACCGTAATCTAGGTATAGCTTAATCAAAACATCATAAAGAGATTTTCCTTGGCTTTTGAAATATGCTGTCATTTCAGCAATAAATGCACATGAATTTACCGCATCTTTATCTCTGACCAAATCACCTACAAGGAATCCATAACTTTCTTCTCCACCAACCAAATAAGTCTCCTTGCCTTCCAACTTGGTCATCACCTCTCCGATGAACTTAAAGCCCGTTAATGTTTCATAAGTTTTAACATCAAAAGATTTGGCAATATCTGAGAATAGGTTAGACGTTACAATGGTTTTAACGATGTATTGGTTATCCTTTAATTGACCGAGGTCTTTTTTGCTTGAAAGTACATAATAGGTCAATAAACTTCCGATTTGATTACCATTGATGAGTTGGAATTCTCCCGAAGGCAATTTTACAGCTACCCCTACGCGGTCAGCGTCAGGGTCTGTTGCCATGACAACATCCGCATCGATTTCTTCGCCTTTTCTCATGGCTATTGACATCGCATCTTCTTCCTCTGGATTTGGATAAACCACCGTTGGAAAATTCCCGTCCGGTTTAGCCTGCTCATCAACAACCGTAATGTTCGTAAAACCCCAAGCCTCAAGCATTTTAGGGACAATGGTTATACCAGTTCCGTGAATTGGAGAATAGACAATTTTAAGGTCTTTCTGTGATTTTACAGACTCCGGATGAATGCTTAGTTTCAGGTTTGCATCAATGTAGATTTGATCAAAGTCCTCATCCACCAAATGGATATTCTTTTCGTTTCTGTCAAATTTAATGTCCTTAACAGATTTGATTTTATTGACTTCAGTAATAACCTCTTCGTCATGAGGTGCTACCAGCTGGCCACCGTCATTCCAATATGCTTTATAGCCATTGTATTCTTTTGGGTTGTGTGAAGCTGTTAGCATCACTCCTCCCTGACATTTGAAATGGCGTACTGCAAAAGATAATATTGGGGTAGGTCTTAATTCTTTAAATAAATAGACCTGAAACCCGTTTGCGGAGAAAACATCGGCAACCAAATGACCAAATTCTTGCGAATTGTTCCTGCTATCATAGGATACTGCCACTTTGATTTCTTGGTCAGGGAATTGTTTTTTCAAATAATTCGCTAATCCTTGTGTTGCCTTGCCAATGGTATATTTGTTCATTCTATTTGAACCAACACCCATAATGCCTCTAAGTCCTCCTGTTCCGAACTCTAATTCTTTGTAGAAAGAATCTAAGAGTTCTGTCTCTTGGTTATTGTCCACTAATTCTTGGACTTTAGCGACCGTGTCTTTATCATATTCTGAAGTCAGCCACTGGTCAATTCTTGCTTGTGTGTCTTTATCTAAATTACCCATGTCTTGGATTTTTTGTCGTGATTTTATATTTCAATTAATAATTAGGCATCGCAATTACCATAAGAACGGTCCAATAGCGTTACATACCAAGAACCCTCAAATTGTTTAACATGAAATATTAAAAAGTGTTCGTCTGTAGGGTTTAAAATCACTCGATAACTACCGTCTTCAAGAGCAGAAACTCGAGAAAGTGTTTTATCATCGTATTTTACTTCATTGAATTCACCTTGATATTTCATGATGGTGTCTAGTAAATGGGTTACGCTTTTAGCGGTTGTATCACTAGAGAAGCCATATTTTGTCCATTTATCTGTTTCACATTTAAATTCAGGAAGTGATTCAAATGTTAACATTTTATCATTCTGAAATGTGGAATATGGATAAGACTCAGGTACAGGAGATTTAAAGTCAAAAGTATCCACTAATTTAAAATCATCCATGACGCCTGGTCGATAGATAATCGCCATTCCGTGTTCAGGATGAATTAGGGCATTGATTTTTTCATTGTCTTGGCTCAGATAAGCGCGCACAAAACGAGTAATGACCTCTGAGATTTGCTGGATCTCTTCGGGTTTGTTAAGGGTTGCTCGTTTCACTGTATCCTGTTGTGCCGAGGCACTTTTTTGAGAATTATTACAAGAGCCCAATAGCACGATGAATGCTATTAAATCCAGACCGTAATTTTTGATCATGATTATTTGTTGTTTTTCCGGATAGTTTGTTCTATAGTGTCCCACATTTCTGCTGGGATTGCTTCCATTCCATTCATTTGACCTGCTCCTTGCAACCATTCTCCACCATCAATGCTGATTATCTCGCCATTAATATAGCCAGCAAAATCAGATATCAAGAAAGCTGCCAAGTTTGCCAATTCTTGGTGTTCACCCACGCGTTTCAAAGGGACTCTATTTTTAAAGTCGAATTTCTGCGCCAATTCTCCAGGAAGGAGCCTGTCCCAAGCACCTTTGGTAGGGAAAGGTCCTGGTGCAATTGCATTATGACGGATGCCATATTTACCCCATTCTACGGCCAATGATTTCGTAAGTGTCACGACCCCTCCTTTTGCCACAGCCGAAGGAACGACATAACCTGAGCCCGTAAAGGCATAGGTCGTGACTATGTTCAAAACATTTGCTGCTTGTTTGTTTTCAATCCAATGTTTTCCAAATTCCAAAGTACAGTTAACTGTACCCTTCAGGACAATGTCAATAATCGTTGAAAAAGCGTTTGCTGACAGTCTTTCAGTTGGTGATATAAAATTCCCAGCAGCATTGTTTACCAATACATCTACCCTTCCAAAGAGTTGGATTGCTTTTTCTCGGACCAGCTTAATTTCTTCCGTATTGCGGATGTCACATGCAACTGGTAAAACAGGATATCCTGTTTTATTTTGTATCTCTTTTGCGGTTTCTTCAAGGACTTCGAGTTTTCTACTGGTAATAACCACATTGGCTCCCAACTCGGAAAAATAAGTCGACATCGCCTTACCCAAGCCAGTTCCACCACCTGTTACGACTACTGTTTTGCCTTTTAATGCATCTTTCTGTAAAGCTCCTTGTACGCTCATATAATTAAGATTTTTTAGTAAGGTTATCAATTATGGTCTTCAAAATAGACCTTGTGGAAGGTGCCCACCAACGTTCCAATACTTGGTCGATTGCTGCACCTTTTGTTTCTTGAACTTGTTGGATCAAATGTTTGCGGATATTTAATTTTGAAGCCTGCCACGCATTGGGCTCAAACTGTAAGTATTGTTTGATCTTGCGTGTTGCAGTTCCTTGGATTCGGTCAAAGTTTACGACTTCATCAATTAATCCAGCACTTAAAGCCTCTTGAGGGTTCAGTAACTTTCCCTCCAAAAGGAACCGGCTTGCATTGCCAGAGCCAATCCAGAAGCTGTATAGTTCGAAAATACTGCTAGGTACTATGATGCCTACAGGTACTTCATTCAACCCTATGATATATTCACCTGCTGCCATAACACGGTAATCGGAACATAATGCTAAAACACATCCCCCAGCAGGACTATGCCCTGTAACTGCCGTAACGAAAGGTTTTGGAAAGGATACGAGCTGTTCGATCAGGTTGATGAATTTGTCCCAAAAAGTCCTCATCTGAGCTTCGTCGTATTGATAAAGCGTAATTAAGTCAAGACCAGAAGTGAAAAAACCCTCCTTGCCCTGTAAGACAACCGCAAATATGGTAGGGTCGTCCTTTAAAGTCTGAAAAGTGTTCGAGATTTCTTCAATCATCTCCAAATGCATAGCATTTGATTTTCCACGATCTAATTGGATATAACAGATGTGATCTGAGATTTGAGTATTTAAGAATGCACCCATATGGTTTTACTTTGTTAAGTATGGAAATTTACGGAAAAAATAAAGTTTATAACAACAATTTACCGTTTATAAACAGCTTTGTGGATAATATTTGAAGGTATAAAGCAATTAAAGATAAAATGCTGTCTTAACCAAGTAAGACAGCATTTTCTTATTTTACGTCGAAGTTGATGATCTTTCGGAGGATTTTGCCTTGAAAATCAATTCCTTCAATAATCATTCTGTAAGTTCCGGCCTCATCGGACGTGAAGAAGTCAAATTTTGCCTTACCATCCTTATCTGCCACAATTCCAGGTTCCCAGTGAATGGTAGTTCTCAGGTCATTTTGGAATTGTTTGTCTGAGCTTACATCGTATACTGGTTTATAGAATTCCTTGGATATGGATATTCCTTTCGGAGTGATTGATAATATTCCCGTAGGTTGGAATGAAGATCGCTGCGCATCTCTTCCGGTTTTTGAAGTGATAATAATGACTCCACCGCCACCAAATGAGCCGTAGATAGCTGTAAAGTTTGTATTTCTCAAGACCTCCACACTTTGAACGTCTTGTGGATTAATCATCGATAACATATCGGATTCCACGTACATACCATCTATAACCACTTGCATCGGAACATTTCCTCTCGTATTCATCGGCACACCATTTTGGAAAAATACGCCCATAAGTCTTCCGTTCAGACACATCTCCAATGTTGCGCAAGTGCTGAGTTCTTCTGCTGTGATGATTTGGTCTGCATTACCCGGACCGTTTAGGTTGGAAGATCTTTCGGAGGCTTTTGGTCGCTGTGCACGAACGGTTACTTCCTCGATTTGAAAAACCTTGTCCATAATCCCTTTTCTTTCCAATTGATCGTAGAACTTCTTATTAGCTAATAGCTGATCTTCATTCAGTTTATTGATATCATTCAAAATTAATGGAGCACTTTTGTCGAAATTGATTTCTGGTCTTACAGGTTTGTCTTCGATAATATCGACAAAGTTCTTTCCTTTTTGATTCCTTGCAGAGATCAAGAATTTGACACTGTCTGGAAACAAGAGGTTGTCGAAGGAGAAGTGCCCTTCCGAGTTCGTAACCGTATCGATAAAATCCATGAAATTGTTCGTGGAGATCAGTTGGACCTTGGAGTTGGGAATCCCTGTCTTTCTACCGACCTTATTGATATTTCCACTGATGGTAAGTCCTTTTTCAGCTGGATATTTAGGCGTAGAAGCATCTATTGAATCAAGTTTGTTGAGATTAATTTTTCTCCACCCTTGAGTCAAGAGCAAATTATCTAAATCAGTGGCTTTAATTGTTCCGTCTTCATTGAAATAAAAGCTAGGCTTTTCAATAAATCCCTTAATATCCGCATTGAGATATAGCGAGCTCAAGATACTCACCGAATTTGGAACATCATCCTTGTAGTTCTTCATGTTGACCACCGAAGCTGACATTGCAGCATACCTTAAGCTGTCTCCCGGATTTCCTACCTCTATTTCAGTATTTACTTTTTCTCTTAGACCGTAGCTCTGTTTATCCAATTTAATCTCATTTTGCATCAAGCTGGATGCGGAATAATTAAACATCGGTCTTTCAGAAATCGGCAAGAAATCTTTGTTCAGCAAACTGACTGTCAATACCCCTGTTGGAAGATTTTCTTTAGGCACCGTGAACAATACATTGGTTTTATTTGCCTTGTTTTTAGACATGTAAAAAATGGTTCCCAAATGTTGAACTGCCAAATAGATTTCTTCACTATTTATTCTGTCCTCTGATATATTGGCTTGAACAAAAAATTTGTCTGGATTAGTGTTGTTCAATGCAATGGAGATACTGCTCGTAGGTATATCACTCATATCCATTGTTTGCTCGGTTCCGTCTTCAAACTTTGTTACAATCTTGAACTTTTTCCCCGTTGCGAAATAGCTAGATACAGATCCCATACCCAGTTCATTGGTTTCAAGTGTTGCTGCAGTCTCTCCATTAGGGGTTACTATAGTTATTTGGGCTTTAATCCCAAGTCCTTTAGGGTTCAATGTTTTGAAAGCAATCCTGTTCACCTCATTGCCGACGATCTGACCTCCTTCAGGAAAATACTGCACACTGTTTTCTTTGTTGAAGATATTGGTGTTGATCAACTTTTTTACCGTGGATTCATCCACATTTTTGAAGCGTAGGGAAATCGGTTTTCCACGGTTTTTATCGGTTACTTTTATTTTTATGGTACCATCAGGCTGCATGGTTTCTCGCCCACGATCTATCACCTCTTCACCATTTAATACAGCATATGATACGGAAGACTTTTTCCATTCAGCATTATTTGGATTCTTGAATTGTAGAAGATAGTATTCATTCTCACCCTCTGATATCAATTGCGTACTGCTGATGATGTTATCTGCCCTGAGGTTACCAATATTCAGGACTTTCTCGAAATAATAATCGCTGCTGCTGTTGCGCATCCAATTGGTATATGCCCGCATTCGATAAGAGCCCTCCACCAAGGTGTCGGAAAGAGTTATATCTCCGACAGCAACACCACTGAACAATGAGTTTATTTTTTGGGATGTGACCTCGCCAGATGGGCTGATCAGTTCAACATAGGCTACGTTGGACAGCACAGATATTTTGTTTGCGATGTCGATCGTCGAATACATCTTGTACCAAATGGTTTCGCCTGCACCATAGTTGTTGCGGTCTGTCTGTATATGTAATTTTTCTTGTGGGAATTTATCGGCAATCTGCGTCATTTTGGTTTGAAATGCATCGGTAGACTGTGCAGAGGCTTGGAATAGAAAACTGGCTAAACCCAGTACGCCTATTAAGGCTAAGAGTTTCTTCATAATTAAGCTGGCTAATTCTTTATAATTATACGAAAATTTAGGCTTATTCTCTATAAAATATTTTTTTGAAATCGGATTTCTCATCTGCTTCAATATCTTTGCGGTATGAATATTCTGATCATCGGCTCTGGAGGTAGAGAGTCTGCCTTTGCCTATAAAATCTCACAAAGCCCAAAACTAAGCAAATTATATATCGCTCCAGGGAATGCTGGAACTGAACAATACGGCGAAAATGTTCCGTTGAAAGTTACTGACTTTGAAGGAATCGCCGATTTTGCTTTAAAGAATAATGTGGAAATGATTGTTGTAGGTCCTGAAGAGCCATTGGTAAAAGGTATTCATGATTTCTTCCTTTCGAGAGAAGACCTCAAAAATATCGCTATCGTAGGTCCTCAACAAGAAGGAGCACAGCTGGAAGGATCAAAGGATTTCTCCAAGGAATTCATGATTCGCCATAATATCCCGACTGCAGCGTTCAAGTCATTCGATAAAACAAACCTTGATGAAGGATTGGCATATTTGGACACTCAAAAATTACCGATCGTATTGAAAGCCGATGGACTGGCACAAGGAAAGGGTGTTTTGATCTTAGATTCTTACGAAGAGGCTAAAGCTGAATTGAAAGAAATGATCAACGAGTCCAAATTTGGAGCTGCATCTGATGTAGTCGTGGTAGAGGAGTTCTTGAAAGGGATTGAACTATCCGTATTTGTTCTTACAGACGGACATGACTATAAAGTATTGCCTTCAGCAAAGGATTATAAAAGGATAGGTGAAGGTGATACAGGATTGAACACCGGTGGTATGGGTTCTGTTTCTCCAGTTCCATTTGCTGATCAAGCGTTTTTGGACAAAGTGGAATCACGAATTATAAAACCTACCGTTGATGGCTTGAAGAAAGATGGTATTCCTTATAAAGGATTTATCTTTATAGGTCTGATGAATGTGGATGGAGAGCCTTATGTTATCGAATATAATGTACGTATGGGTGACCCAGAGACAGAATCTGTTCTTGTACGTATTGAGTCTGATTTAGTGGATCTATTGGAAGGTGTTGCTAAGGAAGATCTTGCCAGCCGTTCTTATACCGTTACCGATAAGACTGCAGCTACTGTGGTTATTGTTTCTGGTGGCTATCCAGGAAAATATGAAACAGGAAAGGTTATCTCGAACATGGAGAACGTGAAAGAGTCTATTGTCTTCCATGCGGGCACAAAACAAGAAGGCGCCAATGTAGTGACTGCAGGCGGCAGGGTATTGGCCGTTACCGCTCTTGAAGAGGATTTGTTTTCAGCTTTGCAACAGGCAACCGCTGACGCTGGACGCATATTTTTCGAAGGAAAGTACTTCAGAACAGACATTGGATTTGATTTAATATAAAAATATTGATTTCAGAGCCAAGGAGTTATATTTTTGCAGGTGAAAATATTTTGGAAGAATAGATAAAGCTTCTATATTTGCATCACCAAAGCAAAATGGCCCGTTCGTCTAGGGGTTAGGACGCAAGATTTTCATTCTTGAAACAGGGGTTCGATTCCCCTACGGGCTACCAGATCTAAGATCAAAACATACAAAAGCTTGCAAATTGAACGTTTGCAGGCTTTTTTGTTTTTATGGCCGGTCAAAATGTTCAGAAATTCGCAAACTTTTAGTGAGTCATTAAATTCGATTGAAGTACTCACTGAAACATATTCAAATCACTGGCTTACAACATGTTCTATAATTGAACATCTTGATACGATTTTGCTGCAAGGCTAATTTTGTTACACTTTTAAATGTTAAATTATGAGTGCAAATTATTCCTTGCTCTTCTATTTGAAGAAACCAAAGAATTATGTCAGTGGAGCTAAGCCCATTTACATGAGAATTACGATCAATGGATCAGTCTGTGAAATCTCTACAGGAAAGAATTGTGACCCCAATCGATGTAATTCTAAAGCAAATCGATCAAAAGGAAATACCGAGGAGGTCAAAACTTTAAACAGCTATTTGGAAACCTTGAATCTGAAAGTTGCAGCTATCCACCTTGAAATCCTGAAAATGGGAGAAACCCCAACAATTGAACTGTTAAAGGCTAAAATTACAGGGAAGGTAGAAAACCAAAAGAGATTATTGACGGTTTTAAAAGATCATAACCATAAAATGGATTCCTTGCTGGGTAATGGGTTTCGGGAAAATACCTTAAAGGGTTATAAAACAACCTACTCGCATTTAGAAAATTATATTTCAAAAGAATAAGGGAATATAGGTGTAACCCAGCTTCATTAAGTGGAGGAGGGCAGGAATCTTTACTCGTGAGTTCTCATTAAATGGCATTATCTCGTTTCGAAGATTTCATTAAACAATAATTCCAAGTCCTTTTTAACTTCATCAAAAGCCGGTAGCTTTCTACTTGCGATCTGATGCCCTAAACTATTTTTCCATGCTCGTTTCACCGTGTTTTCAATTTTAGCATTCAGAAGCTGATCTACACCCGTAAACTCGAGTCCTTTAAATGCCATTTTCTCTAAAAAAGCCTGTTTAATTTCTGACCAAGGCAGATTGTCAACATATTTCGACAAATACCAAATATCATAATAGTCTCGAGGTGCTGTATAGGAGCGTTGAATCAGAGCTCTTAACTTTTCAGATAACACTTCTCTTATATCGTAACAGACAATTTCATTGACTGCAGAACTCAGCTGATCAGAATAGTCATGGTACACTGTTTTCATACTAGGTTCAAACAGCATCTTCTCGTACAAAATAATTTCAATCTTAATCGAAGTCGTCCAACGGGAAGGATCTGGCGGAATTTGGTCCTTCGAATGATCGGCTCCCCAAAACTTTACAATCGCAGCGTAGCCAGTTGGCATATCGTTATGTCGAAGATCGGTGAGCTTTTCTAAATGTAATTGCATACCAGTACGTTCTTGTACTATTGATATGATTTGTCGCAATAAATCTTCATCCAATTGAAAATCAGGACTGATGGATGTGAAATCTAAATCTTCTGAAAAACGATAATCCGGGATATAACATTTTCGTAAACATGTTCCTCCTTTGAATATTAACGCTTCTCTACAGGAATCTATCGAAAATATAGCATCGACAAAATGACCTAATACCCAATCCTTGTCAATGGTACTTCTGGACACTTCGTGTTCCAACGCTTTTTTTTCTATTTCCTTTTTCAGTATCATTTAGTATTGTTTATTGGATATGTCTAACAATTCTTCCCGGCTGATATTTAACCTTAATCGCCATTCCGAAACAAATTCACCTTCTTCCAATCCCTGGGGATCAAACAAGTTGTATCTATTATTTACCTGTTTCTTGGCAAAATCTATAAAAGGTTCCATACCTATGATTTGGAGAAGTTCGACCAAGTAGCCAATTCGTTTGGTAACCGCTATATTATTAATAGCCTGGCAATATTCGACTAATTTATTTGATTGCAATTTCGCTTGTCCGACGGCTCTGATCAGTTCCGCGTAGCCCCCGGAATGTTGAGGTAAATCAAAGCAATCTACTATTGTTTTTTCTATATCAGTGATCGGGTACTGAAGATTACCATAACCATTGTGTATGATACCCAGTTTTTTATTGGGCGCAATCTTGACGAATTTATAAGAAGTACCTAGAATTGATTTGTCATATTTTTTATGTGTAGTTTGAATAAAGACAGTATTAGAAAACTGTTCCGTCAACCCATGTAAATTGAGTGCAGACCAATACCCAACAGCACTGTTGTCTGCGATGAAAGTCCCTATGACATATTCATCCCTAAAACCTTGTTTGCAAAATTTGCCCTTCTCAATCCGTACAAGCAGTTCCTTGTCTACCAGATTTTCTAGGATTTCACTTAAGTTGTCAAACTTTTGCCCCAATAACTGTTCGATTTCGGTAAATTTGAATAGCTGAATTTCATAGTCATCCAGCAACTTCAAGAACTCGAGTTGGGGTTTAGTGAGGTTTTCTGATATATAAACGCTGTCCGCCATATTACCTTTTGTGGAACGATAAGACCTAAAAATTGGGTCTTATCGTTCCACGATTGGTAAAGATAAGTAACAATTCTTCAAAAAGCAACGTTTAATAACAAATCTCAACAGACCTCTGAAAGAAACTAAAGCGTACCAGTTTATTAATATTTTTAAGATGTATATTCCAATTCGTTATCTTAATACCAAAATAAAAACAAGTGGAGTTCACTAACGACGACATAAGCTATCTTCTCAACCTTTTTAAAGGTCGAGAAGACGTATTTGCTTTACGCTGGGAGAAGGGAAATAAAAGCGGGTATATGCCGGCCTATAGCTATGATCCATACCATTATCGACTACATAAAGCTAATGGTGGTACTTTTCAAAGCTATGCACACAAAACTTACCTGCCATTGTCAGAAATGGAAGTTGCTAAACATCTTAAAGGCCTTCAACAGGTCGGAATTTATCCGCTATTGCAAGACAATACCTCTTGGTTTTTAGTAGCTGATTTCGATAAATCCGACTGGAAAGAACAGGCATTGAAATTTTTAGAAGCGTGTACTGCTAAAAACGTTCCCGCTTATCTTGAACGGTCCCGTTCCGGCAATGGCGCACATATCTGGATTTTCTTTGAGAGCCCATATTCAGCAAGCAAGAGCCGTAAGCTATTTATAAATATTTTGGAACAATGCGGTGCATTCTCGCCATTTGATAAGAGTTCCAGCTTTGACCGTCTGTTTCCAAATCAAGATCGCCTGTCAGGGAAAGGTTTAGGAAACCTAATTGCGCTGCCCTTATATTTGCCGGCTGTAAAGAAGGGCAACAGTTCCTTTGTCGATCCTAAAACAATGGATCCATTTCCTGATCAAATCGCATATCTAAAAGAAGTAAAAAGAGTAAGTTTAAATTTACTTGAGGAATTATATAACGATACTGGGGCTACTAGTGCAGATAGCTATATCCCAGCTATTGACGAAAAACTTAAGATTACCCTAAGCAATACGATCCGTCTAAATAGTCACGCTATACCTTTTGTACTCATCAATTTTTTGAAGGAGCAACTTAATTTTGCCAATTCAGCCTTTATTATCAAGAAAAAGTCAGGGAGAAGCACTTTCGAAACGCCAAGATTTTTTAAATTAATTGAAGAAACGGAAAATGAAATCCTCATCCCAAGAGGATTTATTGGGAAATTGCTACGATTCTGTAGAGAAGCACATTTAGCACATGACTTTGTCGACAATAGGCGTGAACTCCCGACAATCCAATTCTCTTTTAATGCCGCGTTGCGAAAACATCAAACCACTGCTGTAGGCGCAGTACGAAAAAAAGATTTCGGGGTAATCGTCGCACCACCAGGAACGGGAAAAACTGTTATTGGCTTGAAGATAATTTCAGTCAAACAACAACCTGCACTTATTGTCGTGCACCGTAAACAGTTGTTAGATCAATGGGTAGAACGTATAGAATCATTCTTGGGGATACCAAAAGCAGATATCGGAATTATAGGGCAGGGAAAAGTAAAATTGGGTACTGGTAAAATAACCGTTGCAACGATACAAAGTCTTCCAAAACATATCGAAATTATTCAGGACAAATTTGGCACAATTCTAATCGACGAATGCCATCATGTTCCGGCGGAATCTTACCGTGCTACCGTCGGAAAACTGAACAGTGTTTATTGCTACAGTCTCACAGCGACTCCTTTTCGGAAATATAATGATGATAAATTGATCTTTACTTATCTCGGTGATATCATTATGGAAATCCAACCAGAAGAAATTGAAGATTACAAAAGGGCAAATATCATCGTCCGGAATACCAAACTCCATATTCCCTATAATTCTAAAAGCGACAGTTTCGAAACACTTTCCCAAATTCTAATTCATGATACAGCAAGAAACAGATTAATAGTAGACGATGTATCCGCAGAGCTAAATCAAGGGAAAAAGGCGGTTATAATTACCGAAAGAAAAGAACATATCGAGACGCTTAATCTATTGCTAAAATCAAATTATGAAACTATAACGCTCAGCGGAGATGATTCAGACAGCAGCAAGAAAGCGAAATGGAAAACATTGTCAGAAGGGAATTTTCAAGTACTTATTACGACAGGTCAGTATTTTGGCGAAGGTTCGGATATTCAGCATATCAGCACACTTCTTTTGGCCTATCCCTTTGCTTTCCATGGTAAATTGATTCAATACATCGGTCGGGTGCAGCGATCCGAGATCAATCCAACGATATACGACTATCGGGATGTACAGATCGATTACCTAGACAAAATGTTTCTCAAACGAAATATATATTACCGTAAAATAACCAAACAGGCAACGCTTTTCGACGAACCTACAATGGATTTCCAACCTCAAACCGGTCACCTATTTACTTTAGAAAAGAGTGCCAAAATAGCCGTTGAGGATCTATCGTTCCATTATGGCTATGTAGCCTTTACTTACAAGGTTCAAGAGATGCATACAGTTTTAGAATTTCATATCGAAAATTTGGAGATTAGGCCTGAGTTTGAGGTATTAAAACCTTACTTTATCAAGATACTGAAAACTAAAAACATCAAAGTTCAGTTAAACGCAGAATTTGAGTATGGAAAACTGGTTGCACAGATTGCCACATCAGAAGATATTGAACGGATAAATAAAGAAATTGTGGAAGGGGTAAAATTTCAGTTTCTGAACAAGGGGGTATTAAGCAAGCTGCCTTTTCAAAAGCAAAATATTTTGACTTCGGACCAGTTACAGGATGGTGAGACTGTATATGCAAACGAAGAGGAATTATTATCTGAAATCCTTAAACTACGAAAATACAAACACTCTAGGCAAGTTCAATTTTTAGCAGATCACCACCAAAGTAATATAATGAAGATTAGGTTTGTTCTCAGTCCATTCGCGTTTGTATTTCTTCTGTCGGGTGATCAGAAGTACCACGTAATTCTTGAAACCCTAGATACCGAGGAGGCAACATATATCTGGCACATAGAGAAAGATAGGACTACTCTGAAAGAAGCCATTGTGACGATAGATAAAGATCTGCAGATTATTCGTGAAAAAGGTAGACAAAGATTCTTGGAAAATAATCTCCCTTCGAACTTCAACCGTATTTTACATGATTATAGCGATCCGGATAGAGGTTTTATTCTCTGGAAAGCATGCTTGGAAGAAATCCTTCATTGAGAAAGATAAGTTTAAGGTTGAAGTTAAAACCGTGTCATACTGGGAAATATAAAAAATAATGTAACAAGCCCCGACTTTCTCCAGCTTTAGGGATTCTATCCGAAAAAGAAAAAACCAGCTGATTATCAGTAGATTTTATCAAAACGACAGCATTCGAATCACTGAAGTTAATAAAAAAATAAATTTTACAATTAAATAATATTAACAAAAATCACTAAATTTATTTAATAGCAAATTGCAGCAAAAAAATATATCAAATCAGTGAGTTATTCGATGAGTTGGAAAAGCGAAGGTTTGTAAGCGGCGGATAAAGAGACTGTTGCCTTAGAGGTGTTATTCCCCTACGGGCTACTAAACAGGACAAATGAAATTTATTTTCGTTTGTCTTGTTCTTATTTTGGAGTAATCCTTTGATTATCTGAAAGATATAGTTTGCGATTGCGTTCATTCGGGTAGTTCGATACGTTTTTCCGTCAAACTCCAATTTTTCAGGGAATATCGAACCTATTATACCTCTCCTTGTGTTGATTTCACCCTCGCAGTACATTTTGGAAATGTTTTCTATATACTTTAAAGCCCTGTCCAGAGACTTATCTATATTGATTTTATTTGTGTCAGAACCGTCTTTGCTCAACTATTCTTCCAAACTCTCGATTCGTTTCTTACACTCATTTTTGATTTCGAGGTATTCCTCATCATCAATAATTTCAGATAACAGTTTGTTGCGTGCTACTGATAACCTTGCATTTAGTTTATCCATTTCCTGTGCAATCAGTTTCTTTTCGTCAAACGGATTTTTTACGAATTTCTTGTAGTTGTCCAGCAACAGTTTTTTCACTATTTGAGCATTGCCGTTTAAAGCAAACTGTCGCATACTCTTTTCAAAAATATCGTTGGCTAATTCGGCTTTTTGACGGAAGCCACAGGAGGAAACGCAATGATAGTAGTAATAACGGCTTGTTCTATATTTTTATTATTTTCAACAATGAAGAGGGAATGTATATAGTTCCCTCTTTTATCAGGTATAGCCATAAGAAAGACCTAAGCAGCTGAATTTCCAAAAGCGTTCATTCCATAGCTTCAGCACTCCGTTCAACTTTGAAACAAAAAGCGCATAAAAAAATAATAAATTTCTTTCGAAACCGAATGGTTGTATTTAAGTCTGTAATTTAACGGTTTATTAAATCATGATAAACTGGTAAAAGTCGTTGTTGCCCAACGAACGGATCGGTTTCGAAATCTGTGGACTGAACAAATAATTTGGTCAATCTTAACAGGAAGAAATTGATGTTACCTACACCTCTAAACTGACTTGTGAAAGCCTTTATTTTGACATTGAATGTTTCTGCCGATGCATTTGTACTCTTGTTGTCGAAGTAGTTCAATATGTTCTTTTTGAAGGATATTTATGTTCTGGGGACGGTATTCAAGGATTTAAACTCTACCTTCCCAACTTTAACCGTTCACCTATGAATGTTGGTGACTGAAATTGACCCTGGACTCGTTAGAAGTAAGTTCTTTGGTAGTGGACTTAGAGAGGTTTCCACATTTGGTTTAAATAATAATCCTATGATCAACATGTTTATAGAAACAGACATCAAAAATGTTGGAACCTGAAGATGGCACACAACTTGCGGAATATCAGTTGATTTCATTTTGGCTCGGAGGAAATTCAGGCTCCGTGGACATAGCCAACAGATTACCTAAAGCCCCAACAATATGAGAAATGCATTGACTCTTGCCATCTGTCTTTTTCTGAACTTCACAATCAAAGGCCAGACCGGTCAGGAGAACGGCCTGTTCGATGAACTGGAGAGGAATTCCTGGTACCTTCCTACAGCTGACGGAAAAGCCAGACTGTACATTACTTCCTTGGGAAGAGGAGATACCGTCGTTTCTCTCCACGGAGGTCCAGGAAATAACTTCAATTATCTGGTGGATGCCGTCCGGGGAAGCACCGATTCCACTTGTTTTGTACTATTTGACCAAAGGGGAAGCCTATATTCCAGGGTACAGGATTCCTCCGTGAGAGACCTTTCCCTCGACATCCTGGTAGACGACCTGGAATCGCTCCGAAAGGAAATCGGGCAGGAAAAATTGACCCTTTTCGCCCATTCCTTTGGGACGGTCCTGGCCATCTCCTATTATTTGAAATATCCCCAAAATGTTCGCGGAATGGTGCTTACGGCGTCCATGCCGCCATTTATACCCCGCGGAAAGACCTTTATCGACCTGGTTCCTGAATTCCACAAGAGGATAAAAGCCCTTAGGAACCGACCGGAGGTTGAAGCCATACTTAGGGATGAGGGACTATGGGAAGAAGAAGGACTGAACAAAAAACAGCAATCTGACCGCTATAAGATTACGGGGCTCGCTTCTTTCAATATGATCGACCTACGGAACTGGCGATCTTTCAAGGGAGGGAGGGCTTTCTTCAATTCGGCCGTAGAGGGTGCGATCGGAGGGTCCATGCCCGAAAGCTATGATATCCGACCTACCTTGGAGCGGTTCCCAATTACCATATCGATCATCCAGGGAACGGAGGACTATCTATCGGCAGATAGCTGGAAACTGATCTCAGACCTATTAGACCATGTTTCGGTCCACCTGATAGAACATTCCTCACATTACATATGGCTCGACCGGGCAGAAGAATTCAATCACATCCTGAGCTCCTCTTTCCCATGGAACAGAAATAGACAAGAATGACATGGTGATAACTTTTCCTTAATTTTGCTGAATGACAACTGTACAGATTTCCACCACTATCCAATCCTACCCTGAGCCTTGTAAACATCCACGCTCCAGTTTGTAGGGAAATTTGGTCAATGATTATAGTTATCCACCTATTCGGTCCATAAGATAATAGAATTTGGATCTTCCCATAAATTCTTTATCGTGCTTGATGCTCTTGGAAACCAAGGGATTGTCCACTCTTTCATCGGAAAAAAAATGAACAGGAAAAATTATTGATCTCCATAGGTAAGTTTAAAGTCCTACCAAGATTCCTATGGGTATATAGCATAATATCCTAATTTTCTGACAACCCCTTTTAAAAACTTTGGATTATTAAACCGATATTTCAGGAATCAGATAGAATGGAATAAAATGATCTTGTAAAATCCTTAAATTTTCGTATACCATTTTACAGAAACACAATTGACCAATAACTTGAATGCCCCACTATGATGAATAACTTTTTTCTACCGATCAAACTGCAGATTTTCTGTGGCATACGCTTAAGTCCGTGGCGTTACACTGATAAGATCTCGATAAGATCGGGAATGAACCAGTTCTGCAACAAGTTTTTACATAATTTTGTTATATTAGCGGACATGCATATTTCTGATAAAATTAACGATATGCTGAATCAACAATTCTAATATAATGAAAGACTTCAACCATCCAAACTTGGTCATAATCAACAGTTTTTTTAGGCGCACGCATTGAGGTCTGAGGAAGTCCTGTATGAGGTGCTTCACCAAGAGATAAGGTGGCATGTGCCGGGAAAACACGCACTGAGTGGAACCAAAACAGGCATTGAGGAGACAATAGAAGATATGGACAGACTGGCAGAATTCAAATTCAGTGCCGAAGGAATAGTTCTGGGCTATTCTGATGAGCATATCATAGATTGCCACAGGATATGGAACAATCATGGGAACTGTCCTGCGATCAGTTGTCTGTCCTGCATTTTATGGAAGCTCGGGGAAGGAAAGATCCGGGAAGTTTTCCCTTTTTCCCAAGACCAGCATCAGGTAGACGATTTTTTCAATTCCCAGCTGGAACTTTAAAAAGCATTGGACCACTACGGTGAACAAAATTTGAGCATTTCTCCAGGCAGAAAATTTGGGAATTCTTTTGTCTCGCCGGAGCAATGTGCCTTCGGTCATCTGCTTACGGTCCACTAGCACATTAGGATGTGGACATATAATTAATTTTTTCTACAAAAAAATATCCGTACTGACCCTCAAACTCTGGCTATGCTGAAGGGCTATATCCCTATGTCCCTACCCATCTGATAGAAAAAATCTCACTATCAATGGATTTTCGAGCAGGTCCTCAGCAAAAAGTGCATTTGTCCAAACTATTCTCTCCTTCTGATATCCTTTTTTTGTAGTAATTCGAAACTTATGAATGGGCTGGATTAATTCACTTAAACAACTTAAACATCCTAAAATACTTATTTAATCCTAGTTACTGAATAATGCCATCAGAAAAGCAAAATGGAGGTCAGATAGCCAGTAGTTTGGCCCGACGGAAAGTGCCTAGAAAGAAAGCCCTTCTGTTTTAAGATTTCTGACCATCAAAAAATCTACCCACTTACATATTTCCCATACGGCAATTTCCGAATAGCATATGTAATCGCAATGGATACAATAACGGCACTTATGGTTGCCAATGGGATTACCCAGACCGTGCTGAAGTATTTGGAAATTAGTGGGTGCAAGAAGTTTAAAGGAATAATATGGCTTAGGAATATTCCAAAACTATAATGGTCAATACCAGAAATCCAGGTTGGCACCTTCGTATCTTTTACCGCATCTTTAACCCATAGGAAGAGGGATCCGGCAGCTATTGCTGTAGTTACAAATAGGTAGTTATAAAAGAAGGTGTTTAGTTTTTTTGCATCTTGATTGAGTAGGTTTGTGCAATTAGCACCTATTACTACCATAAGAATATAAATAAGTGCGAAGACGAGAGCATTCATATTGAACTTAAACTCCTTGATGCTTAAGTAATATCCGAGGACCAAGTATCCGATATAGCCGGAAAAGAAAGTGAGGTCAAATTTTGGCATTACGGAATATAGTGGTTTACTGGTAAAGCACATGGAAATGAGCCAAAGAACCAGAAAAAGCTCAATTTCACGAGTACTGGATTGAATAAGAATTTTCCTCAAAAATGGAATCGCCAAATAAAGCCCGATGATCATGTAAAAATACCATAGGTGGGCATTTGCTCCATGGAGAACCTTATCAAGAATAATGGACCAGATCTTTTCTGTAGAAAGCGTTTCAAAATTGGTGTAGCGATAGAAATAATAAATCAGATAGACTATGGTCCAAAATATAAAGGGATAGATGAGTTTCGGAAGTCTAGTTTTGTAAAAGGTCCATGTATTTTCATTTTTATGAAGGAGTAGATACCCAGAGATCATGACAAAAATCGGCACTGAACATCTTGTTGCGGCATTTATCCAATTGGCATAATTCCAGTTGAAACCATTGGTGTCAATATGGTAGAGAAAACCCGTTGACGCATGGATCAAGACTACAAATATGGCTGCAATAGCACGTAGGTAGCTGATGAAATTATATTTTTCTGCCATGATGTAAAAGTAGGAATAATTGAATTCTATTTCTCTTTCTCAAATACCAATTCCATTCCATTTTGGAATAAGTTCAAACTGTGAATTTCATCGTCTTGCTTTTGAAATTTGATTGTTGCATCAACAATGGTGTAAAACAGTTCTAGTTCTGAGGTTGCATAAACTTTAGCAGCCGGCTGGCCTGTTAATTGGGCGAATAATTTCCCTTCATCATTCACTGTAATATGGTATTTAAGGTTTTTATTTTGGGTGAATGCATAAGTTCCTATCAACGGATTGATTTGAAATTCCATTAAAACTACCCCTTTTCCAAATTCTTCAATTGAAACTTTTGGAGGAGTATCATTTTTAAGAATTTTATCTACAGCAGCCATTATTGGCATTACACCAATAAGGTTCATCTTGTTTAACAAAAGTGCTACAAACTGTTTTTTTGAAGGATTACGAACGATTAATGTTTGGTAACCCGGCCAACCACCGCTATGGAAGTGCATCTTTTCATTTTCGGTTTTATCCATAAACATCCATCCAAATCCCGAATAACTATCCATCATTCCGACTGTTAGGCTATCGTTATTGAGCTTTCCAGTGCTAATGGATTCTTGAAATTCTTTATTGGGCTATAATACACATACCTGGATAAGAAGTTTAAAACTAAACATTAATTAGAAAGAGCATGAAAACGATATATAAATTTTCAGCAATGCTATTGATCCTTGCTTCCATTATGGCAGCAGGATGTAAAAAAGTGGATGTTGGATACTTGAGCGACAATATCCGTTATGGCGCAAACCCAGTGGTGGTGGACAAAGGGGTATTCAAAATTGTAACTGGTATTATTCCTGATAATTCAACTCCTCCATTTAAGATTACTCTTTTGGATGTGAGAAACAAAGAAACAGGCAAGAGGGAAGAAGCATTTTTTAAAGAGTCTGAAATCACGGTTTGGAAAGAAAAATATGACCCAAAGACCGATACAACATTAGAGTTAATTAATGCTAAGCGTGTAAAAGAAATGAGTTTGCCGCTTCAGGTTATCGAAAAGAGCGGTCAATTAATGTTTACCCAAGCAACAGATAATGTTCCTCCAGGGGAATATTTATTAGACCTACAAATCGAAAATCCTAATGGCACCAAAAAATACGAAGGGATAACGTCCATTAAGGTAAACAATCCAGTTCTCTATGAAATATCCACAGCACCATATTTCATCTTGGTAGAGCCTGGAACAGGAAATAGCAAAAGGTATCCTCATGACGTGGACTGGTTCGACATCAATAAAATACAAAGTGCAAATACCAAAATTAATGTAAGCAGAGATGCAAATGGTCCTAACCAGATTATCTTAAAAGTATATGATAAAAATGGAAAAGTTTTCCCTGGAAAAGCTTTGGAAAAAAGACCTAGTGGAAACACGTTCTTGAACACTTGGGAAACATTTGCATATAAAACTACCGTAACAGAAAACTCCGTGATTTACGATTATGCGCAGGCTCGATTCCCTGATGTATATTGGGATAATCAACCAAATGGCGTGTTCTGTTATTACAGGATCTATGACAAATGGATAGAGTCAGTAGATTATGTGGACGCGTGGAATCCACTAAATTCAGTAACATATAAGACAGATTCAAATCCGTATATCTTACAGATCAGGTTTGACTTTAAATTCAATCTCCCAGGAACTTACCATGTGGACATGCATTTAAAAGCAACCAAAAAGGACGGCGTTAATTAATTATTAGATAAACAGAGTGTGGCTCCGACAATTGTTGGAGCCACTTTTTTTATGTATATCTTGGAACAATTTATGCACAATAACATAGATAGCTTTCAGGTATTAAAATAGAAAATCATGAAAAACTTTAATAATTCATTCAGAAACTCAGCCCTTCTATTTACGTCTATTGCTTTTTTTGCTAGTTGTAACAGCCCTGGTAAAAATGATCATAGCGCAGACACACTCGCAGACTCCATGTCTATTTCGGAATCAATTGATTCTGCAACTAGTATTCCTGCTAAAGCATTGGAACTGAAATCGAGTTGGGATTCTATTAGACTTCATAAAATATCAAAGCAATCGGATACTATCGTAATCAATAGCAACGGATTTAAAAATTTGAATGCTGAAATAGTCAGTTCTAAACCGGGAAATATTAGAATAAATCAAATTATATCTCCAGACAGCAACAGTGATGGACCATTCGGAAAAGATTTAGAATATAAATTGAACCAACAAGGCGAGTTTAAATTGATTATAGGCGAAAGCTTAATGCAGGGAGATCCTTTCGAAGGGGACTATATATTAAAGGTCATAGGTAAATAAAAAGAACCTAGCTACTGGGAATAGCTAGGTTCAGACGATAACCTATTTTTAATTAGAAACTGTTCAAATTATATCTGATGGTAACACCAAATGTTCTGGGATCAGCAACGATCCCTGCATATTGACCATAACTACCAGGAGCTGCCAACAATTGTTCGTAGTATTTTTTATCTGTTAGATTCCTGCTCCATACAGAGATTGAAATTCCATTATCTGCCTTAAATCCCAATCTTGCATTCAATATAGCATAGCCATCAATGTTTAAATATTGGGATGGAGAGGGACTTGAAGAGAATTCTGACCTATAGAAAAGGTCTGTTCCCAAAAAATAGGAGCCTTCCAAGCCAATTAAACTTCCGTTTTGGGAAAATTCGGCACCAATTGAGGATGACCACTTTGATATTCCCGGCAATCTTCCTCCCGAAATATCTTTAAAAGCTTCTGGTCCGCCAACCTCCTCTAATGGAACTGGAGCATTAGTGAACTTAACATATTGGCCATCCGTATAGGCAGCAGCAGCATTCAGACGAAGATAATTCCCAACACGAAGGCTTCCGTCCAACTCAACTCCTTGAACACGAACCTTTTCTGCATTTGCAAGATAACCCCTGTTGACCCCAGGCTCAGGAGTTTGCACCAAGGTCTGGTAGTCTTTAATGTCCGTTTGATAAAATGTAAGATTTAAGATTGAATTTCTATTCGGGCTTGATTTTATACCAATTTCTTTATGATCTACAGACTCTGGTTTTACTCTAGCTAAGTCCAACAATACCTCTCCCCTAGATGTGGGCAATCCGCCGACATTGATACCAACGGGTTTATAGGTGATGGCATAGGTGGCGAAAGCATTGAGATTTCTGCTCCAACGATATTGAGCGGATAATTGGCCAGAAAAATTCCCTGCAGATGCATCTGTATTAAAAGCTTGATTTGTGTACACCGCATTTTTAAGAGCTAATAACGCAGGATCTTCAGTTTGAAGCCCACCATAGGTTTGGCGATCATAATGAGCTTCTTTCTTGTCATAATTATATCTAATTCCTGGCAGGAAGTGTAATTTGTCTGTTATTGCCCAATCAATCTGTGTGTATGTTGCCAAACTTGTAGTTTTAATGCCATATCTCGTCTTTATTCCAAAGTTGTCAAACAGACCTGGAGTTTTCCAAAGGTCGCTGTTTGTGTTCTGTGCAAACCTCCACAATGAAGAACCAGCTTCTTCGGTGTGTACCGGGTCGGTTCTTAGGTCTTGGTAAAGACCAAATAATCCAACGACAAGTTCTATGTTTTCGCGGATTTTGCCAGAGTATCTAAATTCCTGTGAATATTGGTCGTGAGCAGAATTTCCGGCGGAGATAGTAAATACTGGGAGGCCAAGATAATCGCGGTCATTTAATGGAACCCATTTCCAATAACGCCATGCCGTCGTAGAGGTCAAGGTTCCATCCCCGATTTTAAAGTCCGTATTTACTGAAATGCCTCCCAATTCATTGTCAGCTTTTGATTGTGTGTTTAGATCAACCTTCCTTTCAAAAGCACTGTTATAAGGTAATTCATAGCCTAAATCTTTGATAATATTATTGAATTGTCTGTAATCTGCGCGTTGTGTCTCTACGACTCCCGCAACTCCCCAGCCATATCCGTCAGGCTTCTGAATGCTTTTATCTGCAGCAACGGTTATATGGATATAATCATTTGGTTTGTACAGCAATTGCGCCCTTAGTCCCAAATTATTCATATTGTTGATTGCGCGACCTGAAGATTCATTATATAAGGTTCCGTTCCTTTGAGTTCCGGAGAAGGAAACACGAGCCGCCAGTTTTTTGGTCAAAGGACCGGTGATTGACGCTTTGCCTTGGATGAAACCGTAATTGCCATAGCTCAACTCAAAATTAGCTGAAGGGTTAAATTCTGCAGTTCTGGATGTCACATTGAAAGCCCCTGATGTCGTGTTCATACCAAACAAAGTCCCTTGTGGACCTCGTAGAACCTCCACCTGTTCAATATCTATAAAATCCAACCACGTGGCGGCAGGTCTTGCCAAGTATACACCATCCAAATAAAACCCAACACCAGGATCAATTCCATCGTTGGTTAGCCCATAGGTAGAACCCAAACCACGAATGTTTAACGTTGTGTTTCTGGCATTAGATGCGTACAACTGAACTGTAGGCGCTAGTTCTTTGATTCGGTTAACATTGAATGCCCTAGCATCGTCTATCGTTGCTGCGTTAATCGTCGTGATAGGAATGGGAACATCCTGAAGCTGCTCTTTTCTTCTTCGGGATGTTACGACGATTTGGTCTATCTTCTCCTGAGTGGGTTGCAACAAGATAACAGCAGGGGATTCTTTTATTACCAATCGTTTTTTCTGGTAACCTATTCTGCTGATAATTAAATTAAATGGAAGTTTCTGTCCTGTTACAAAGTGGAACCGACCGTCTTTGTCAGTTTTCACTTGGTGAGTTACACCTTCAAGTTGCAATGTGACACCCTCAATCGGAAGGTTGCTAATGGAGTCTACGACAGTTCCACTGAGTGTGGCATTAATTATAGCCTTTGGTGTTTCCTGGGATTTGGCAACTGTGATCCCTAGAGTAAAGGCAATAGCGAGGTATAGAAAGCGATATGTTTTCTTGGAATTCATGAAATGAAGATTTAATGGTTGAGAATAAAATCCTATTTAAGGATTCGGGTTAGTATGGATAAGCGGGAACTGGTGGAGTTCCCGCGATATCCTATTTGGGGAAGATAATTTCAGTACACATTCGATTAAAATCAAGTATTTGTTCCTGATTGTTATTTTGGAGCGAAAGATTTAAAGTGTTTTGAGTAATCATATTTTGTCTGTTCATTTTTATGATTTTGTCTGATTTATAAAACAAATATAAAAACAGATTTCAATAATAATCTACTAAATCTATAGACATTGTTAAATAATAATGTAAATTATTGATAATAAGCGCAAAAAAATTTTAATTAAATAGGTTGGTTGTTAAAGGTTTTTACAAAAATGGGTAAATAAAATATAATTTTACAGGAAAGATTTGAGTTTTTACACAGGGAAAAATTTGCCTATAATTTGGGCAAAAAACGTTGGTTTTTTGGCTTTGGTTAAAAAACTCTTTTGCTATTAAATGAATATGCTGTAAATTACAGCTACAAGTTATAAACTGAGCAACATCTAACCAATATTTTTAATGTGAGAAGTAAATCTGTACATCTATTTACGATCGTTTATTATTTATTTAATATTTTTTTCTGTCTGATTATATATTGGGCAATATGAACAACACTATATGTCTTTATGGTTTGTAACCAATTAACGGTCAAGTTGTTACGTTGTCTCTGGTAATTAGCACATTTATTATAATAATTCCTGTTCAATCTGAGTTTTTAACAATTAACAATTTTTGGGTAATGAAAATGGTTTCACTACAGACCATTGCTTATAGTTGACTAGCGAAGCATCAAAATGGGGAATGAACGGCAACGGCTGTAGCAGTCAAAAACCCGAAAGAAAAAATTACCTACATTGTTTTGCAGATTTTGTTAATGGTATTATTATTATAGTTAGGAAGCGGGCATTCAACCCGCTTTTGTTTTTGATAAAAATTGATTGAAGGTTTATGTCTTTCCTATCTGAAATTTATATTTTTAGATATAAAAATATCCAAAGATCTATCTAAAATTTCTTGTTATAGTTAATTCATTGTTATCAAAAAAAACTCTATAACATATCGGTACTTTTAATAAAAAGCAATAAAAATATTTTGAAATTTGTTGTTGCCTTGAATGTCCATTAAAAACAAACCCACTGTTGAGAAGGTGCCTCGACCAAAATTATTTTAAATAAATTTTTGACCACAACTAATCAGATTTTATTTCGTCAAAAACAGCTTTTGCAATCTGCAAGGTGCGTTTTCATTGGAGTTTTCAGCTATGAAACCATGCACGCTTTCCTCAGTGATTCCAATTGGTCAATCATCTTTGGTAAGATTCTTGTGACATAGAAAACCGACGTTTTTTCACGACTTATTAATTTAGGGGCTATTATTTTATTGAAGTTGCAATAAAAGGCCTCAAAATTCGTCTAAATAATAATGTACTGTAATACTAACAAGAATTCTTAATATGAAAAAAACTATTTTTTCTTTACTATTATTTGCAGTTTGTGGTTTCAAATCAGCGCAAGCACAATTCTCACGTCCGCTTAGTGTTGGTATTGGAGGAGGTCCTACAATTAACCTCACGGACTTGGCCAACGTCGAAGCAAAATTCGCCGGTCATGTCGATGTAGATGGGTTAATTACCCCGTTCGTTTCAGCAGGTATTCATGCAGAAAAAGGTGTCTTAAGTGGAAATGGTTATGCGAGTACTTTTAAGAACGATTACTGGGCTTTCAATGCAAATGCTAAAGTTAGATTGGGTCAATTTATGAACCTGCCAAATAACTATAGCTATTATAATCTCCAATCAAGTACCTTCCACAAGATCCTTGCAAACGTTTATGTAGGAGCAGGTGCCGGACTTATGAAAAACAACATCGAAAGCAACATTTCAGACCTATATTCTGAATCAGTGATTTCAAATGGAGGTGAAATTTCTGATGACCTAGACGGCTTCCATTTTGTAGTGCCGATTAATGTTGGAGTGGACATCCCGTTTGGCAGAGGATTATATGGACCACAATGGGCAATCAACCTAAATTATCAACACACCATTACGACAAACGATAATCTCGATGCTGTCATAAATAGCAAAAAAGATCACTATAGCTATATTTCTTTGGGCGTTAAATACGCATTGTTTCAAAGAAATTAATACCTAATCAATCATTGAATAAAATTAAAGATGAAACGTATGAATAGAGTATTCATGAATCGAATATATTCCGCAGTGTGTTTATTGTTGGTTTTTGCAATTGCAGGCTGTAACTCTTCAAATAATTTCTATAATGCCCCGAAGGTTAATGCCTTCAAAGGTGGCAAATTGCCAGCTCCTCCGGGAATGGTGTACATCCCTTCTGGAACAATCCTTTTCAAAGGATCATTGGACAGTGGTAATGTGGGTAAGAACATCAGCTTAAGTGCTTTCTTTATCGACGAAACTGAAGTTACCAATAAACAATATCGCCAATTCGTAAACTGGGTAGCAGATTCAATTGCTGTTACGGACTATCTGCAAGATGACCAATACTTCTTGGAGGCTGCAAGCGAAGATGGTGAAGGAAGAAGAATTAACTGGAAAGCTGTAAAAAGGATTTCACCAATATGGAGAAGTTCAGATCCGACAATAGCAGAGCGTATTGCTCCGATGTTGGAAATGAAAGGATCAAATAGAGGCCTTAACCCTGAAGTGGTAAAATATCGCTTCTCCTATTTGAAAACCAAAGGTAACTTGAAGAAAGAATATGTGACCGACACCGTGTCGGTAATCCCAGCAGAAGACATCTGGTCAAAAGATTTCCCTAATGCACAGTTGACCTCACTAGATGCCAATTATTTCACTCACCAATCATTTGATTTCTACCCCGTTGTCGGCGTTTCATGGAGACAGGCAAGAGCATATTCCGATTGGAGAGGTAAAGAAATGATGGCCAATTTGATGAAGAACTCATACTTGAGTGGTTATCAGTTGACATTCAGTTTGCCAACAGAAGCACAATGGCAATATGCTGCTGAAGGTAAAATTGATCCAAGAGATACGATCTCAGGAACCAAATTGACAATCGATGGCGATGATGGCAAAGAAAAACTTGCCGTAAACTATAAACAAGGTGAAGGTACTTATTCACGTGATGGTGCTACGTTTACACTTCCAGTAAAATCGTATACTCCTAACAAATTTGGTGTATACAACATGGCGGGGAATGTGTCTGAATGGACATTGGATGCGTATAGCCCTTCAGCTGTGGCGTTTGTAAATGACTTAAATCCAGTTTTATTATATGATGCGGATGAGGACGACGCTGATGCGTTGAAGAGAAAAGTGGTACGTGGTGGTTCTTGGAAAGATAATGGTGAGCAGTTGAATAGCGAAACCAGAAACTATTCCGTTGACTATGAACCACATTCATATATTGGGTTCCGTTGCGTAATGTCGGCATTCGAATTACCGACGACACAAAGTAAAACCCGCAAATATTAACATTGATTTGTTTACGAATTAAAGATTTTAAAAATGAAAAATTGGATGATGGTAATAGCTGTGGCATTGGGAATTTCCCCTGCTGTAGCACAAAGTATCGATACGATACCAGATAGCACCGTTGTGACAGAGACCTTTATTCAGCCCATAAATGACTCCAATGTAATGGTGCAAGGAGAAGTTTTGGCTGATACCATACCCACAACAGATGGATTTTATCAAGTGAATAACTTGGAAGATGCAGTCCCATTTGCATACCCGGAAGTAAACTTGAAAAATATTAGATTCTATAAAAGGGTATGGAGAGATATCGACTTGAAAGATGAAAGAAACTACATCTATGCAATCCCTGGAAACTCCTTGATGGAAGTGATTATGAAAGGAATTGAAACAGGAAAATTGACTCCATACAATCCTGAGGACGATTCTTTCAAAGGAAAGCTTTCTGCTTCAGAAGGTATCGCAAGATTTGCAGATTCAGTATTGGTTCCCATTTTTGATGATGAGGGTAACCAAATCGATTCGAGAATGACCTTGAATGAGTTTAACCCAGAACGTGTCACCAAATTCAGAATCAAGGAAGATATCTTCTTCGATAAACAAAGAGGTAGACTGGAAACAAGAATTATTGGGGTGGCACCGTTGATGGATATCACGACGTCTTCTGAACTTGCCACTTCGGTGGGTTCAACACCAGCATTCTGGTTGTATTTCCCGCAATTACGCTATAGCCTAGTTAAAGTGGATATTTCAGATCCCGATCGAGGGCTCTATGATATGACAATGGATGACCTCTTTGTACAGAGAAAATTCGCCAGCAAAATTGTAAGGGAATCTTCTCCGGGAATGTTGCAACAAGCTACCTATGCCGGAACGGATAGTACGCAGACAAATAATGCAGCCAACTTGGAGGACAAGCTGGAGACTTACAAAAAGAAATTGTGGACCACTCCAAAAGGAGTTAAGGCTGAAAACCTAGAAGGACATGAGCAAGATCTTAAACGTGAAGAAGAGGAAAAGAGAGCTAGAGAACAACAAGAATTGCAACATCAAAATAGACAACAGCAACAAGAACAGCAATCTGAACAACAGTTAGAGGAGCTATTGCAACAGAGTGAACAACAGAACCAAGAAGGCACTGAAAGTTCAACAGAGGAAGGCGCTACAGAAGAAAGTACATTCCAGGAGGAAAATACAACTGAAGAAAATCAATTCTAAAATCCAGTATTACACATAAAAAAAATAGGGGCATAAAATTTACATTATGAGTAGAAAGAAAGACAATTCAAGATGGCTACATGTTGCCATTTCTTGGGGAGCAAGTATCGTAATTATAGGTGTTTTGTTCAAGATCCTTCATATTGGAGGTTCCATGGCGAATTACATGATTGGTTTAGGACTTACCGTGGAGGCTATTTTATTCTTCCTGATGGGTTTCAATCCGCCGCCACAAGAACCAGACTGGACCCGTGTTTATCCTGAATTGGATGAGAAATTCCAAGGTGAACTGCCTGTAAGATCTGCTCAAGTTGTAAACAGTCCACAAGGACCTTCAGCAACTGCTGCTTTGGATAAAATGTTCGTCGATGCGAATATTGAACCTGCAACAATTGAAAATCTAGGTAGAGGATTAAGAGATTTTGGCGAAAAGGTTTCTGCAATCAATAGAATCAGCGATGTATCATTGGCGACAGATGAATTTACGCAAAAGCTGCGTTCTGCAACATCAAAATTCGATAACTTAAGCCTAGCTTTTGAAAAAGCATCTGCGAATTTTGTCGCTATGTCCAACACCAATACGGACACTACCGGATACCATGAACAAGTTCAAAACCTTACTTCGAACCTGCGTCAGCTGAACTCGATGTACGAAAAAGAACTTCGCGACTCTGCATCTCACCTACAATCCATGAATTCTTTCTATGAGAATTTGAAATTTACGATGAATAACTTCAATGAGTCTTTGGATGACTCCAAAGCTTTCAAAGATGAGGTAAACAAATTGGCGAAAAACTTAAATGCATTGAATGCCGTGTATGGTAACATGCTAAGTGCTATGAACCAACCTCGCGTGTAATTCATCCATTAAAATTTTAAACAAAAAATATGGCAATAGGAAGAGAGACGCCAAGGCAGCGGATGATAAATATTCTTTATCTCGTGTTGCTAGCCTTGCTCGCGTTAAATGTACCCGATTCAATATTGGATGCTTTTAAAAACATCAATAATAGTTTGGAGACTTCCAAATCAAACGTTAATAACTCAGTTCAACAATTGTTTGCCGCTTTTGAAAGTACAAAATTGAAAGATGAACCCGGACGAGCGAAGCCAATCTATGATAAAGCTAAGAATGCTCAGGCAATCATCAACGATTTAAACCAGTACATCAATAGCATCAAAGAAGAATTTGTCGACCAAGGTGGTGGTTATGATGAAAAAACAGGAGACCTTAAGATGCGTGAAAACGAAGATATCGCTCCGAACATCATGATCAATGGCAAAAAAGGCGTTGAACTAAAAGAAAAAATAAACAGTACAAGATCTAAGCTTTTGGGATTGTTGACCCCAGAAGAGCAAAAATCAGTTTCATTTTCACTGGAAGCCAATGACCCAGAAAAAGCAGTAAACGGCAAAAGAAAATGGGAAGAGATAAACTTTGGTAGTGGGACTCCACTTACCGCTGCAATGACCATCCTGACCAAAATCCAAACAGATGCACAGAATGCTGAGTCTGATGTGGTAAAACTTATTTTGGGTAAGATGGACCAAGCGGTTGTTAATCTTGATAAATTTGCTGCGGTAGCTGTAGCTCCAACTTCATATCTTGTTCAAGGCCAGCCCTATGCTGCAGAGGTATTCTTGACAGCATCTGACTCGAAATCACAACCTTCGATCAGCGTAAATGGAGCCAACCTAGATGTTGTAGATGGTAAAGGTGTATATCGCGTACCAACCAACAGAGAGGGTATCTTTACCTGGTCCGGTGTGATCAAAGTAAAACAAACGGATGGATCTATAAGGGAATACCGTACTCCCGTACAGACTTACCAAGTGGCAAGACCTTCTGCTGTAGTTTCTCCTGACAAAATGAACGTACTGTATATTGGTGTTAACAACCCAATTTCAGTATCGGCTCCAGGAACACCAACAGACAAGGTTAAGGTCAGCATGAGCGGCGGTAGCATCAGTGGTTCTGGTGGTAAATACAATGTAAAGGTAAGTTCGCCAGGAACGGCAAGAATCTCAGTAGCTGCTGAAGTTGCCCCAGGAAAAACCCAAACATTGAGCACAACAGAATTCCGCGTAAAAAGAATCCCTGACCCAATCGCACAATTTGCCGGAAAAACCGGTGGTGCAATGGCAACAGTGGCAATTAAAGCGCAGAATGCAATCTTTGCAAAATTGGATAACTTTGATTTCGATGCGTCATTTAAAGTAACCAAATTCTCACTGATCATTGCAAAACCAAGAGCAGATGCAATCGTTCTTTCCACTTCTGGAAACCGCTTGAGTTCTTCTATGAAATCAGCATTGAACGGCATTACCCCAGGTTCACGTGTAATATTTGATAATATTATTGCCGTAGGACCTGATGGAACTCCTAGACAATTAAACGCTGTGGCTCTGACAGCTAACTAATAAAATAAAAGCCCGATTCTAAAATCGGGCTTTTTTAATATCACAATAGTTTTTAATTTGATCCCAGAGTCCTAAACTCAACAGGACTTTGACCAACAGTCTTCTTGAAGAATCTTGAAAAATGCTGCGGATATTTGAATCCTAAATCATAAGCAACTTCATTGATGCTTTTTTCAGAATCAAAAAGGATTGACTTAGCTTCATTGATCAACTTGTTTTGAATATATTCTTGAGGTGATTTCCCCGTTTCCTTTTTGATTAAGTCTCCGAAGTAATTTGCAGATAAATGCAATTGATCTGCACAGTAAGAAACCGTAGGAATACCTAAGGTCTGAGGAAATTCTGATTTGAAATATTGATTCAACAACTCTTCAAACTTTAATAAAATCCCTTTATTGACATGGTCTCGAGTAATAAATTGACGGTCATAAAAGCGTTCGCAATAATTTAAAAACAGCTCAATATTGGATACAATCAGTTGCTTGCTGTGTTTATCCATGTTTTGCTCCAGTTCATATTCTATCTTGGAAAAACAGTCGAGTATAATTTTGCGTTCCTTCTCCGATAAATGCAAAGCTTCATTTACAGCATAGGAAAAGAAGTGATAATCCTTGATTTTCTTGGCTAAGTTTGTCCCATTCAACAACTCAGGGTGAAAAGCCAAAGCAAAACCTTGTGGTTTATATTCTTCTGTGCCATTTTCACCTATCACTTGCCCAGGAGATACAAAAATTAATGTCCCTTCCTCATAGTCATAATTATGGAGCCCATAGCGTAAATCCCCACATTTCACTTTCTTGAGAAAAACCAGGTAAAAATCATATCTCATTTTTCTCAAACTCCTTACGTCAGCCTTGCCTAGATCCACAACGGAAACCAGGGGATGCATTGTCTCATTATTGTTGAAAGCATTGTACTCACTGATATGGTCAAAAATTAATATATCTTCCATCTGAAAAAGTTTTGCATCCTAAAAATAAGGATAGATTTTGCGTAAAATAGAATCCCAGGTCACAATTCAGTAATAATGGTTGTAAAATCCGTAATATGTATAATACATTAATGTATTTTAAGAGATATTTGTTTGAAATAGAATTTTAGAATTCCAATTTGGTGTTCATGAATAAGAATAAGATAGTTACCTTCCGGCCAGTCAGTTTTAGATCCATCTTTATCGATAATCAATTTGATAAAGATATCTTCAAGAAGGGCTATGATCAATTTTTTATTCATTCTCTAAAGGAAGATAAGGTTCATTTGCGTTTGCCACTTCCTGTTCATCGGAAAACAGTAAATGATTTTATGCTGATTACTAAAGGGACCTGCATGAGGCAAGTTGGAATTGACAGTTATGAATTAAAAGCTGGCGATCTATTATTTGTTGCCAGGTCTTCAGTTTCCAGTACAGAGTTTATGTCTGAAGATATCGAGGGGTATTATTGCCATTTCAACGATGAACTGTTAAAGCACTATAGCTGTTTTTTAGAACTAATTATGGCACCATGATCTTTGAAAACCAGAACCTATGGTACGACTTCTGGACTGAGATATATTGAATATACTGCTACTGAAACCGCTTCTCCTTACCCAAAGATCCGGCTGAGAATGAATTTCAACGGCCAGGGTATTGCTATTGATATCTTAAATCTAGTGGGTTTGAATTTTGGGTCAACATACGGCTTGTCAGCACATATTTGGTCAAACGATGAGGGGGCAAATGTCCTCATTAGTTTAGGTGGATGGTATTATTACGCAAATAATCTAGGTAGTGCAGTAAATCTGGAATTATTGAACATCGGTTTATTGGGTACAATCAATGTTATTCAAACACCTTTCAAAAATATTCGATGTGTAAGAAATTAGAATTTAGTGTTAAGTCTAATCCTTTCTTTTTAGCATCCCTCTAGCAGGGGGATGCTTTTTTTATTGTTTACATGAGTTAATTGATTTGCTTATCAGGGGAACTGAAGTAAATTTGTTTACCAGAAAAATTATTAGCCCTATGGAAGTTAACCGAAAGATTCTAGAAAAGAAATCGGATGTCGATTTGGAGAAATACTTAGTTCCAGAAAGTCGTTACGTAGCCACAGCCATGAGATATGCTTATGAAATTTTAAAAGAGAGGGGAAAAGTCTTCTCTGAGGATGAAGAGAAAAGGGTACTAAGCATGATTGAAAATTTGGAGGAAAAAGAAGCTTATTATATCCATCCTGACTATAAAGAGGCAGCGATGTATTTTTGTATACCTGGAGTGATAGGTATCATACTTTTGTTTGTTCGACCGGAGGGTTATGCTGCTGATAACTTCATATTGGATATTTTGAGTATAGCTGTTCAATTAATTCTAGCTTGGTTTACCAGTCGAGGGTTTCATTTTATGAAATACATCTGGATCATATTATTGATAACAAGTATTCCTTCATTAATTTCTGGCATTAATCAAACAAACTTTAATTTAATCCATATTGTTTTATTGCTAGGTCAGATTGCAATTCAAGTTTGGGCAATTATTATTCTATTCAAAATTCCTAAGAACTATAAACCTTTAAATGAAGAAAGCAAAACAATTAAATATGTTTTTAATCTTGGTTTTTTCCTTGGTTTGGCTGGTTAATGGCTTGATTTGTAAAATTTTAAATTTAGTTCCGAGACATCAAGAAATCGTTGCTGAGATATTGGGCCAGGAATACGCTAGGGAGATTACATTCTTGATCGGCTTAGGTGAAGTTGGGATGGCGATCTGGATATTTTCCCGTCGCTGGAGCCATTTTAGTGCGATGATGCAGATCATTCTAGTCGGTGTTATGAATATCTTGGAATTTTTCCTGGTCTCACATTTATTGCTATGGGAAAAATTCAATATTTTATTTGCATTTTGTTTTATAATTTTAGTGTATTATCAAACATTCATCCTGGAACCGAAATTGGAAAATGAATAATCCATGACTAGCCTACTTCAATATCATCCTTTTGCTGTTTCTGCTTATTTTGTTTCATCAACGATTATAACATTTGCTGTTCCGAAGGAAGAATTGGAGCGGTTTGTTCCCGAGCCATTAACCTTGGACCTCCACAATGACCAATGGGCATTTTTGACCATCGCTATGGTGGACACCAAGAATTTAAAACCCAAAGGGATGCCTGATTTTTTTGGAAAGGATTTCGTATTGATCGGATATCGGATTTTTGTGAGATATAAAACCTCAAAAGGTAAAAATCTCAGAGGGCTTTACATCATCAAGTCTGAAACCAATAAAGAATTTATGCGATTTTTTGGAAATATCTTCACTCGATATCATTATACGACTACTGATATCAAAAGAACCGCAGAAAATGATATTGTCGAAATAAGTTCCAAAAAGTCAAGATTTCATATTACATATCGCAAGGCATCAGGTGAGTTGACGCCCTTGCCAGAAAATTCGGTCTTCAGTTCATGGAAGGAGGCAAGGCGTTTTGCGGGGCCATTGCCGTTTACATTTGAGGTGGACTCGAAAAAACGAGAAATATTATTGATCGAAGGAGTGCGACAAAATTGGGAACCTAGACCTATAGAGGTTCTTTCCGGTGATTTTGATTTTATTAATAGTTTAGGTTTTGAGGATATCCGTTTATCCAATGCCTTCGAAATCACAGATATTCCATATTATTGGAAGAAAGGAAGCTTCGATAAATGGTAATCACAAGGAAAAAGTATCAAGGAGTGTTGAACATCGTCAAATTCAATTGGCACCAATATGTCATTGTTGCTGTATTGATCCTCTTATTCTTGAGTTTATCATTGTTTGTGAACGGTTTTTTTCACAATCTGTTTATTTGGGGAGCTATTTTGGCGTTTTTGGCTACCGTTGTTTCCTTATTGGTTTCTTACTATGTCTATGATTATTCTAATTTGTATGAACTTGACTTTGTAGAAGTTCTTGACCAAGAAAAAGTCCTAAATATCAGTGCTGGTTTTGATGAAACGAGTGAAATCCTTTTGAAGAAGTTTCCCCATATTCAATTGACGATGGCAGATTTTTATGATCCACATGTCCATACAGAAGTTTCTATCAAACGTGCCCGCTTAGTCTATCCTTCACATAAGGATACCATGTCTGTTAACACGGATTCTTTTCCTTTTAGGAATCAGTATTTTGATCGGTCGATCTGCATTTTCTCGGCGCATGAGATTCGGAATGAGGAAGAGCGAATTCAGTTTTTGCGAGAAATCAAAAACGTAACTAATTATGAGACTGGACAAATCATCATCACAGAACACTTACGGGATTTCGCAAATTTTTTAGCTTTCAATGTGGGGTTCTTACATTTCTATTCTTTGGATTCCTGGAAATATTGTTTTCGAGAAGCTGGATTGGAATTAGTTCAGGAAAAGAAAATCAATCCTTTTGTATCCACCTTTATCCTTAGGTCAAATGGAACTGCAAATTAGAATAGTTGGCGTGTTGCTTATGGGTTTGGCATGTTTACATATCATATTTCCCAAGTATTTTGATTGGAAGAATGATTTGTCTGGGATACAACTTATAAATCAGTCTTTAATGAAGGTTCATACCTTTTTTATTGGATTGACTGTGTTTATGATGGGGCTGTTGTGTTTTACATCATCAGAGGATTTGTTACAAACTTCGTTGGGGAATAAAATTTGTTTAGGGTTAGGAATTTTTTGGTTAATCAGGTTGTTGTTTCAATTTTTTGTTTATCCGTCAGCCTTGTGGAAAGGGAAAAAATTTGAGACAACGATACATATCCTTGCTGTAATTTTTTGGGGATACTTGTGCTATGTATTCATTTTCGGCTATTTTTCTTCTATTTCATCATAAAAGGATTGGTTCTATGAAAAACTTTAGAGAATACTCTCTAGTTTGTAAAATTTATGATAAATTTATAAATGTTGTAACATTATTTTAATGATCACTAGGTAATTACAGATGACTTGTGTAAATTTGTAGCTACAAAATGAAAACTATTCGGTAGATTTAATCATAAGTTTACAAACAAAGGTTCAGGTATTAATTGTAGCATGTTATGGAAAGCAGAAAAAACACCGACATCACTTTATCAGAATTAGCTTTACAACGTAAAATATCTTATGCAATCATCTTTGGTGGTACCATTGTTATGGCGATCTTGATTGCCATGGTTGGACTTTTTGTTAAGAAAGACGTTGATTTAGCAATGATTGTTTTAGTAACTGCAACTATTTTGAGTATTATTCCTTCCATTTTGAAGCTGAATAAAATCAATGCAATCATTAAAGCTAAAGAATCTGATGTAGTTTATTCTAGATCATAGCTGGTCTATTCTGTAGGCATTGCAAGATATATCTCATTTTTGGACAAAATCTTCCCGTTTTTGGCGGATGGAATTAACCCGACACCATTCATATCATTATATACTTTATAAATAAAGTAATTATCACCTTTTTTCAAAGGTCCGATATCCTCTGTCATAGGTATCATTACGGTATTATTGTCAAAGTACTTCACTTCAATTTCTATTTCCTCATTAATAAGTGCAAAATCTTGATCTTCAGCAAAGAATATCTTAAGGGCTTCACCTGCAGGATTTGTTCCTGGTTGTGTCCCGGAGGGCATTTGAATCAATGATTTACCTTTGATGTCATCTGACTTTTTAGCTACCAATGGTTGATTCACAAACTCTTGATTGAAGGTCGCAGTCTGGGAATTTGGTTCCAACCATTCATTAAAAACATCAACCTTAAAAGAGAAGGGTGTTTTGGAACCATAGATTAGGTAGGGTTCTTCAACACGATTTTCTCCAGTCAATGGAGATAATTTTTCTTCTTTGAAAACATTAAATTCATTCTTGTCAAATCCAATATGGATTCCTGCTAAGTCCTTTGGATCAGCATAATTAAAAGATAGTTTCGCATTAATTTTTCCATCCTTTTCTTCAAATGTCAAAGTTTTATTCTGAAAAGGTTCTAATTCTTTGACCCAGTTCAGCTCGTTTGCTGTAAGTTTGCGGTATTCTTCAGTTTGTTTGACATCTTTAATATCTGTAGCGGATATTAAGTTTTCTTGAAAGATGACAACCTCTTTTTTTATAGGATCTACTGTTACTGTTGCTTTTTCAGCGATTAATCCGGGTTGCTCACGCATAAAGAAAGTTCCCAAGATGATATATATAATTTTAATTACTTCCATTTTTTCATTCGAATTGTTGTGTTAACTTTTCAAGTTTTGAATCCGCTTCATTTAATAAGTCTGGGTCAATCTGCAATACCCTGTCGTATTTGTTGAGCAAGCCCTGTTTATTTTGTATTTCTATATATGCCATTACTGTGCCATCTCCCCAAAGATGATCATAAATAAATGCTGCTCCGGTATCTGATTCGTCAGTATATGTTGCTAGGTCTTTAATCCAGGAAAGCATTGGAATAATCTCCTCATAATTTTCAGAATATTGAAGAGACATGAAATACCATGTGTTTTTTTCTTCATTATATTCCTGTTTACAGAATGCATAATGATCTTGAAGCAGATGTTCTAATAGGTGTCTATTGGATTCAACATTAAATGAAAGCACATCTTTTAAATCTGGTTTGCTGTACATCATCCTTGAATCCCACCATTCAAGCCAATTCGAATTCAAAGTACTTGATTTTGGGCGTGCATTTAAAAATGCATTAAGATTTTCTTTTGAAATCTTAACCTTTATAAATAATGAATTTGGTTCAGACATAATTTAATTGATATGATTATTGTAATAAAAAAACTAGATAATATGATTTCCTAAAACAAAAACGCATGAAATGATATATTCAATATCTAATTCATATTAATATATGGCATTTTCAATCTGCGACATAATGATGAAATTAATTTTTAATGCGTATATTTTAGAGGAATCTTGTATATACAATGTATATACATAAATATTAACAACTTGATATACAATAGATTGAATTGCATGGCTAGGTTTTTGATAATTTAGATTTTGATTGAATCAATTGAAAAAATTTATAGATTGCCAATACCTATTTTCGGCTCAATTATCTTTATGAAAAACATATTATTTATACTTCTTTTTCTGAGTACTTCGGTTTCATTTGGTCAAGGTTTGCTCAAAGGGACGTCTGATGTTCTTCGGAAAATAGATCAACTGAACTTGAAAAATCAGGATGATGAATCATTAAAGATATTGGATAAAGCCTTAAAAAATCCTGCTACCAGTCCTGACGACTTAATATACTTATACACTTATAAAAGTGGAATTCTTTTGGACCAGGATAGTTTAAAATTGAGCAGTAATTTGGTTGATCAGATTTTTGTCCAAGCTCAAAAAACAACTGATTCAGTATCTCAAGCTATGGCTTTGCGATCAAGAGCGTATTTAAATAGTTATTTAAACTTAACTGACCAAGTTATAAAAGACTCTAAGGACGCGTTGAAATTATTGGAATCCAGGAAGGACCAAAACAGACTGAAATATTATTTAAACTATTTGATATATGCTACATACAGTGGTTGGAATGAAAGTGACAAAATGGAGCACTATATCAAAGAGTGCGAAAAATATGCATTAGCGGAAAACAATCAAAACTTTATAGCGAATGTATATTTAGGGTATTCGAGTGTTTTCCTTAATCGATACCGTAAGGATAAGGGAAAATCTGATTTGGACAGTAATTATTTTTATCTACAAAAGGCTTATGATTTATTTGAGAAATTCCCGGAGGAGGTGAGCAGTAATACTTTTGTGATTGCATGTATCAATATGGCGAACTATTTACTGGAATTTTCAGAGGGACCCATAGCAGATCGGAAGGAGACGGCTTATAAATATTTGGCTAAAGCGGAAGAAGAGCTGAAGCATGACCGTGCAAGATTCAGCCGATGGATCAATATATATGGGATTAAGAGCGATTTTGCCTTGAAAGAGGGCAATATTCCGTTAGCTGAACAGTATTTGTTGGAGGCGATCAACCGATTGGATACCAGAAAGGACAATAATTTATTGCGTCTTGAATATTCAGTTTACAAACATTTGTCTGATATTTCTGAGAAAAAAGGAGATTTAAATTCAGCACTTAACTATCAGAAGAAGTCGGAATCTATATTAAAACAGAATTTCGACCAACAACAGATTGCGAGTGCTCAGAAATTGGAAGTTCAATATGAGACTGAGAAGAAGGATGAGCAATTAAAGTTATTGGGTGAAACGGCAGCGTTGAGGCAGCGCCAGAACTATTTATATGGTGGCTTGGCCGTTTTGGCGATGTTGGGATTGGCTTTTATGTTTCGTTCGTATCATTTTAAGCTGCGTTATTCCATCGAGCGTGAAAAGCAATTGTCGAAGGAAAAAGAGGATGCTGAGCGCAATGCAGAGATGCAGGTAAGGTTGGAAAAAGAGGAACAAGCGAGGTTGAAGGCCGAGCAAGATTTGCTTGAATTAAAGCATTCGCAGTTGCAGAAGGAAGCCTTGGCAAACTCACTGATCATTGATCATAAAAATGATATGCTGAAGCAGATTCAGAGCAAACTGCAGGATGGCGATTCAAGGGACATACAGAAATTATTGAAGGAAGAGACCTTGTTGAATGCCGACTTTGAGGACATAAAGTGGCAGATCCAGCAATTGCATCCGACATTTTTCTCCCAACTGATTGAACGGGCAAATCAAAAACTGACACCATTGGATTTGAGGTACTGTGCCTATATTTATTTACAGATGTCGACCAAGCAAATTGCCCAGGTTTTGCATGTTGAGGCTCAATCAGTACGGATGTTCAAATATAGATTGAAACAGAAATTTGGCCTATCAAAGGAAAGTGATTTAGAAACTTTTTTGCAAGAGGTAGGTTCCTAAAAATCAAAAAGCTCCAAAATGTTTTTGGAGCTTTTTTAATAATAATATAATCTAGTTTTAGTAACCTGGATTTTGTGTTAATCCACCACCCAATGAAATTTGAGCTGTTGGAATAGGGTAAACCAAGAACTGTTCATTAGTCAAATTATATTTTCTCATTGCCAGTTTCGTTCTGACATAATCGAACCAAGTTTCACCTTCGAACATCAATTCGCGTTCTTTTTCTTCCTGTACACCAGTAATAAAGTTCGCCAAATTGCTGTAGCTAGTGATTGGCTGTACTACTCCGGCACGTTCTTGTACCATCTTCAGTGAATTATAGGCTGCTTTGCTCACGCTGTTGTCCACTCTAGCTTTTGCTTCTGCATGGATCAGGTAAATCTCAGCTAAACGGATCGCTGGTACATTTTGACTAGCAGGAGAGAAATTCGGGTATTTACCTATAAAATAATTGTCATTACTTCCTTTCTTGATCGTAAATGCTTTTCTTTTGTCAGCATCTTTGTAGATATCAAGCACCGTTGAATCTTTTGCAAAGAACAATACCGAAGGGTTGTCATTTGAAACTGCTGCCAAAGTATTGGTCGCTTGGTCATCAAACTGTATTTCAAATATTGCTTCGTTGGTATTTTGCGTGGTGAAGATGGTTGTAAAATCTTGCACCAAATTATATCCGCCAGCCGTGATAACTTCGTTAGCCAAGTCCGCTGCTTTCTTGTAGTCATTGGTGAATGAAGCTTCGTACAGATAAACCTTTGCTAACAGAGCTTTTGCTCCATAGTGTGATGCTCTACCTCTAGCGGCATCTCCTGAATATGGATTTTCCTTTGGTAGGTCAGCAATTGCTTCGGTTAAGTCTTTTACGATTTGAGCATAGGTTTCTTTTTTCTCCACTTGCGGAGTTGCTAAATCATCTCCTTCTTTTGTTGCAGTAAGTTTCAAAGGGATTCTATCAAATGCACGCACCAAGAAGAAATAGTTGAATGCTCTTAAGAATTTTGCTTCCGCTATGAACAGCTTCTTTTTATCATCAGAGATCATTGAAGCATCCATTTTAGGAACTTCGTCGATGATATTGTTAGCGGCATTGATAGTTGCATATAGCGCTTGCCATAAATTGGATGTCCACGGATTATTAGCTTGTACTTCATGGGCTGCAAACATTTCGTATTCTGGGAATACGGCTGAATGTCTGACATGGACCGCTGAGAATTCGGGAACTATAATGGTAGACTGACCCCAGGAGAATGAATTCATCATGGACCTATATGCGCCGATAACAGCGGCATTTGCATTGGTTTCAGAATTGAAGAATTCGTCTTGAGCAATTTGTCCTAAAGGATCTTTGTCTAAGAATTTATTACATGATGTACTTGCAAAAGCCATCAATGCAACGAATGTTAAGGATAAGATTCTATTTTTCATTTTCATTTTTGAGGCTTTTAGAAAGTTAAATTAATACCAGTTGTAAATATTCTAGGTTGTGGGTAACTACCGTAATCATATCCATAAATCAATCCGGTATTAGCACCTCCATGACTAGAACTTACCTCTGGATCATAACCTCTATATTTTGTAAATACGTAAGCGTTTTGTACGGTTACATAGAATCGCAATCTTTTCATTTTGATGCGTTCTGCGACTTCGGTCGGCAAAGAATAGCCCAATGTTATATTTCTTAATCTAAAGAAGGAGCCATCTTCTACGAATCTAGAGGATACAGCACCGTTGTCCAAACTACCTGGAGCAGGTCTAGGTACATCAGTGATGTCTCCTGGTTGGCGCCATCTGTCGACAAAATCTATAAATTGGTTAGAACTCGGGTTGAATCCTTCAAGTCCTGATGCCAAATTGTAGTTGAAGATGTCATTTCCATATGAAAATTGACCCAAGATGCTTAAGTCAAAATTCTTGTATTCGAAGTTATTGGTAATACCACCGAAGAATTTTGGGTTTGGATCTCCAATCATTACATGATCTTCATAGTCTGTTGGAGCTACCATTTGTCCATCTTTACCAAGGTAATCGATCATTCCTGTTTCAGGGTTTACACCCATTGCTTGCCAACCATAGAATACACCCAAGGGTTGGCCAGGGATAGCTCTGTTTAGGTCGCCCACACCACCGCGCATTTCAGTTAATCCTTCAGGCAATGCTAATACCTTGTTTCTATTGAATGTCATGTTTAAGGAAGTATTCCATTTGAACTCACCCACAAGGTTCTTGCTGCTGATTTCGAACTCAAAACCTTTGTTTTCGATATCACCTGAATTGGTGAACCTGTTTATATATCCTGAACTAGTCAAAATAGGTAGGCCGATCAATAAATCCGAAGTCTTTTTGTAATAGTAATCAGCTAATAGGGTAATTCTGTCATTGAACAAACCTACGTCTGTTCCGACATTCCATTGTCTGGTCGTTTCCCATTTAAGGCCTTTGTCTCCCAAAACATTTGGAACAAATCCTGCTAGGCCCATGTAGTTATTTCCTCCAGAGTATAGAGAGCGGCTGGCGTAGTTTCCGATATTTTGGTTACCAGTAATACCCCAACTTGCTCTAAGTTTCAAGTCGCTGAAGGTTGCATTGTCTTGTAGGAAATCTTCTTCTGAGATTCTCCATGCTCCGGCCAATGAAGGGAATACTGCCCAACGGTTGTCGGCACCGAATCTAGAAGATCCATCCATACGCACATTTGCATTTAAAATATATTTATCCTTGTAGATATAGGTTGCTCTAGCAAATCCAGAAGCTATTGCCCATTCTTCCGGATATGCATTTGCTCCTGTTATCACACCGCCAGCAGTTACATAAGGGATGTCATTGTTAGGGAATCCTGCACGTTGAGCATGGGTGAACTCTAATCGAGATCCCTGTACTGATAAACCTGCCAATGCATTAATGCTGTGGTCACCGAATCCTTTATCAAAAGTTAAGGTTGTCTCATTGATCCATAATTGATCTCTGGTGCTTCTGCTTGCCCCAATACCACCTTGCGCAGCGTATGAACGCAATCCTGTTGGAGGCATAAAGAACGTTTCATCGATAAAGCTTAAGTCAGTTCCAAAACTGGTTTTCAATAACAATTCTGGAATGATGTTATATTCTGCACTGGCATTGGCCAAGATGCGGTATGTTTTAGCTTCGTTTACTGGAAGTTCAAGCATTGCTACGGGATTCTCACGGGTCAATCTAACTTGATCGTAATAATAGTTTCCATCTGGGCCATATACTGGAATGTTTGGAGGAGAGAAGATACCAGTTTTTGTTGATCCTTCTTTTGAGTTTTCCTCCTGTACACGGTGGTTTGTTGCTTTTGTTAGGTTGATGGATGTAGCAAACCTCAGTTTGTCATTATGTTGATGATTTAAGTTCAAGCGACCGCTCAATCTGTCAAAATCTGAAGACAGAATGACCCCGCCTTGTTTCATATAACCAACGGAGGTATAATATTGAGTTTTGTCACTGCCGCCAGAAGCAGAAAGCTCATAGTTTCTAGTAGCTGCAGTTCTGAAGATTTCATCTTGCCAATTTGTATTGAGGTTTGGGTTTGCAAAAATCTGATCAGGGATTGTTGCATTTGGATCTTGTTGTTGCAATATACTGTAATAGTCTTTCATATAATCCTGGTATTGCGCAGTATTCATGAAGTCATAATATCTTTCAGTAGGAACTTGTGAGAATCCTTCATACATATTGAAGTTGAATTGGCTCTGTCCAGCCAGTCCTTTTTTAGTTGTAATGAGCACGACACCATTTGCGGCACGAGATCCATAAATTGAAGATGATGCGGCATCTTTTAGCACTTCGATAGATTGCACATCGGAAGGGTTAATTGATGAGAGCACATTGATACCTTGGGTACCACCACCAAAATCAAAGGTGGATCCTCCAGTAAAGTTTGTTGTACTGTTTACGGGTATTCCATCTACTACATACAAAGGGTCTGAGCTGGCGTTGATGGATGTTGTACCACGAACACGGATGCTGATACCACCACCTGGCGAACCTGATTTTTGAGTAACTTGTACACCACCAGCTTTACCTTGGATTGCTTGTGTTACACTTGGTAACACTTCATCTTCGATTTCATTGGCGCCTATACTGGAAACTGCTGTTGGTAAGGTAGCTCTTTTCATTGTGCCATATCCCACCGCTACCACCTGTACAGATTCGATTGTATTGGTTTCCGTTTGCATCACTACTTGGATGTCTTTTCGGTTTCCCACGGTCTGAGTGATGGGCTGATAGCCTACAGAAGTGAATTGGATTTTATTTTGTGGTCCAGCTGCGATTTCAAATTTACCGTTTTGATCCGTACTTGCTGATAGATCAGTTCCGACTACTTTGACTGTTATTCCAGGGAGCGGTCCTGAAGGACCAGTTACCGTACCTGTTACTACCTGCTGACCGGATGGAGCTGTAGTTGTTCCGGTAGGTTGAGCGGCCGTGCTATCTGTTACCGTAGTCTTTGTGCTATCGGTTATGATAGTTTGGGTGCTGTCCGTTTGGATGATTGTTGAATCTGTTTGTGTAACGGTGCTATCTGTAACAGCGGTCGTACTGTCTGTAGCTTGGGTTTCTGCGGCCTCAGATTCTGCTGTAGCAGTTGACAACTTAACATCCAATTGTTTTTGGTTGTTGACATGGATTTCTTGAGTAGCATATCCCGATTTTAGGAAAACCAATATTCCATTTGGATTAGCGGCGATTTTATATTCGCCATTTTGATCCGATAATGTACTGTTGGTTGTTCCTTTTTCAGTAATTACCACTCCTTCCACAGCAGTTCCCGTTGAATCTGTTATTTTACCAACAATATCCAAAGAATCTAATTCGGGAGTTGAAAGTTTAGTTAAGTAGTTTGTTTCAAATTTGTGGGCCTTTTCTGTTGTACTTGCCCGGCCATGTAGGCAAAATAGCATAAGAGCGCACGCTAAGAAAAGGCAACGATTAAGGATTTGCATCATATGTTTAATTAATTTACAGGGTAATTTTCACTAAAAATTCTTTTTATCAGGTGATTATTATAGCCAAAATGTGAGGGAACATATTCAAGCTTATTCACGACCATTATATCAAGTTTGTTACATTTATATGTATGTATTAAACGCACTCAAACGTATTTTGTTGTTAATTTTTGTGAAATAATTAAAATCTATCCCTTTTATGCTTATATCGTGTAGGAGCATCAATTTGGGTTAGGAGCCTAGGAGGGCGATTTTGACGGTTTTTTGAGGGGAAATTTTAGATATAAAAAAAGCCAATATTTGTTGGACTATTTGTATGAAAAAAGAGCCGATCTGAACAGAACGGCTCTTTAATTTTATATAGTTAGGGAGATTATTTTAGCCCTAATATTTCTCTATTGAAATCTTCATTTGCTCCAGTTGCAGCAAAGTCATCAAATGCTTTATCGGTAACTTTAATGATATGATCTTTTATAAATTTGGCACCTTCAGTTGCGCCATCTACAGAGTTTTTGATAGCACACTCCCACTCCATTACAGCCCATCCATCAAAATCATAAGCTGCAAGCTTACTGAATATTCCTTTGAAGTCTACTTGTCCATCTCCTAAAGATCTAAATCTTCCAGCTCTTTCTACCCAGCCAGAATAGCCACCGTATACACCTTGTTTTCCCGTAGGGTTGAATTCAGCGTCTTTGACATGGAACATTTTTATTCTATCGTGATAATGATCGATATAACTTAAATAATCCATTCCTTGCAATAAAAGGTGGGATGGATCATAAAGCAGGCAAGCCCGGGGATGATTATTTGCGGCTTCCAAGAATCGCTCATAGCTCACGCCATCATGAAGGTCTTCACCAGGGTGTATTTCGTAACACACGTCCACACCGTGTTTATCAAATTCATCTAATATTGGCAACCAGCGATTTGCCAATTCTTTAAATCCTGTTTCTACAGCACCAGCAGGACGTTGTGGCCATGGATAAACCATCTGCCATAACAAGGCACCACTAAATGTAGCGTGCGCATTAAGACCAAGATTAGCAGAAGCTTTTGCTGCTAATTTCAATTGATCGATAGCCCATTCTGTTCTTGCTTTGGGGTTGTTTCTAAGTTTTTCAGGAGCAAAACCATCAAAAAGTTTATCATAGGCAGGATGTACAGCCACCAATTGACCTTGCAAGTGAGTTGAAAGTTCTGTGATCTCAACACCTTGTTCATTTAGTTTTCCTTTGATTTCATCGGCATAGGTCTTGCTTTCAGCAACTTTGGCCATGTCAAAGAAATTTGGGTCGTTAGTAGGGATCTGAACTCCTTTGAATCCTAAGGAACTTGCCCATTTACTAATGCTTTCTAAATTATTGTAAGGTGCTTCATCTGCTATAAATTGGGCTAGGAAAATGCCCGGACCTTTTAATGTTTTCATAAATTATTAGTTTTAATAAATATAACAAATCCATTCATTAAATAGTGTATTGCTAACACTAAATTCTACTATTATAACGAATCATTTGCAATTTTTAACTTAAGTGCAAGGTTTCTTTTTATCTGATTTAACAATTATTGGCATAATGATTGAAAGTATGCCCAAGAGTTAAGAATTAGTGAAATTATAAAAGAAAAGAATAAGATATTATGAAAAAGTTTTTGATCTTGGGTTTAGTGGCATTGGGTTTTTCTTCTTGTAGCAAGGAGACTATTGACAGTGCGGGAAGAGATGTGGCTCAAAACGTTATTAGAACGGGCGAATGGAAAAATGTTGTTAAAACAGTGAATGTTGCGGGGAAAGAAGTTTTAAGAGATACCATTGCAGCACAATCAAAAGGAACATATCTAGATTTTGATAAGGATGGGTTTGCTTATGTTTATGATGGAAAAGGTGGTTCTAAATCGTTTGCTTACGATATGCCAACTAACAAATCGATGAATTTTGATAAGGTTTCTTATATGATTAAAGAAAATATTATCCAATCTACAGTGAAATTTACTTTACAAAATTCTTCAGAAACTACAACAACAACAATAGAGTTTAAGAGATAATAAAAATTAGGCTTAATTTTGAGAACTGGCGCATGCGTTTTACGTGTGCGCTTTTTTATTTTTTGCTTCTATCCATTGCGACATATATTTTGTAGCAAGAAACTGGTTAGTCCATAAAATCTCACCTACTATATTCATGGAACGGTGATGCTGTAGATCTGTTTGTATGGATTTAATTTTATTGATGAAGTCGGTTCCCCAATTCTCATCAAATAATGCTTTCAAAGCCTCCTCTGATTTTTCTCTTGCTAATTCCCATTGCTTTTGGTTTTCATGAAGTACAATTGCATGGTCAATCAGTTCTTCATTATTACCAGCTATAAACCCTGGCCATTGGAAATTATTCATCATTCCTTCGGCTCCAACTTGCGTAGTTACAGAGGGAGTGCCAGCGAATAACGCATCTATAAATTTACCCTTTTGTCCAGCACCGAAAGGAATAGGTGCAAGGAGTACGCGGTAATGTTCCATCGTTTCAATTGCATTTTCTGCACGCCCTTTTATGATGAAACCATGTTGGGCATTGTGAAGTTGAAACACTTTTTCTGAAGGATATGCTCCATAAATATGGATTTCAGCTTGTGGTAATCGTTTTCGAACCTGTGGCCACAATTCTTTGAGAACCTGGACAGTTTTCCAATTTGGCTCATGCAAGAAATTTCCGATGAACATAAAGTTTTTACGCTCTGAATATGCTGGGGTCGGTTTGTTTCTTTTAGTGACCTGAAAAGGTAAGTATTCCAAAATCTTTGGATCGATTCTGAATTGCTCATCTAATAATTGCATTTCATATTCCGAAATAATCAAGCTCAGGTCTGATCTATAGATGGACGCTAATTCGCGTTTTGCAAGGTCATTGTTGAAATTGATTTCATTTTTCGCAAGTCCTTTTTTATAGGCTTCCTGTCTAGCATTCCTAACAAAATGCAAGTCTTCGGTATCCAAAATCCTAATGGCATTGGGGCATGATTGGGCCACCCTCCAGCTGAATTGTTCTTCAACCATAAATCGGTCAAATAAAACAAGGTCTGGATTCAATTCTTTGATATATTCATCGAAGGAGGAGTCGTTCAGGAGAATTTCTTTTTCAATAATACCTTTGCTGTTTAATGGGAAAGAATGTTCAGATTTGCTTGCTGCTGAAGCGAATGTAATAGCGTATCCATTATGGAGAAATAAGTCAATGATCTGCAGCATCCTCCATCCTGCGGCTGAAGACGTTGGTTCTGGCCACACCAACCCAATAATTAGCAATGATTTACTCATGTTGCAAATTACTATATTTTCATCTATTTAGTGGGATGATTTTGTTTTGATTACCTTTGTGGATATTTTTCATGTTATGTTAGGACTTAAACTTTTGACAGACCCGAGGTGGGCCAATATTGCAGAATCCAATCTGGAGGAGATTCTTACTGATCATGCGTGGTGTGAGCAAAAAGCAGCTTCCAATGCCATTTCATTAATTACTCAAAATTCAGAACATGAAGATTTGGTGCATGAACTTACTGCAATTGCCATTGAAGAAATGGAGCATTTCAAAATGGTAATCGATATAATCAAAGAAAGAGGTTACGAGCTGGGCAGAGAGCGAAAAGATGATTACGTAGGGCAGCTGATGAAATTTGCGAAGAAAGATGGTTCAAGAAACCAGGCTTTTATTGACCGGTTGTTGTTTGCTGCTATGATCGAAGCTAGAAGCTGTGAACGTTTTAGAGTGCTCTCAAAAAATATTCAAGATCAGGATTTGGCGAAATTCTACCATGACTTGATGGTTTCTGAAGCAAACCATTATACCACGTTTTTAAACTTTGCCAAGAAATATTCGAAGGATGTGGATGTCGACAAGCGATGGAAGGAATGGTTGGAGTTTGAAGGAAATCTGATTCAATCGTATGGTAAAAAGGAGCAAATCCATGGATAAAGGAAAAGGGCTGAAAAAACTTCAGCCCTTTTTTATGTTTTAGTTTACCTGGTCGGCTTCCTTTTCCTTAATTGCTAATTGTCCACAAGCGGCATCAATATCTTTTCCACGACTTCTTCTCACGTTTGTGATAATTCCTTGACTACGAAGGTAGGCAGCGAATTCATCTATCTTATCAGCCTCAGCATTTACAAAATCTGCTAGTGCAATGGGGTTGTATTCTATGATATTGACCTTGCAAGGTACATTTTTACAGAATTTTGCTAATTCTTTTGCGTCCTGGATTTCATCATTGAAATTATTGAAAACAATATATTCAAAGGTGATTGGGCTTTTAGTTTTAGCATAGAAGTATTTCAGTGCTTCTGCTAATGCTGCCAATGAATTCTGCTCATTAATGGGCATGATTTCATTTCGTTTTTTGTCATTTGCAGCATGGAGAGAAAGAGCAAGATTGAACCTTACCTCATCATCTCCGAGTTTTTTGATCATTTTGGCTATACCAGCTGTCGATACGGTGATTCGCTTAGCTGCCATATTTAATCCGTCAGGAGAAGTGATGCGATCCACTGACTTCATCATATTGCTATAATTCAACAAGGGTTCGCCCATTCCCATATAGACAATATTGGTCAATGGATGGCCGTATTTTTCTTCAGCTTGTTTAGCAATCAACACAACTTGATCGTATATTTCATCTGCATTCAAATTACGCTTTCTGTCCATATAACCAGTTGCGCAGAATTTACAGGTCAAGCTACATCCTACTTGAGAACTGACACAAGCCGTCATTCTATCATCTGCAGGAATCAATACACCTTCAATGATATTATTGTCGTACAAGGTGAAACTACTTTTAATGGTTTTGTCGGAACTGATTTGAGACTGCTTTACTTTTACGGCATTGATTGTGAAATTCGCTTTTAAAGTTTCGCGTAGTGATTTGCTCAGGTTACTCATTTCATCGAAATCGGTACAGGATTTTTGCCACAGCCATTCATAAATCTGTTTTGCACGAAAGCCTTGTTCACCCATTTCAACTAGTGAATCTTTTAATTGAGCTAAACTTAAGCTCCTGATATCTACCTGTTTTACTGCTTTTTCCACGGTACAAAGATACATCAAAAATTATAAGCTAGAAGTAATAAAATTCCTAGAGCCTTTGCGAGAGGGTTGAATGCTAAATAAAGATTAACTGTTTATTAACTTTTTCCTGTCATGATAATGGTTCAAATGATTATTTCTATACTTATAAAATTTTTGTGGATTAATATTCATTAGTATTGAAAATCAGTTATTTACTTTTTCTTGTGCCTTTTTTATGCTGTCATGTTTACAGGTTAAGAGGAGTTCTTGTGTGCAAGATTTTAAAGAAAGTTTTGCAGAAATAAAGGAATCTGGAAACATCGATTTTGAATCTGTAAATTGTTTTCCTTGGGATACTTTAATGATGTTAGCACCCTATCATTACAACGAACAGATCAAAGAAGAAACCGGAATTGTACTTCCCAATAAACTCTCGAAGCCTTATTCAGATAAAGCCTATTTTGTTTTCATCCATCATAATCAAGTTCAAGAAATCATAACCATCAGCACAGAACAATTTGATTTAATCCAATATATCCGACAAAGAGCATTTTCAAGAAGCTATATTTTATGGGATAGAGAGAATTTAAAGGATCTAGATTTCTAAATCTGAACGTTCTCTATATTCTTATTTTGTTTTCTTTTTTTGATTACTTTTTTGATGACAAAAATCAGAGTTCCCAAAATTATCCAAACAGGCCATAATCCAATGATCCCTAAAATTAGGCTTTCTATTATATTCCATCCGAAATTTATGGATTCTTTGATCTGTACCCAGAAAGAATTGCTTCCCATCGGTAAGTTCGCTTGGTACTCAAACAGGTTTACTGTTAGTGTGCTGTAATTGATTTGATTGCTTAAATTTCGATAGGTCGCTTCATTGCTATCAATATCTTCTTGCAATTGTCTGATCTGTTCTTGGATTTCCAATAATCCTTTTACGTTTTTAGCACTCGATACCATCGCCTGATAACGCTCAAGGTAGGCTCGTTTACTTTTCAATCTAGACTGAAGGTCAAAATATTGCAAGGACACATCTTCTGCTGATATATTCTTCTCGGTTACATTGTCTTCACCGCTTTCTAGGGCTGTCATCATGCTTTCGAAAGAAGTTGTTGGTACTCGAATAATTAAATTATAGGAGGTAAGGTCATTATTGTTGTTGGTAGTTTCTTGTTGATAATATGCGCTGAACCTTTTCATCAACGCATCCAGGTTTTTCTTACTCTTTGTGATATTTTTGGATTCAATAGAAACATTTCCGTTTTTGATGATCTTGACATGATTTGGAATGCTTAATTCTACTTTATCACGAGGCTCAAGTGCATAATCTTTAACTCCTGCAAATTCATCATCCGCCGCTTCCGCAGGTTCCATTAAAGTTGCTGGTGAAATTTCAACTGATTTTGAAGATGTTTCATCATTTTTATCTGCGCATGATCCCATTGCAATCAGCAAGATCAGGATCCATAAATTATTTCTTTTCATAACGATAATTTAAAGTGGGATGCTAGACTTGCTGAAATTCCATAAATAAAAAAAGGGCCTAAGCCCTTTAGTTTTATTTTAATGCATCTTTCACTTTTGGGATGATCTGATTACCATAAAGTTCGATTGCTTTCATCATTTTGCTGTGATCAGGGCTACCCACATCTGTATGTGCTGAGAATCTTGTCAACCCGAAGGTTTCATGCAATTGAAGGATCTTATCTACAGACTCATTAACATCCCCAACAATCAAGTGTCCGTGGTTTGATCTGCCATAATCATATTGCGTACGTTGGTATGGAGGCCACCCTCTAGAAGAGCCTATTCTATTCATCTGTGCTGAATAATATGGGTAATACCAATCAGCAATTTCCTTTGAGTTTTCTCCAAAGAAAGAGTGCATATGTACTCCAACTTGATATTTGCTCATATCGTGGCCATTGTCTTTATACGCCTGTTCATAGACTTCAAACAGAGGTTTGAAGTTTATTGGAGAACCTCCGATAATAGCGAACATCACTGGCAATCCCAATCTGCCTGCTCTAATTACCGATTCTGTTGTTCCGCCTACGGCAATCCAAATCGGAAGCTTGTCATTGACAGCTCTCGGATAAATGGTTTGGTTGATTAAACTTGCGCGATGCTTTCCTGTCCAGTTTACCGTTTGTGAATTATTTATTCGAAGCAATAGATCGAGTTTTTCCTCAAACAAGGAGCTGTAATCTTTCAAGTCATACCCAAAAAGCGGGAATGATTCGATAAAAGAACCTCTACCGGCCATTATCTCGGCTCTACCGTTTGAGATTAAGTCTACGGTTGCAAAATCTTGATAAAGTTTAACAGGGTCAGAGGAACTCAACACTGATACTGCCGAGCCTAATTTTATTCTATTGGTAACCGTTGCTGCGGCAGCTAGAACTATTTCTGGCGCTGCAACTGCATAATCTGCCCTATGGTGTTCACCCATTCCGAAGAAATCCACTCCGACTTCATCCATCAACTTTATTTCCTCAATGATTTCTTGAAGTCTTTGTTTAGCGGGTTGTATATTTCCTGTTTGAGAATCAATTTGCAAGTCCCCAAACATGCCTATTCCTAATTCCATCATAATATTTTCCTTAAAGTATACTACAAAAGTACGACCTGAATTGTTCTGATTTCTTGATGTATGGTAAGAAAGAGGGAGTTGATTTAAACTTCAGTTCATGTTCTGTTTATCTTGAAAAGGTAGATTTAGGCAAAAACCGTTATGCTGCATAGATACTTCCGATCGTTGGTTCATCTTTTTTTTCCAGAACTGTGCATGGGTTGCAATAACAGTTTGGTGGAACAAGAAGAAATGGTTTGTACAGCCTGTCTATTCCATCTTCCGAAAACTGATTTCCATATGGATTGTAATAATGATTCGGTTCAATTACTGAAAGGCAAGTTTCAATTTAAGTTTGCCTGTTCCATGTTGTATCTTTCTTCAGGATCATTAGTGGAGAGGCTTATCTACCACTTGAAATATAACAATCATCCACAGGTAGGTTATTATTTTGGAAGGCTCTATGGCAAGGACTTGCTGGATTCTCCATTCATGGAGAAGATCGATCTTGTAGTGCCGATTCCATTGCACCGAAAGCGATTGAACAAAAGGGGCTATAACCAAAGCGAGTATTTCGCTAAGGGATTAGCAAAATCACTAGGGTCCAAAGTTGATAGCAAAACTTTAATCAGAAGAACCTACCAATCTAGCCAAACGAAATTGTTGACTTTCGAAAGGTTTCTGAACGTAGAAGATGCGTTCCAATGTATTGACCCTGAAAAATTTGGTAATATGAATATTTTGTTAGTTGATGATGTATTGACTACCGGTTCAACGATTGCATCAGCTGCAAATGAACTCAATAAATCGGCGCCATCTTGTAAGATTTACATCGCCAGTTTAGCTCGCGCCAAGATTTAAGAGTATTGGAATTTTCTGTTGTACAGCAGTAAATAACTAAATAATGCCATCCCGATTCCTACATAGTCTGCAAAGATATCCCACCAATCTGCCTGTCTAGTATTTGTAAAATACATTTGGGCACCTTCAGTAAAGAATGCAAATAGCGATGCAACACAGAATACAACGATAAAAGTTTTCACTTTTGTTGCTCTTCTTTTGGTGTCCACAAGTCGTCCAAATAGGATTAGAGTTGTCAGTAAATAAAAGCTTCCGGTATGAACTAGTTTGTCAAAACCAGGAAAAAAACCATCTACGGGGATGTCGTTAGCGGGTAGCAACATTAAAAGCATCATGATGATTGCCCAAAGAATTGCCCAAGCATAATTAATTATCCAATTCATTGATGTTAAAAGTCGTATTTAAAACTCAGATATAAAAGCTTTTAAAGCTTTTTTTTGTTGTCCAAATGAGTGCCAAAAAAAATATTTAAAAATTATTATACTGAAAATTAGGTATTTATATATTTTGCACCAAAAAATATAGTACTATGTATTGCAAAGTACCATCCAAAGGATATATCTTTGTATTGTTATGATAGCTGAAAATACACAAACCCAAATGAGGAAAGGAATACTGGAATACTGTATTCTTTCAATTATTTCTCGGGGAGAAATATACGCCTCGGACATTATCAGCGAGTTGAAGAAAGCTGAGTTGTTGGTGGTTGAAGGCACACTATATCCATTGCTTACGAGATTGAAAAACAACGGTCTCTTGAGCTATATCTGGAAGGAGTCAACTTCTGGTCCACCAAGAAAATATTATCAAATCACTTCCGAAGGAATGGAAGTATTAAAAAGATTGGATGTAACCTGGAAAGAATTGGTATTCGCTGTGGAGACATCCTTACAAAACAGAGAAATATAACTATACCATTAACTAAATACAGCCATGAACAAGACAATAATTATCAATATAAACAGTATCGTCTTCCACATTGAGGAGGATGCATATGAAACCCTTCGATCATACATGATCGAGATCAAGAGGCATTTCGGGAATTCCGAGGATAGCCGCGAGATTCTAGAAGATATCGAGAACCGTATTGCGGAGATGTTTTCTGAGCGTATCCAAACAGGGCGCAAGGAGGTCATCAACCGTGAGGACGTGGATCAAGTAATTGCTCAAATGGGTAGAGTAAGTGATTTTGATGCTGAATTGGGCGATGAACCGAAAGTTGAATCAAAAGTTGAAACAGATCCAAAAGCAGCTTTTGCTGATACTGCGGAACAAGTAAATTCTGACGAGCCTGAGTTCAAGGAAAACCCAGAGCAAGGTTCTGACTATGGATTCACAGAATACCTTACCTCCAAGAAGTTAATGCGTGACATGGACGATAAGGTGTTGAGCGGTGTTTGTAGCGGATTGGCTCATTACTTCAATATTGAAGCGAAATGGGTACGAATTATTTTCGTATTATTCTTTCTGTTCGGTGGATCTGGTGTGCTATTGTACTTTGTGCTTTGGGCGGTAATGCCTAAGGCTACAACCCGAGCTGATAAATTGGCGATGCGCGGTGAACAGGCCAACCTACACAACTTCAAGAAATCTTTTGATGAAGAAATGAAAGGTGTCCGTGAAAATTTTTCGGGGGCCGGCGAGCATATTAGTCGAGGCGCTCGTTCGGTTGGAGACTCCTTAGGATCTTTTTTCTCGGTAATTGGAAAAATATTAGCCGTATTGGTTCTGATTTGGGCAGGTTTGAGCATCATCGGTATTTTCGTGTTCTTTGTGTTCAATGTGTTGAATATTATGGGTTACCAAAACCCAATGTTCTTCCCTCCATTAGAAGTACTTGACCCGGCATCAGCATTTTTTGCCATACTAGCTGGGACAGTAGCTATCATCATACCTCTATTGGCTATATTCTTTATCATGCTACGCGTGATCTTCAAAACTAAGCCAATGAACAATTATGCAACCATGTCATTGTGGGCAGCATGGATTGTTTCTATTGTCATGATCCTTTACTTCGTAGTGGTTACCAATCAGGATTTTGTTGAAGAAAGTACCATTTCAATAGAAAAGCCAATTGAACAAAAGGATACTTACATCATCAGTGAAAATGATGTGAGAGTAATTAGGGCATCAGATGAAGATTTTGTGCAGAACAGAATTGGTTCTGGAAAGAATGGTTTGTTGAAGGGTAACTACCTGCGTAATGAAATTGCCATCTATATTGAACCATTGGATTCATTAAAAGCTCCTTATATCCAATACAACTATAATGCTAAGGGTTCTTCATATGCGGATGCTTCAGCAAGAGCTTCGAAAATCGCTTACCAAGTGAATCAAAAAGGTGAAAATATCAACTTCGACAGTCATTTTACCTTACAAGACAAGCAATTGATTCGTGATCAAAATGTTCGAATGAATCTATATTTACCAGTTGGTACTAAGGTTTTGTTGAATCGTAATATGGATTGGAAAGTTAGGGATATTTGGGCGCATGATTGCAAAGGTGATGACAAGGCAAAATTTTCTGAATGGATTATGACGAAAAGTGGTCTAAAATGCATCATTAAATTAGAAGAAGAAAAAGCTAAAGAAGCGGAGAAATTAAAAGAAGAGCAAGAGGAGAAAGAAAAGGAAGCTAAAAAGGAAAAGAAAAAAGATAAAGAAGAAGCAACTTCAGAAGACGAAAAATCGTCTTCTGAGGAAAACTTAGCATAATATTAAAATTTACCAAACCAACGATTAACATACATACTAACCAAAATTATAATGGGACGAATAATTACAATGATGATCCTCTTTCTTGCTGCGATTGCAAGTAAAGCCCTAGCTAACCCGATGGCTCAGGATACAGATATCAAAGGTCGCGTATTGAATCAGGATAATCAGCCTGTTGCAGCAGCCTCTGTATATCTGATGTCTTCAACTGCAAATGTATTGATAAAGAGTGCCGTGACAGATGAAAACGGGGTTTACACCATCATCAAGGCTCCCAAAGGGAGTTATTATATCGAGGTAACTTCAGTAGGATACAGCAAGGGCAAATCAGCCGTGTTTGAATTGGGGGATCAAACCTATCAAGCAGAGGACATTAAATTAAGTCCAAGTAGTCAAAGCATTGAAACAGTAACTGTTCAAGGTCAGATGCCAACCGTTCGAAATGTCAATGGCAAGCTCGTATTGAACGTTGAGAATTCTACATTGGCGGCAGGTAACAATGCGCTAGAAGTCGTAAAACGTGCACCAGGCGTAAGTGTTGACAAGGATGATAACCTTCAACTTATGGGGCAACAAGGTGTTACGGTTACAATTGATGGTAGACAAACCTATATGACAGGTGAACAGTTGTCGAATTTCTTGAAATCTACAGATGCTGCGCAGATCAAAAGTGTAGAAGTATCGACCACCAGATCTGCAAAAGAAGATGCAGAAGGTGCAGTAGGCTCCATTAATATAGTGCTTAAAAAGAATAATACCGAAGGTTTCAATGGTTCATTTATAGCGAGTGCAGCTCATGGTAAACATTTACGTGGTAACAGTTCTTTGAGCTTGAACTATAAGAAAAGAAATACTACGCTTTTTGGATCCTACGCCTATACAAACGATAAACAAGAAAACACTCTAAACCTATATCGTGAAATTAGAAATAGAGAAAACATCACATATTTTGATCAGAAGGCTAAATTCTTAGAAAGAAGTAAGAACCATAACTTCCGTGCAGGTATTGAGCAAAAAACATCCGAAAACAACACAATGATGTTTCAGGTTTCTGGAAACAGTTATTCTGAAAAATCCGAGAACTCTAGTTTTACCAACATTGGGTCCGCACCGTCGAAGATAGACTCGATCTTAAGATCTCCTGCTAAAAATGATATGGGGCTGGATCGTATCTCCCTAAACTTCAATAATGAATACAAGATGGATACATTGGGTCAGAAATTGACCTTGGATTTAGATTGGAGTATTTTCAATAATGATGCAAACATGAACTACGACAACAGGATGGAGTTTCCTGATGGTAGTTTGGTAAAACCAGAACAGATCGATAGAAGTATCATGCCAACGGACATCGACATCTATGTTGGGAAGTTGGATTATGTTAAGCCATTCAAAAAAGGAAACCTAGAAGCGGGATTGAAGTATAGCAAAGTGAAATCGGACAACAATATGGTTTACGACAGGCTGGATGGTGATGTGTGGGAGAATATAGTTAAACGCTCTAGCCATTTCGTTTATGATGAACAAATTGCTGCAGGTTATTTGGATTACAGCAGACCTTTTGGAAAATGGACCGCAAAAGTTGGTTTACGTGCTGAATACACCATTTCAGATGCACAGTTTATTTCAAATGATGCAAGTGTGAAACGTGATTATTTGGATTTGTTCCCTTCGGCAAATATTGGTTACAACATGAGTGAAAATCATATTTTCTCTTTGGGATATGCCAAGAAAATCACCCGTCCGAACTATAGGTTCTTAAATCCATTCAGGTATTATATTGATGAGAAAACGTATCAATTGGGTAATCCAGGTGTTAAACCTCAGTATACTCATGGCTTTACATTGAACTATACTTTGATGCAGATGTTCAATTTCACATTAGGTACCGATATCACCAATGATGCGATTGTTGAAAGCATGGGTCAGGATTCTGTGTTGAATGAAACTTGGGTTACTCGTGAAAACCTAGGTAGATCGGTAACGTCATATTTGAATATGAATATACCATTCAAGGTTGGTAAAATTTGGACAATGAACAATAACATTACGGGTATTTACATGCATTTCAAAGGTCCAATTGCAGGATATGAAGTTGACCGTGGGTCGTTTTTCATTCAAGCAAATAGCTTCCACAACTTCAGAATAAACCCTCAGTGGTCATTTGAAGCATCAGTAAATGGAAATACTCCATTCATCTATAACCTTTTTAAAATTCAAGGAAGGATCAATACCGACCTAGGGGCTAATTACAACTTCAAGGACCAAAAAAGCTCTTTAAAACTAGCGGTAACGGACGTTTTCAGAAGCAACAGAAATAATTTAGATACAGATTTCAACGAATTCAGATCAAGTATTCGTCAATATAACGATAATCAAACAGTGCGTTTGACATTCACCTACAAATTCGGTAACCTAAAACAACAGATCCGAAAAAGCGATTCCAAAAACGAGGAAAAGGACAGGGTGTCAACCAACTAATAAGGTCTTTGTTTCAATGTTTAGTTAATAAGGTCCCAGATCGCCCGATCTGGGGCTTTCTTGTTTTATTAGATATGAGATATGAGATTTGAGATATTAAACTGGATATGGGATTTGAGATATGAGATTTGAGATATGGAGTAGCGTTTTTCTATCCCATATCCCACGTCTCACATCTCACATCTATTCCCTATATTTACCCACATGAAACTTAATCAAATCGTAGTTTTCTGTGCTTCGAGTCCGGGGCATGGTCAAGCATTTTTAGAGGCTGCTAAGGAAGTTGGGAAGGTGTTTGTAGAAAAGCAGATTACGTTGGTTTATGGCGGAGGCAGGGTTGGATTGATGGGAGCAGTGGCAGATGCAGTTATGGAAAATGGCGGCCATGTCATTGGTGTGATTCCTCAATTTCTCAATAGCAAAGAGATTGGACATAGTGGAATTACAACCTTGATTGAGGTGGATACCATGCATGAGCGCAAAGCTAAGATGAATGCTCTCTGTGATGGAGTGATTGCGATGCCAGGAGGATTTGGTACTATGGAGGAATTATTTGAAATGACTACTTGGGGGCAGTTGGGCTTGCATAAAAAACCAATTGGCATATTGAATGTCGATGGTTTTTACGATCATTTCATTGCTTTTATCCAGCATATGGTAGACTCTGGTTTATTGAAAGAAGAAAACCAAAAGATGATATTATATTCAGATAATATCGAAGATCTATTGGAACAAATGGAAGCTTATGAAGCGCCACCTGTTCCAAAATGGTTGAATATCGAAAGGTCCTAGATCTTATTTCTTAAACGGGAAGTAATTTTTGGCATTGTAATAACAAATGTCCTGGATTACTTTACCTATCCATTTGATATCATTTGGTAACTCGCCATTTACAATATCTTCCGCGAAGATATTGCATAATAATCTCCGGAAATATTCGTGTCTTGGGAATGAAAGGAAGCTCCTGGAATCGGTTAACATCCCAACAAAACGACTGATCAAACCAATATTAGACAAACTATTGATCTGTTTGGTCATTCCATCCTTTTGATCATGATACCACCAAGCCGATCCATATTGTATCTTCCCAGCGATGGATCCATCGTTGAAGTTTCCACACATCGCTGCAAAAAGATCGTTGTCAGAAGCATTTAAGTTATAGAGGATTGTTTTGCCTAAGGTCTCTTTTTCAGCTAATTTTCCCAGGAACTTCACCAAGCCCAATCCTTGACTGTAATCACCAATACTGTCAAAACCAGTATCAGGACCAAGTTTCTTGAGAGCACCAGAATTGGTATTTCTGAAAGCTCCAACATGAAATTGTTGAACCCAATTTTTTTCATGGTCCCACTCTGCAAAATAAATCAGCAGCGCAGATTTGAACTTATTGATCTCTTCCAGGTTTAGATCACTTCCCGATCTTACTTTTTGGAAAATGCTTGAAATTTCCGATTCCGTATACTCTTCAGCGTAAAGATGACTCAAGCCGTGATCAGATACACAACAGCCATTTTCAGCAAAATAGTCATGTCTAGATTTTAAAGCATCGATATATTGTTGGAAGCTCTGGATATCTTGGTCGATTACTACACCTAATTTATCAACATACTGATTGAAAGCCTCCTTATTTTCGGGACTCATAGCTTTGTCTGGTCTGAAAGCGGGAAACATACTGAAGCTTGCCGGGTTTTTCGCATATGCCTGATGATATTCCAATGAATCTATCGGGTCATCGGTTGTACAAATGGTCTCGACGCGCATCTGTTCCAATAAACCATGAACAGATTTGTCAGGGTTTCTTAATTCAGCACTTGCTTTATCATAAACTGCGTCTGCATTTTCAGCTGACAATAGTTCATAAATGCCAAAATAGCGCTGCAATTCTAAGTGGGTCCAGTGATAAAGTGGGTTTCTCAGCGTATATGGTACAGTTTCAGCCCATTTTTTGAACTTTTCTTGATCTGTAGCAGAACCAGTAATGTATTTCTCATCAATACCATTGGCTCGCATAGCTCTCCACTTATAATGATCACCATGCAGCCAAATTTCCGTGATGTTTGAAAACTGTTTGTTTTCTGCTACTTCATTTGGGGGTAAGTGATTGTGATAATCTATAATTGGCAGATCTTTAGCGAAATCATGGTAAAGTTCTTCCGCAGTCCGGCTCTGTAAAAGGAAGTTTTCGTCCAAGAATGGTTTCATGTTCAATTTTTGTTGTTTATAAGTTTAGAATCGATTGAGTCTGAAAATAAGTAATTCTGAATTAAAAGCTAACAAAAACCTTTAAAAAATGTTATATTTATAGTTAGAGTCTCATTAACAACCATATTAATATGAAAACAACAATAATATTCGCACTTCTTTTGTTCTGTACTCAAATAGGTTTTGGCCAAAAGAAATTGACCCAGCTTTGGGAATCTAAGGAACAACTTCCGACCCCCGAATCTGTGCTATACGACCCAGGGAAATCTGTACTTTATGTTTCGTTGATCGATGGCGATGGTTCTGCAAAGGATGGCAAAGGTGGTGTAGCCATATTAAACCCTGATGGAAGTCTTAAAGATGCAACATGGATTCAAGGATTGAACGCTCCTAAAGGTTTGGCTATGTACAAAGACTTATTGTACGTTGCTGATATCGACGAAGTCGTAGTCATTGATATGATCACTGGCAATGTAATCAATCAAATCAAAGTGCCAGAGGCTCAGTTCTTGAACGATGTAACTGTAGACAACAATGGTAAAGTATATGTTTCCGATACTAGAAGAGGAGAGATCTATGTAATTCATAATAATAAACCGAGTTTGTTTATGAAGGATGTGAAAGATGTCAATGGATTAAGAGTCATTGATGGAACTCTATACGCAATGGCTGGACCAGAATTGTGGAAGATCGATGCAAATAAGAATCATACCGTAGTTGCAAAAGGACTTGCACTTGGTGGTGATGGCTTAGAACCTGTTGGAGACGGAAGTTTCTTGGTGACTTGTTGGGGAGGACTAATTTATCATATTGGCGCAGACGGAAAAGTAAATGAACTGCTGGACTTGAGAGACAATATGAAAACCGCAGATTTAGGTTTCAATCAGAAAGAACAAATCCTATACGTTCCAACATTTTTGAACAACAGTGTTGTAGCTTACAAATTGGATTAAAAACATAAACAGGTTGAATAATATCTTTATTCAACCTGCTTTTTTTATTCTCTTCTATCGTAGGAAATATCAACCAAACGGTATCTAACTACTAAATACTTTCTACTTTATACTATTTTAAGATTTCTCTTAATTTATTGTTCAAGTCTTCTCCGTGTAGGTTTCTGGCAACAACTTTCCCTTCGGGGTCTACTAGGATGTTTTGTGGAATTGCTTTTACGCCATAAGCTTGACCTGCGGAGTTGTTCCAGCCCTGAAGGTCTGATACATGTTTCCAGGTTAGATTATCGTCTTTTACTGCCTTTGCCCAAGCGTCAAATTCGCGATCGAAAGAAACCCCCAAGATTTCAAAGTTTTTATCCTTGAATTCCGCATAAGTTTTCACCAATTTCGGATTCTCTTCTCGACATGGAGGACACCAAGAAGCCCAAAAGTCAATCAATACATACTTGCCTTTTAAATCAGAGAGTGCGTAAGGTTCACCGTTTAAGTCCAATTGTGTGATGCTAGGTGATTTTTTACCTGGCATGGTATTTTTAAGGGCGTCCAAATATCTTTCAAATAACTTTCCGTCATTTGTTTTTCTAACTTTTTTATCCAATTGCTTGAATAGGCCAGCTAATTCTTGATAGTCTGGATAGTAACCACCTACCTTTTGAATGAGGCGGATGGAGTTGACATCTTTTGGATTTGCTTTTACCTGTGCTATTAATTCTTCCTTTGTTTGGGAAAACAATAAGCTGGGAATTAGGGCTATTAATAATAATAATTTCTTCATTTTATGTTTTTCTGTAGGCCAAATTTATGGAATAACTACCAAACTACTAGATTTTATTTTGTAAAAATCTCATTGCTGTATTTATTCTTTAATGATTCTCTTAGTAAATAATAACGTTGAATAGGTATAATTATTGGTTAAACAATTTTCAAAAAATGCGATTATTTGCTTTTAGAGCGACAAAAACAAAAAGATTTGCATTTTTTGTGGGCTGAGGCTTATAAATTACTAAATTTGAGGCTCACTAAGGTATTTTTCAATTTAAATGGCAAGATTAAATTTATTAGAGGAAACCCGCTTTGAGAAAGTTCCGGTAACGGTTTATCCCTCTCAAGACGAAGCTTCTGTAAAAGTTGCTGAGCGCATCGCTACTATCATTAAAGATAAGCAAGCAAAAGGGGAAAAGGCAGTTCTTGGATTAGCCACAGGAGCTACGCCGGTCAAAGTCTACAAAGAACTTGTTAGAATGCACAAAGAAGATGGTTTAAGTTTCAACAATGTTGTCACTTTCAACCTGGATGAGTATTATCCGATGCTTCCAACTGCAGAGCAGAGTTATGTAGCATTTATGAACAAGCATTTGTTCAGCCATGTTGATATTCCACAAGAAAACATCAACATTCCTGATGGTACGCTAGCACCAGAAGATGTTCAAGCTTTTTGTGAAGCTTATGAACAAAAGATCTCCAACTTAGGAGGTTTAGATATCCAGATTTTGGGTATCGGTCGTACAGGACACATCGGTTTCAACGAACCAGGTTCTGCGCCAAACTCAGGTACTCGCTTGGTAACCTTAGATGACCTTACTAGAAGAGATGCTTCTCGCGAATTCGGTGGTAAGGAAAATGTACCTACAAAAGCGATCACAATGGGGGTCGGTACAATCTTCAAAGCCAAAGAGATTGTATTGATGGCATGGAACGAAAAGAAAGCTGAAATCGTGAAAAAAGCAGTGGAAGGAGAAATTTCATCTGAAATCCCTGCAACTTACCTTCAGATGTCTGACCATGTTGAATTTGTATTGGATGAAGATGCTGCGTCAGCATTGACACGTTTCAACCTTCCTTGGTTGGCTCATGATGTCATCTGGACCGATAAATTGGTTAAAAAAGCAGTCGTTTGGTTGTCACGTCATTTGGATAAAGCAATCCTGAAACTTACAGATGATGACTACAATAACAATGGTATGGCTCAACTCATTACCGAGCAAGGTACCGCTTATAGCATCAACATCAGGATTTTCAATGAATTGCAACGTACGATCACAGGTTGGCCGGGAGGAAAACCAGGAGTAGACGACTCCAATCGCCCTGAAAGAGCTGAACCTGCCCACAAAAATGTAATCCTATTCTCTCCACACCCAGATGACGACGTAATCTCAATGGGTGGTACATTTATCCGTTTGGCGGATCAGGGTCACAATGTACATGTTGCTTACCAAACTTCAGGAAACACAGCAGTATGGGATGATGATGTATTGCGTTATTTAGAATTTGTACAGGATTTCGCTGTAGCTATTGAAGATGATAATGGGGTAACCCGTAATATCTATGACGAGGCGCGTGAATTCTTCAAGGTAAAAACTCCTAACCAAGTAGATCCTGAGATTATCAGAACTATTAAAGGGTTAATCCGTAAAGGTGAAGCTATCGCTGGAGCTCGTTTTGTTGGTCTTCCGGATGAAAACATCCACTTTATGGACCTTCCATTCTATGACCGCGGTAAATTCTCCAAAGAAATCAACTTCGAAGATGATATTCAGCAAACAATGGAACTACTGCGTCAAGTAAAACCTCAACAGGTATTTGCGGCAGGAGATTTTGCAGATCCACATGGTACACACAAAGTTTGTTTCGATATTATCCTTGAAGCATTGCTTCGCTTAAGAGAAACTGATGAGTGGACTAAAGATTGTTGGTTATGGTTGTACAGAGGAGCATGGCATGAATATCCTATCCATGATATCGAAATGGCTGTTCCACTATCTCCACAAGAAGTGAAACGCAAGCGTTTGGCAATCTTCAAACATCAATCACAAAAAGACCTTCCTGTATTCCCTGGAGATGATCCAAGAGAATTCTGGGTTCGTGCTGAAGATCGTACTAGCGAAACTGCTGGATTATACCACCAACTTGGTTTGGCGAACTATGAAGCTATTGAAGCTTTCGTACGCTGGAAATTTGATTAATAGTATCAGATATATACTTCTAAATGCCCCTTCTGTTAGTAGGGGCATTTTTTGCGTCAAAAATTTCGGATTTTGAAGCTTTTTGTCGGATTCTTTATTTTTTAAGTGTCCCTTCAACATTACTTTTGTTGCACTATTTAGAATTAGTACAAATAAAAGCAATGAAAATATCACATCTACTACTTTTCATTGGTGCAACTTTCTTTTATACAGCAGTTAATGCACAAACAACTATAAAAGGTAAATTAAGTACCAATAACAACGAGTCAATCTCTGGATTAAATATCAAAGTAAAAGATAAGGTTACCATGTCCGATACAGCAGGTAACTTTGAATTATACATTCCATTCACTGGGAATTTCCAAGTTGAAATTACGGGTATGGGCTTTCATAAGGAGACCATTTTTGTAAATCCAAAAGATGAAGAAACGTTCCTGGGAACCATAGTGATAAAACATTCCAACAACAATATCCAACAAGTTGATGTTACGGGTTACAATTCTTTGAATGAAAAGGTTCTGAACATTGGCAAGGCTGGCATCTTGGATCGTGATTTACCACAGGCTGTTCAGATTGTCAATGCCCAAGTTATCGAGGATCAACAGATCAATAGATTGAGCGACGCGTTGAAAAATGCCAATGGTGTTGCAATGGGGGCCAATAGAGGGGGTGTAAATGAAAACTTCTATGCCCGTGGATACAGTTTAGGTTCCAACAATATTTTCAAAAATGGAGCAAGGACAAACAATGGTGGATCAATCGAAGCAAGTACATTAGAATCGGTTGAGATATTAAAAGGTAGTGCTGCTATCTTATACGGCGGAGTTACAGGTGGTGCCGTTGTAAACTTGGTTACCAAAAAACCTAAGTTTGAGTATGGTGGCGAGGTATCTATGCGTGTTGGAAGTTTTAATCAATACAAACCTATTGTGGATGTATATGGGCCGCTGTCGAAAAAGTTAGCTTTTCGTGTCGTAGGAACAGGCGAATACGCTGAAAGTTATAGAGATTATGTGGAGAGCAAACGCTTTTATATCAATCCATCATTATTATATCAGATCTCTGAGAAATCAAGCCTGAACTTTATGTTCGATTACCTTAAATCAGACTTTACACCAGACTTTGGAATTGGATCGGTAGATGGTAAAATTAATGAAGAGGTAGGACGAAATACATTTATAAATACGCCTTGGGCTTTTAATAAGACGAATTCTTCAAGTGGGCAGATCAATTTTGAACATAAATTCTCTACCAATTGGGATTTACAAGCTATTGCGAGTTATCAAAAGTATGATCGTGATTATTATGGTTCGGAAAGAATTCAAGCAAAGGCCGATGGTCTTGCACCGAGAGCTCTAAGCAGAACCGAAACAAATGAATTAACATTCAATCAGCAACTGAATTTGGGAGGAACAGTAATGACTGGAACCATAAAACATCAAATCTTAGTTGGTGCCGATGCTGATCAATCAAATACCGAAAATTATGCTTTTAATATTTATGGGAAAGGGTTGGGTCAAAAGCCTAATACTGCGTATGATACCATCAATGTGTTTGATCCTTATAATTCTATTTCTAGAACCGATATCCCTGGTGTAGATTTAAAAACTAGGACCACAACTGATATTTACAGATACGGTACCTTTGTTCAAGATTTAGTTTCATTGACCAAAGAATTCAAGGTATTGGCTGGAATCCGTTATACGTATCAAAAGACCAAAAATGCCGAAGTATATGATTATGCAACAGGGGAAACAACAACAACTCCGAATAAAGGAAAAGATGATGTGGATATGGGAAATAAGATAGATAAAGCATGGTCACCAAAAGTAGCTTTGATCTATCAACCCATCCCTACAACTAGTCTTTATGTAAGTTATGCAAATAATTTCACCTCAAATTCTGGGTATGACATCAATTATCAACCCATGGGACCATCATTGATAGATCAATATGAAGCTGGAGTAAAGAATGATTTCTTTAATGGTCGTGTGACAGCAAATCTAACATGGTATAAGATAGTGAACAATAGGTTTGCACAGACCATTATTGAAGCAGACGGATCAGTAAAAGATGCCAATATGAAGGAATTTACTGGTAAAACAGCTTCAGATGGTATCGAGCTTGATGTATCAGGAAAGATTACCGAAGGGTTGAATATTTTAGCCGGATACAGCTACAATTTTATGAGATACCTGGAAACCAATGATAATGGAAATGTGGAAGATGTTCGTTTGGTTGGAACAACTGCCCACACAGCAAATGGAACAATTTTCTATACCCTACAAAATGGTTCACTTAAAGGTCTGAAATTAGGATTATCAACCTTCTATACCGGAAAAAGAAATGCGGGATGGAATAATACCAAAGTAAATGAAAGAGAAGGTGTTGATAGATTGATCCCAATTGATCCTTTCACAACATTTGATTTTTCTGCAGGATACACTTATAAAAACTGGAGCATTCTAGGAAAGATCGCAAATATCGGGAATGCATTCAATTACTATGTACATGAAAACTACAGTGTAAATCCAATTCCTCCTAGAAACTTTACAGGTACCTTGAGCTATAGATTCTAAGATTTGTTTCATAAATAGTAATAATTGCAAAAAGCTGCTTCAAATTTGAAAGCAGCTTTTTTTATTAAAATAGATGGAGTAATTGCTTAGAATAAATGAATGGAGTTCAATATCTCAGGGATGGCCTGAACTCCCTCGTGTGCCACCAAAAAAGTATAGCGCAAGGAGTTGGGAATAATTCCGAAATACTTCTTGAATGCCGTAGTAAAATGAGTTGAATGTTTATAGCCTGTCATCCTTGCCACATCTGAAACGCGATATTTGCCCATAAGAATCAGTTTTTTGGCATGCTCCATTTTCATTTCCGTAATATAGCTCATGATGGTCTTGCCGTAGTATTGCTTAAAATGTTTTTTAAGATACTGCTCATTCGTGCCTACTGCTTTTGCAAGTTCGGTGATAGTATGATTTTGCGAAAGATCCTCGTCAATTAACTTTTTGGCCATTTGGATCTTTTCATAATGATTTTTATTGGAAATAATCTCTTTATTATCGTTCTCAACATACAAGCTCTCCACTTGATGAATGATAACCTCCAGTAATAATGATTGAATCTTCAGCTGGTTTAAATATGAATCAGCTTCATATAAATCAAAGACCTGATTTAACGATAAAGAAATTCTTCCATCAGATTTGGTCAATAGGCCATGCAGAAAGCGCTGCTGATCCTCTACGTATTTATTATGGAAAGCTAAGAGTTTGTCACTCGGAATTAGCATCAACAGGATTCTATTGTCTAGACAGATGCTTTTTAAATCAAAATGATCACCCTTATTCATGTGAATCAGCATGTTCTCCCCTGATTGTAAGAGGTAAGAGTTCTGCTGAATCTGTAGTCCGCAATTGGCAGAATCCTCTAGAACCAATAAATTTAAATAGCCTTCAATAGGGGAAATAAAGCTAAACCGTTGCCTTCCTTTAAGCACAGTAAAATACATCAATGTGCCCAATTCGAGCATATTGGCAGATAATTCATTGTTCTTTTTAGTTAAAATTTCCGATTGCGTAGCTTTTTTTTCCGATTGCGTCATTTTGCTATTTAGAATAATTCTACATTTGCAGCAGTATTTATTTAGACTTGTTCTAAAGAAAATCAAAATTAGTACATTAATCTGGAATAATGAAACATTTTTGCCTTACCAACTTATTTTTATTGATCACAACCTTGCTGTTTGCACAGCAGTCTACGATCACTGGAAAGGTTCATTTATTAGATGGAACACCTGTTTCAAAAGCAACAGTCCGTATAGAAGGAACAAAGATCGTATCAGTTTCTGACGATCAAGGTCTTTATAAATTAGAACAAGTGCCATATGGTAAACAAACCATCTTGGTAACATCTGTCGAAATCAAATCCAAAAAACTTCCGCTTGAAGTCAATAAGCCAATTTACGATCTTCATATTCATATCGACCCTAGAGGTGATATCAGCTTAGATGAAGTAAGGGTACAGGGTAATTCAGTAAAAAGACAAATTGAAACAAAGGGTTTTGCTGTAAATGTAATTGAAACTAAAGAAGCATCAACAAGGAATATTCAAACCAACGAATTGCTAGATCGAACTGTAGGTGTAAGAGTTCGCCAGAGTGGAGGTCTTGGTTCTGAAGTGCAATACAATTTGAATGGAATGACGGGTCGCTCAGTAGGGATATTTATCGATGGTATTGAAATTTCAACCTACGGATCTTCCTTCAACCTTAATAATATTCCTCCAGCCATGATTGAACGCATAGAGGTTTATAAAGGGGTATTGCCTGCACATTTAACAGGCGACCTATTAGGAGGAGCAATTAATATCGTACTCAAAAAAGGAACCTCAACAAATAACTTGTCTGCATCAATTTCTTACGGGTCTTTTAATACTTCACAGGCGGATGTAAGTGGATTGTATAGAAATCCAAAATCTGGGTTTACAACACGCGTTTCTGGAAGTTTTTTGAATACAGACAATGATTATGAAATATGGGGTAAGTTTTCTAAGTACATAGAACCTAATGGTGTCGTTCAGCGTAATTATAGAACCAAAAGATTTTTTGATGGATATAGAGCATTGTCAGGAAGATTTGAAGCTGGATTCACTGATGTAAAATGGGCAGATGCTTTTTTCTTGGGTTATAATATCTCTGATTCATATAATGAAATACAGCATGGACAAACTATGGGTACACCCTATATGGGAAGAACATCAGAAGCAAGTGCCAATGTATTAAGCCTAACGTATAACAAAAAGGATCTATTAATCCCTGGGTTAGGATTGTCTACTAATGCTGTTCACAGCTTTAGAAATACAAACATATTGGATACCGTGCCATGGGCATATAATTGGGATGGGCAAATCCGTCTCGATTTAAATGGAAATCCTATTCGGACACTTGATGGCGCTCAGCAAGGGAAACCTTCAATGACTGACATTGACCGTCAGGTAACTAATATCCGTACAAATTTAAGTTATGACATATTCTCAGGACATAGATTGTCCGTGAATCATGTATTCTATACCGTAGCCCGGAAGGATAAGAATTTGTTGATTAAGGACGGAAATACTGGTATTAATAGTTCAAACGACCTAGCAAAAAATGTAATTTCATTTAATTACGAGGCTCAAACCCTAAATAATAAGCTTACTACTAATTTATTCTATAAAATTTACCAGCAGTCGATAGGGAGTAACATTTTCCGAAGTGTTATTGAAAATGACCAAACTGTTATTGTCAAGGACGAAATGAAGGACAATAGGACCAATACAGGTTATGGACTTGCTGCTTCTTACAGGTTATTTGATCGTGTAGTATTATTAGCTTCTGCTGAAAGAGCTGTCCGTATGCCCGTAGACATGGAAACTTTTGGAAGCCCAGAAGATAATGTGTTGGCAAATCCAGGAATATCTCCGGAAATCAGTAATAACTACAATGCTGGTTTTAGGCTGGGAACCTATCAATTCGATAATCACAAGATTTCACTAGGGACAAATGTTTTCTGGAGAAATACTAAGGATCGGATTATGCCTAAAGCAAATGAATTGATCAACAATCAGGAGATTGAATTGACTCAGTATATTAACTTAGGGCTTTCTCAATCAGTAGGATTCGAAGGAGAATTGACTTATGCTCATAAAGACAATCTCACGGTGATGTTTAATTTCTCGAAATTCAATTCACTATTCAAGCAAGAATTTGATGAAAGAACAGGCCAGAAAATGACCTACTATAATAAACAGATCCCGAATGAACCATTCTACACAATGAATGGAAATGTTCATTACCGTTTGGATAATTTGATGCAAAAATCATCTCAATTGAACTTGTTTTACAACATTGGCTATGTTGCGCCATTCAGCACCGTATGGCCAGATTCGGAATGGTTTGTTACTCCAGCTCAATATGCTCAAAATCTAGGTATGAGCTATGTTTTCCCTAGCAAAAAAATAATACTTGCTCTGGATGTCAAGAATGTTTTCAACGCGGAAATCTACGACAATTTTGGGGTTCAAAAACCTGGTCGTGGATTCTATCTAAAGCTGAATTACTCAATTAATAATATATAATAATTACTCTTAAATTTTTTTACAATGAAAATGAACATGCTAAAGTTTGCCCTAATAGGTGCAGTAGTTTCAACTATAAGTTTTTCAAGTTGTTCCAAAGATAGTGGGCCAGACACTGAAAATGAAGACAATGTTCGTTGGGTAACTGTTTCTGGAGCTTTAATGGATACTGAACCAGGTGATGGAAATGCAGGAACAATGGTTTTTGCCATGAAACCTGAAGACGCAAAAAACCCTGCTTTCTCGGTTAATGTTTTTGACCAAGGACAGCACGTGAAATCATCAAGAACAGCTCGCCTGCAAGCATCTTCTGATGGTAAATACCTTTACAATATTCAATATACAGGTGATGATGGTGGTATGTTCCAAAAATATAGAGTGCGCGGTGGTAAGACTTTAGTTCCTGAAGGACCAGAAGTGCATACTGCAACCTATGTTAGTACTTCACCACGTTGGTTAAAAGCTGCTGAAGGAATTGGAGTAGCAGTTAGAGGAACAGGAAACGATGTAGTTTATACAGGAGAGAAACCAAACTTCGTATACAAAGAAAGATCTTCCAAAATTGACGTTATTTCTTTGGATTTGAATAACCCTAAAATTAATAAAACCACTTCTTATGAATTGAAATTAACTCCAGAAGAAATTGAAAAAGGATACTATGTGAGCAGAATCGATGTTCCTGTAATCAACAAAGCTGGAAATAAGGTGTTTATCGGTGCTGCAGTAACCATGGATAACAAATCTTCATTCACCATAGGAACGGATGGCAAACCTACATGGTCAGCAGATAGAACTGGACAAAAAAGCTGGGCTAAAACATTGGTTTTAGATTACCCTTCATTAACTAATCCAAAAGTTCTTACATCAAACAAAACCAGAGGTAATACGAATGGATACAGAAGTACTATGCAATATGTAGGCACAGACGGACATGTGTATCAGGCAACTTCTGGTGAAGCAAAAGGAGATGGTGGTTCAAAAATCTTAAGAATTAGCTCTGCTACGAACGATTACGACAATTCATTCGCTTTCAGTTTGGACCAAGCTTTAGGAGTTAAAGATTCTTACATCGAAACTTGGAAATATGTTGGTGATGGAATCGGTTTTGTAGTTTACAATATTGCAGGAAAAGGTGGGTATATCGCAAGAATTGACCTGAAAAACAATACCGCAAAAAAATATACAATTCCTAATGAAACTGAATTGAATTTCCGTCAGATCCAAAATATTTCTTTAGAAGGTGATGATGTGTTTATTGCAATTGCACCTGTAGGAAAAGATGGAAATATCTATGTATTCAACAGAAAAACTGGAGATATGGTTGTTGGAGCAAAACTTATTAATAAAACAGGTAACCAATATATCGGAGTTTATTAACAGAACTCTTCTAAAATATTCTTTCAGGTGGGCAAACCCTTGCTCACCTGATTTTTGATTTAAAAAAATTAGTATAAAGAGAGAGATGAGTAAAAGAGTAAAGAAAACGACAACATGGATGAAGGTGAGGAAGTTCTTCAACGATATCCATTTATGGGGCGGATTGATTTCAGGAATTGTGGTCTTTGTGGTCTGTATTACTGGTACGATCTATACCTATAATACTGAAATTAGAGCCTGGGCACAACCGGAATTCAATAAAGTGAAGGTTGAGGGTCAGAAAAAGAATGCTGATGTGCTTTTAGCTGCGGTTCAGCCTGAAGTAAAGGGTAAAATCGTAGGCGTAAAAGTTCCATATGCAGACAATGCGCCAACCATGTTCTTGTACAATAAAAAGGAAAAAGAAGGTGAAGGAAAAGGTCCAGCTGATGGTAGGGGCCGTGAAGAAAGAAAAGAATCAAACGAGCTAAAGAGTCCTGAACAAGGGAAAGAACGCGCAGTAGAAGGTAAATCCGAAGAGGGGAAAGAAGCTAAAACAGAGGCTATCCCAAATGTTAAGGCTGAAACTGAACCGGAAAAGAAAGTTGAAGGAGCAAAACCAAATGCTGAACAAGGAAAACCTTCTGAGGTAAAAGGACCTCAAGGAGGCCAAAGAGGTGCTGGAGGTCCCGGTGGAGGCCGTGGTCCTAGAGCTAATCAATTGGCAGTAAATCCTTATTCTGGACAGATTATTGGCGACCCTAGCGATGTAAAAACTAAAACTGCTGATTTTATGCAGAAAATGTTCAGCCTGCATAGATGGTTAATGTTGAATGAAATAGAAGAGCCGATCTTTGAAGGCGTCGAAAATAGAAAATTAGGTTCTTGGATTACGGGTACTGCGACTTTATTGTTTCTTTTTGGGGTAATAACAGGAATTGTAATTTGGTTCCCAAATAAAATGAGATCATGGAAGAATGGATTGAACATCCGTTGGAGTGCAAATTGGAAACGGTTAAACCATGATCTGCATAATACATTAGGATTTTACAGCTGTATTATTTTATTCCTGATGGCAGTTACTGGACCATTCTGGTCTTTTGAATGGTACCGTGCAGGATGGCAAAAAACTTGGGGAACTTATAAATCTCCGGATACTCCAAAGGAAGAAAAAGCACCTGTTCTTTCCACATTACCGGCTAATGGTAAAAATCCGTTGAATATAGAAGAAACAATATTGGCGGTGAACAAAATCCTTCCCTATGATGGCGATGTCACCATCAATTTCGCTAAAGATAGCGTAGGAACCGTTACTGTGAGCAAAAACAGAGTGGGATTCTTCGCGCCATCGGCAGGAGATAAACTGACATTGGATCAATATTCAGGGGAGGTGTTGGAAAAAGATATCTTCAGAGAAAAGCCTTTTAATGAACGCGCTTCGGCGTCCATAAAGGCACTCCATATTGGAGATATTTATGGGCCATTTACTAAACTACTCTATTTTATATCTTGTCTGATCGCTACTTCACTGCCTGTTACAGGGGTTATGATATGGATCAACAAGATGAAAAAAACAAAAAAATAGCTTTTAATTTCTCTTTATACGATTGGGTCTAATCTAATATAGGTTAGGCCCAATTTTTTTTCAAAAACAAAAAGCCCAGCAACGATGCTCGGCTTTTAGTTTGTTTTTTCAATAAGGTTTTTCTGTTTATTTTTTGCTGTCGCTGCCCATTCTTCCAATAATCATTTCGATAATGGCAACTACAATCGCAAAGAATACTGCAGGCCAAAATCCAGCAACGTCAAATTTCGATCCCATAATTTTGTCGGACAACATAATCATCAAAACAGTGATGATAAATGATACAAGACCAAATGTTAACCAATTTAATGGGAAAGTAAATAATCGTAGAATTCCACCTACAACAGCATTTACGAAACCTATAACCAATCCTGTTAGGATGGCCCATCCGAATCCAGCAACTGTTACCCCTGGAATGACCCAAGACGCAAGTGCAACAACTAAACCTGTAACCAAGAGACTAATAATGAACCTCATAACTTAAATTATTTGTGTGTATTAAAAGGGTTCAAAATTAATGCCAATAAAGGTGCAGAATGGTGGTTATTTTAAGGCGTAACGAAAAAATTATTATGCTAACATAGATTAATTTATGTATATTGAACCAACAATTTTAAACACAAAGGTTATGAGACAAATAGTTGCAACATTCTGTGCCTTATTATTTTCCATTGCATTATTTGCGCAAGGCAATGATCCGATCTTAGGAAAATGGGAGAACCCAAGTGGGGAAGGACGCATAGAAATCTACAAAAAGAACAATAAGTATTTCGGAAAACTTTATTGGATAAAAGAATCCTCCAAGAAGGATGTCAAAAATCCAAACCCAGACTTAAGAAGCAGAAATATCCAAGGAACGGAGATTTTAACCAATTTCACCAAGAATGGTAAAACCTATGAAGGTGGCGAAATTTACGACCCAAAATCGGGAAAAACTTACAGCTGTAAGATGACCCTCAAAGAAGATGATAAATTGGATATACGAGGTTTTATAGGAATCAGCCTCATCGGGCGAAGTGAAACCTGGAAACGAATCAAATAGAAATAAATCAAGGGCTTTTAAAGCCCTTTTTTTGTTTATAGGGCTCTTTATGAAACGTTCATGCATTTTGGACAAACGTTTTCGTGGTTTCGACATCCAAAAAGGTTATCTTTATTGCGGATAAATTGAATTACTATGTATAAAACTCTAAAACCAGCCCTTGAAAAGGAACTTGCAGAAATTAAAGACGCAGGTTTATACAAAGAAGAACGCATTATTGTTACTCCACAAGGAGCAGATATTAAAATCAGTACTGGCCAAGAAGTGATCAACTTCTGTGCAAATAACTATTTGGGGTTATCGTCACATCCAAAAGTTATCGAAGCTGCCAAAGCTGCTATCGATAGCCATGGCTATGGAATGTCTTCGGTACGTTTTATCTGCGGTACTCAAGATGTCCACAAAGAATTAGAAGCTAAGATCTCCAAGTTCTTGGGAACTGAAGATACCATCCTTTATGCTGCAGCATTTGATGCCAATGGTGGTGTTTTCGAACCATTGTTAGGCGCTGAAGATGCAATCATCTCCGATGAGTTGAACCATGCATCCATTATCGACGGGGTTCGTCTTTGTAAAGCTCAACGATTCCGTTATAAAAATGCTGACATGGAAGACCTTGAAGCACAATTAAAAGCTGCATCAGGAGCTAGACATAAAATCATCGTAACTGACGGGGCATTCTCCATGGACGGTTCAGTAGCTCCATTGGACAAAATCTGTGATTTAGCAGATAAATATGAAGCATTGGTGATGATCGATGAGTCCCACTGTTCTGGATTTATTGGTAAAACAGGTCGTGGAACACATGAACTATTCAATGTGATAGACCGTGTTGATATTATTACAGGTACATTGGGTAAAGCGTTAGGTGGTGCATCTGGCGGTTTTACTTCAGGTCGCAAAGAAATCATTGATATGCTTCGCCAACGTTCGCGTCCATATTTGTTCTCAAACACCTTAGCCCCAGCAATTGCAGGTGCTTCTGTAGCTGTGTTGGATATGTTGAGCGAAACAACAGAATTGCGCGACAAATTAGAAGACAACACAAAATATTTCCGTGAAAAAATGACCGAAGCCGGTTTCGATATCAAACCTGGTTTCCACCCGATCGTGCCAGTAATGCTTTATGATGCTAAATTAGCTCAAGAGTTCGCAGCAAAAATGTTGGATGAAGGAATTTATGTAATCGGATTCTACTACCCTGTAGTACCTAAAGACAAAGCACGTATCCGCGTGCAGATCTCTGCAGGACACAGCAAAGAACATATTGATAAAGCTATTGCAGCATTTACCAAAGTAGGTAAAGAACTAGGCGTAATTAAGTAATAAAATACTCATCGTAGGATGAGGTAAAAAGTCCTTATAATCTAATAATGGGCGAAATTGAGGGAATAGAGCGGAAACTTACCGATGGTCTATTCCTCAATTTCGCCCATTTTATATGAAAAGAACGTGTCATCCGTGAGCTTTAGCTCAAGAAACTATTTTGGCGCATACAGTTCTTTAATCAATAAGCTATTTACTATTGTATAATATTAAAAAGTCTGAGTGATTACATTTGAATTGAAATTCTGATCTATTGTTACTGCAAAAGATTCATTTTTGTCCTTGTTTATATCTTCAAATAACTTTCCTGATAACCTAGTAATTGTATTAGGAATTAAACGAACATTTAAAATCTCTTTGCTTAAGATAACCTTCCCTGAACTATCTAATACATTTATCTTAACAGGTGAGGTCCTTTCAAATTGAGAGGTGAACCTTTGGTCAATCGTTAAGATATTTGAGGAAATTATTTGATTGGATAATGATCTCAGAGAACTAATGTCTATCACGTTGCTCACAAGATTTGTGTTAATTGGAAAAGTAATATTATCTTTTAAATCTTTTGATATATTGTAAAAAGTTGAACTGGAAATTGTTGCAATTTCTATATAAGAAGCTTCAGTTGGGATTTTATCTAATATGTTTAATTCAATTTTTGAAGTTATTCTCTTTAAAGCCAACTTAGAATATGTTGAATCTTTTGATACTTTAAAGGATTTGTTTAAAATAAAAACATCACTTATATCGTAATCTTTAATTTTAAATATTTCTTTTTCTATAAATCTTGTGAATACCAATTGATATTTTGTATACAATGAATGTGTATTACTATTATCATAACCTACTGCTCTCAATGTATAATCTCCGTTAGGAAGTTTCAAGCTTAGTGAACTAGCTGAACCTTTTACAGGTCTCATTAATGTATCTATTGGTAGTAAGTCTTTGTCAAGCAAAACATACAGAATATTATTAATTGGACTTGCTGCAGTAGAATTCGAAGTTGCAGCTTTGCTGTCCATAGGGATATGGGATTCATTAAATCCACTAACTGTAAATTTCAGTTCATGCAATTTTGAATTGTCAATTGGATTTGGTTCTTCGTTGTTTTTTGAACAGCTCAAAACAAGAGACATCCCTACAACGGTTAATAATGCTGGTATAATTTTCATAAAAAATAATTAATTGGATTAATAATTGGCCAAAGCTAAAATGATTTTATCGAATCCTAACAAAATTCAGGGACCTAAAAACCGTAATTACGGAAAATATATTTTACAATATCTGTACCTCGAGAGAAATAACCGCTAATAATGTTAAAGTTACCGTTCTAAAAATCCCATCTCGAATCTCCATTAAGTTTGTTAAATATTCCCCATCCGTCAAATTATCGCGGTTTATTTGCCAAGTAATTGAGAATTAATCATAAATAAACCAGAACCTAATAAAAATATAACAGGAATATGTGAAAAATGAGGTGCAAAATATATATCTTTGCACCTCTTATTTTTTATAACACATTATTGCTCAATGCAGAATATCAGAAACATAGCGATTATCGCGCACGTTGACCACGGTAAAACTACCCTAGTCGACAAAATCTTACACTACACAAACCAATTCAGAGACAATGAAAATACAGGAGAATTAATCCTGGATAACAATGACTTGGAACGTGAGCGTGGTATTACAATCGTATCAAAAAACGTATCTGTAAAATACAAAGACACTAAAATCAACATTATTGATACCCCAGGTCACGCCGATTTCGGTGGTGAAGTGGAACGTGTATTGAAAATGGCGGACGGTGTTGTGCTATTAGTAGATGCATTCGAAGGACCAATGCCTCAAACGAGATTCGTAACAGGTAAGGCCCTAGCATTAGGTATCAAACCTATCGTTGTTGTAAACAAGGTGGATAAAGAAAACTGTCGCCCTGAAGAAGTATACGAAAATGTATTCGATCTATTCTTCAGTCTTGGTGCTACAGAAGAACAATTAGACTTCCCAGTATTATATGGTTCATCAAAACAAGGATGGATGTCTACTGATTGGACTAAACCAACAACTGACTTCACTGAATTGCTAGATGCGATCATCACACATATACCTGCTCCAAAAGTATCTGAAGGTACTTTACAGATGCAGGTTACTTCATTAGACTACTCTACTTTCGTTGGTCGTATCGCGATCGGACGTGTAGTTAGAGGAACAATCAAAGAAAACCAACCTGTTTCATTGGTGAAACGTGATGGAAAAATCATCAAATCACGTGTTAAAGAACTTCAATTGTTTGAAGGACTTGGCCGTGTTAAAGTTCCTGAAGTACATGCTGGTGATATCGTTGCGGTGGTAGGTATCGATGGATTTGAAATCGGTGATACAATCGCTGATTTTGAAAACCCAGAGCAATTGGAAGTTATGCACATTGATGAGCCAACTATGAACATGTTGTTCACCATCAATAACTCTCCATTCTTCGGTAAAGAAGGTAAATTCGTGACTTCACGTCACATCTATGACCGTTTGCAAAAAGAATTAGAAAAGAACTTAGCATTGCGTGTAGTTCCTACTCAATCTCCAGATGCATGGTTAGTATATGGTCGTGGTATTCTTCACTTGTCAGTATTGATCGAGACTATGCGTCGCGAAGGATACGAGTTGCAAGTAGGACAGCCACAAGTAATCGTTAAAGAAATCAACGGACAAAAACACGAACCAATCGAAGAATTGGTAGTTGATGTACCTGCAGACGTTTCTGGTAAAGTAATCGAATTAGTAACTCAACGTAAAGGCGAGTTGTTGATTATGGAAACCAAAGGTGAAATGCAACACTTAGAGTTCTCTATCCCTTCTCGTGGTATTATCGGCTTGCGTAACAACGTATTGACTGCTACTGCGGGTGAAGCTGTAATGGCACACCGTCTTAAAGGATACGAGCCTTGGAAAGGAACAATCCCTGGACGTATGGCTGGTGTATTGATCTCTTTGGATACAGGTTCTACAACAGCATATTCAATCGATAAATTACAAGACCGCGGTCGTTTCTTCGTAGATCCAGGTGTTGAAATCTATGAAGGACAAATCTTGGGTGAGCACATCCGTGATAACGACTTAACAATCAACGTTACTAAAGGAAAGCAATTGACAAACATGCGTGCTTCAGGTTCTGATGACAACACACGTATCGCTCCGGCAATTAAATTCTCTTTAGAAGAATGTATGGAATATATCCAAGCTGACGAATACATCGAGGTTACTCCTCAAAGCATGCGTTTGCGTAAGATTTACCTTACTGAAAATGAACGTAAAGTAAACGCTAAGAAATTCGTTTAGAATTTAAATTAGCTTAAAATACAAGAGGCTTTCCACACGGAAAGCCTCTTTTTTGTGGTCTTTTGTTTAAATTGCTGGTGATTACTAGAAATAAAATGATGGAGAATTTCGAAGATGATGATTTAGAATGGCATAAAGTACCAGTAAAGATCGATGAAAGCAGGAATTATGTGAAGGCTTTGCATGTAGCAGGCAAAAAGCTCTGCTTGATCAAAGAAGGCGAGGTCCTATCTGTTACTTCAAGTAGGTGCCCCCATGCAGGTGCTGACTTGACAAAAGGGTGGTGTGAAGAAGGTAAATTGATCTGTCCGTTCCATAGACATCGATTCAATATTGAAAATGGAAAAGGAGATGAGCCTCAACATAACTTTATCCGAATCTATCCTTTAAAAAAGGAAAACGGTGAATTTTATGTCGGAATAAAGAAAAGCCTGTGGAACAAAATCTTTGGTTAGAATAACCTTCGGATCCATTGGATCATCTTGTTTGTTTTTTCAGTATATGGAAACCAGAACATTGATGAAACAGGCATAATCTTGACATCTGCAACTGCTCTTTCATGAGAAAAGGATTTGAATCCAAATTTACCCATAGATTGCCCGATTCCAGAATTGTTTATTCCTCCAAATGGAAGGTTGGGATGCATAATCTGAATCATCGCATCATTGATACACGTTGAACCAGCACTTGTATGCCTGATGATATGTTTTGAAAAATTGGAGTCTTTACTGAAAATATATAAGGCCAATGGTTTTTCTTTCGAATTGATAAAGTCAATCGCCTCTTGATTCTGTGAATAATAGACAATGGGCAAAATAGGGCCGAAAATTTCATCTGTCATAAGTGGATTGGTCGCAGCAACATTTGTAATCACCGTGGGTTCAATGTAATTTAACTTAGCATCTAATCTACCACCACTGATGATTACTGCACCTAAGTTCTTGGCAGATTCTAAACCTTCCTTTAACCTCTCGAATTGACTTTCATTAATTATTCTTGCATAATCAGGAGAATTCAATGGATCGCTGCCGAAAGCTTCTTCCAACTCCTTTCTAAACAATTCCTCTATTTGGTGTTTTTGATGCCTGTGGGCTAATATATAATCCGGAGCAATACAAGTTTGCCCAGCATTGACAAACTTCGCCCAGATCAAGTTTTTTACCACCTGTTTAAGATTTACGTTTTTGTCGATTACAGCTGGAGATTTACCACCCAATTCAAGAGTAATGTCTGTCAAATTCTTACTTGCAGCTTCCATCACTATCTTGCCAACTTTTGGAGAACCCGTGAAATGGATATGGTCAAACTTTAAGCCCAAGAGATGTGTAGTTTCTTCAACAGCTCCTTCCACAACCGCAATATGATCTTTTGGGAATAGGTCTGATATGATTTTGCTGATCAATTGATTGCTATATGGAGAAAACTCTGAAAGCTTGAGGATAATCGTATTCCCAGCAGCTATAGCCGATGCAAGATGGACAATGGGAAGTTGAAATGGATAATTCCAAGGTGTAATAATCAATGCATTTCCTTTTGATTCATGGTGCAAATACCCATTGACATTCGGCATCATTAAAGATCTGCCAACACGCTTATCCCTCATCCAAGATTTTAGATGCTTGGCAATATGTTTTAGCTCCATCTGTACGGACAATACCTCCGTGATAGTTGTCTCTATTCCAGACTTATGGAAATCTTGGTACAAAGCTTTTTCTATCGCTTTCTCTTCAGAATTGATTCTCCGTAATAATGCCTTGATCCAGCCAATCCTCTTTTCCGGAGTGCTATGCTTAATAGCAGATTTGTTCTGAACTTGGGAACGGTAGATTTTATCAATTTCTGAAAGAGTAGTATAAGCCATATGAAATGTGTGTTCTATAAATTTAAATAATAAAATAAAAACCCAGGTCATATTCATGTCTGGGTTTTTATTTTCAACAAATCTTTAGAGTTATTTCTTGCTGGGTTTTGATTCTAATGCTTGATAAACATCGTCGCCAGCAGTATAGATCTTATATTGAACGTCATATTCCTCTGGAACATAAATTACAATAGGCATTTTGCCGTTATATCTGACCATGGTAGGTTGAGCGGAAACAAAAAGATTTCTTTTTGGAGCATCAGGACAACCCATTTGTGTGGAAACCACCTGCCCATCAGTCTTGAAGATATAGTATTGGTATCCCCATCCTTCCAAATCTTTTGTCTCTAAAGTGCCATTGAGTCCAAAATGGTTACAGCCATCAACTTCCATCATCTTACCAACGCTGAACTCAATTTTCTTGCTATTATCATTTTGAGACAGGGGAACTTCAATAACCATTTGTTTATAGCCTTTTTCAGCCTGTGGAAATATGTCAGTATTCACTTTTAAATAAGTTGCTTGTGCATGACTGGCTTGAGGCATTAAGAATAAACCCATCATTAAAATAATAAGGGTTGGTACTGCATTTAATTTCATGTTTTTCAATTTTGTGTTTATCCTTAAACGTTAAATCTTATAAATCTGCTACAGGATTAAGTTTCCCAGGATCTACTGCATTAATAAGTGCTCTTGCCAAAATCCGGTTTGGATCAATGACAGGAAGTCCTGAGTAAGATTTTTCACGTAGTGCCAATGGCAATTCCGTACATCCTAAAATAATAACTTGTGCACCTTCTCCTTTCAATTCCTGAATAGCAGCAACCAACTGGTCATGGGCCCGATTAGTAACAGGAGACGAAAAAGCTTTAATTCCGTAGGTCTCGTCATAAATAGCAGCATGGACTTTATTTTGAAGCGTATCATTAGGTTCAATACATTTCAATCCGAAATCTTCAATCACTTGTTTATATAGTCCTGTATTTCGCGTACCAATGGTTGACAAAACTCCAACAGTAGATTCGGGAAAATGCTCCTTGATAAATCTTGCCGTTTCAGCTACCATGTGCAAAACTTGAACATGAGAGCCGTTATTCTGTAATTCTTCCTGAATAACATCAAATATTCTTGGTGAATGTGCAGTATTGCAAGGTATACCCAAAACCGTAGCTCCTGCTTTTTCAAGCTCTAGAGCAATTTCTGAAATCGCAATGCCCGGGTTAATAGGTTCTTTCCCTAATAGATATTCTGTTCTGTCCGGAATTCTGTGCGATTGCGAGGACAGCAAAACCGGTACGTGGTCTTGATCACGACGCGCATTTGTTTCCTCAATAATTTTTTTTACGATGTCTACCCCTGCTAATGGACCGACACCTCCAACGATTCCAATCATGTTTATATCTTAATTAGTCTAACTCTCCTAGACGCCATTTATACATCCAAAAGGTCTGATTATTGTTCAAAAATAACGCCAATATATACGGTATTGTTGCGAAACCGCTATCGGAATTGGTAAATGCAACCACGATTTCCTCGCTGTCTGGGTAAGCCAAAAAGAAACATCGGAAACCAGGATTCGACCCTGTATGCCAATAAGATGTGCCCATTTCATTGATCTGCATTCTCATCCCTAATGCGCATGGAACATGCCTGTCATCTGCACTGATTCCTTCAGATTTTTTAGCCTCTGAAAGTCTTTTTAATGCCAATTCATGTGTCTTCTTTTTTAGTCCAAAACCCTCGAAAATGTACTTTTTTATAAATTGACTGTAATCCGCTGCAGTGGTATAGAGTGTATATGCAGCATTACTTTTCCTATACATACCCAGTTTTCTGGGGCTATTGTTTTCATAATGACCAAATGCTGCATTTTGTTCCATACCGTCTTGCCAAACAATTGCTGAATTTTTCATCTTAAAGGGTAGAAGAACTTCTTCCTCAACCAATTGCTGAAAGGTCTTTCCTGTGATGTGTTCCATGGTCTCCTGTAGGAAATAGAAACCCTCACCCGAATACATATAATCTGTTCCCGCTTCAAATTGTGAGGTAAGAGCAGTTTTGCGCCATTCTTCAGAAGGAACATCCCCTTCCCAATTCAATAAGCCTGTTTGGTGTGTTAACACATGTCTTGCAGTTATTTTATCCTTATTTGGATTATGGGCGAGACGATCGTAAGCATAATATGAATATAATGGCTTGTCTAATTCTATTAGACCCTGATCCATTAATCTTAAAAATGTATAAGTTGCAATTACCTTTGTTAAAGAGGCCGCTTGAAATATAGTATTACGATCAATTCTAGATTTAGTTTCGCTATTCTTGAATCCTATATTGTATAGTCGGTTTATTCCATCCTTTTGGTAATTGAGTTGAATAGCAGGAACGTTAGCAGCATGAGCAATTTCTTGTATTTTGCTTAAAGTATCCTGGCTAAATGAAATAGCCGGAATTAAATAAAGCGTCAAGCCAAGGACAGCCTTGGTCAGCTTATTTCTGAACAGCTTTAGGGAGTTTGTCATAATCTAAAGCATTGTATTTTTTCAAGATTTTTATGGTTTCTTTAATAGGAATGGCTTTGACGGTTCTGCCTTTAATGCCTTTCATATCTTCTGCCATAAACATAGAGTTTAGGATTGCTTCTTCTGTAGCTTCCCATACCGCCATAAATAGGGGAGACATATAATCATTTCCTACTTCATTGGAATTTAGTTCAATGCTTTTTGATTCATGAGGGATATAATTTGATGGATTTGTTGAGAAAGCAATGGAATAATCTCCACTTCCATTAGAAGAGAATGAACCAACATTACCAAATGCGATATACGACCTTTTGGCCAATCTTTCCAAATTGCGAGCAGAAAGAGGAGCATCAGTGGCGATAATAATCATGCATGAACCATCCACCTTATGTGCTTCTTTAGGTTCTTGCATATAATAATTGTGCAATTCTCGACCCACAGGAGCTCCATTAATATTCAGAACCCCTCCGAAATTGGTCTGAACCAACACTCCAACAGTATAGCCACCTCTGGATTCAGGAAGCTTTCGGGATGCCGTTCCAATTCCGCCCTTGAAGCCAAGGCATTCCGTTCCTGTGCCTGCACCAACATTACCCTCCTCTACTTTTCCTGATTTTGCATTTTTGATCGCCTCCAATACATCATTCGATTCAACATGCCTGCCACGGATATCGTTTAATCCCCCATCATTGGTTTCTCCGACAACTGAATTCACAGACCTCACATTTTCATTGCCCGGCAAGGAAAGCATATAGTCAATCAAGCCATTGGCAACTTTAGGAGCATTCAGGGTATTGGTCAATAAAATAGGGGTCTCTATATTCCCGAGTTCCTCGATTTGTGAAATACCCATCATCTTACCGAAACCATTGCCAACATAAACTGCAGCAGGTAATTTCTGTTGGAAGACATTTCCTTGATGTGGAATGATAGCCGTAACCCCTGTACGTACAGAATCCCCTTTGATAATGGTTTTCTGACCCACAGTTACTCCGGCGACATCAGTGATAGCATTGTTGGGTCCTGTCGGTAAAATACCAATATGGATCCCAAAATCCCTGATTCTTCCTCGTTTTTCTTGTGCTTGGCAGATGTTGGTAATGGTAAATAACGCCAGAGCTAATAGAGTGTATCGCTTGCTCATGCTGTTTAGATTAAATTGCTTGGCAAGTATACAGAATTCTTTACACTTATTCCTCCGCAAATTCTTTCTGGAGCTTGTCCATTCGCCGTTTTATCGAAGCATCAACCCTGTAATCATCTATTTTGTCGATCGCTGTTTTTTCAACAGTTACACCCGTGTCAGACTCATAATTATGAACTTCTTTCTGATTCTTCAATGCATTATCGTAAGCGTCACGACCACTCATTAATTTTACGAAAACAGGCAAACACTCGAAGAAAATGAACAATAGCGCAATAAAGATTACGGCATATTCAGTAGACTTGTTGACTGTGCCATCGGGTTTTTTGTGTAGATTGCTCAAGGCAGCATTCCGGTCTGCAAATCCCGCAACATTGATTGCGCTATCCAGAGATTTATCAGATAATATTTTTTGATCCAATAACCCCTCTGCAGTCTTTCTCTGCAATAACTCAGATTCTTTGGCTTGTAGTCTTAACCTTAAGCTGTCCAAATACGCTTGTTGGCTATTTAGATTTGCCTCTTTCATTTTTGCGTATGGACCATAACCCATCACGCCTGATGTTTCATCAGTCTTTGTACCGAAGATTTCGTGGTTGAGCTGTTGCCTTGATGTTTTGATGCTGGATTCCAAGGAGTCAGCATGGGTATGCAGAGCTTTTAACTGGCCGTATTCAACGCGGTACTTATTTTCAAAAGTTTTGTTTAGCGTGTCGATCCTAGCATTCTGTTGAACTAAATATTCCGCTCGGAGATACTCTTTGATTTCTTTGTCAAAGATTTTAAGCTCCAACGGGCGAGAAATGACAAGACCAATTAGAATGGCCAATAATATCCTCGGCAGTGCTTGCAATAATTGCATGCCCACACCGCGGCTCTTATCAATACTGAGAACGATGTAACGATCCAGGTTGAAGATTGCTAATCCCCAAATTATTCCAAACAGAAGGGCATAAAAAATAGCAAATGCACTTCCGCTGAAAACAAAATATAAAGCGTAGCCACCAGCTAACGCCGCAAATAGACCTGTAAAAAAGATTGTCGCGCCAATGCTTATATATTTGTTCTGCTCCTCAGGAAACCGGTCTAATGTTTCCTTGTGTACCCCTGCGCACCACCAAAAGAATTCTTTCATTTTCTAAAGCTTTAGTAATTAGACGTTAGCGCGTCGATTTTGTTACAGCTAATTAAGCAAAAAATTTAGAAATTCTTAGTAGTTTGTCAGCCACAAAGAAATGGATTCTTAGACAAAGAATTAGTACCTTTGCACAAAAATTGAAACAAACTATAATAGAATGAATAAAAAAGGGTTTTTACCTTACTGCATGGTGATTGCCAGCTTGTTAGTAGGGTGTAACAACAACGAAACTAAAAAAGAAGAAACTGTAGATTTGAAAAATCCATTATTAGCTAAGTATGAAACTAACTTTGAAGTTCCTCCATTTGATCTAATCAAAGATGAGCACTTCAGACCTGCTTTTAAAGAAGCCTTAAGAATACATGAAGCAGAAGTAGACTCTATCCTAAAAATCGAAGATCAACCAACTTTTGCTAATACAATCGTAGCACTAGAAAACTCGGGTCAGTTGTTAAATAAAGTATCTACTGTGTTTTACAACTTGAACAGTGCAAATACAAATGACACGATCCAAGCTATAGCAAAAGATTTGGCGCCAGTATTGTCTGCACACCGTGATGAAATAAATCTGAACCCTGAGCTCTTCAAACGGGTGAAAGCTGTGTATGACCAAAAAGAAAATGCAGGCTTGGATGCGGAAGATTTAAAATTGCTTGAAGAAACTTACAAAGGTTTTGTGCGTTCAGGAGCAAATCTTAAAGATGCTGATAAAGAAAAACTAAAGAAAATAAACGCTGACCTTTCCGTGTTATCTACTCAATATGGTCAAAACCTTTTGGCAGAAACAAATGCTTTCGAAATGTTGATCGACAAAGAAGAGGATTTGGCTGGATTACCTAAGGAATTGAAGGCAGCTGCAGCAGCAGAAGCTAAGGCAAAAGGTCATGATGGTAAATGGTTGTTTACTTTGCAAAATCCTTCCGTAATGCCATTCTTGCAATATGCAGATAACCGTGAATTGCGTAAAAAAATCTGGGATGCTTACCAATTACGTGGTAACAATGATAATGAAGGTGATACGAAAGAGATATTAGTGAAAATCGCTAACCTTCGTCAACAAAAAGCAAAATTATTGGGCTATTCATCTCATGCAGCTTATGTGCTTGAAGAATCAATGGCTGAAAACCCAGCAAATGTAAATGCATTATTGAACAAAATCTGGACGCCAGCATTAGCAAAAGCTAAAGCTGAAGCAGCAGATATTCAAAAAGAAATTGATGCCGCAAAAGATACATTCAATGTAGCTCCATACGATTGGCGTTACTACCAAGAGAAAATTCGCCAAAAACGTTTCGCATTGAATGAAGAAGAAATCAAACCTTATTTCAGCTTAACAGATGTGCGTGAAGGTGCTTTTGCAACAGCTAATAAATTATGGGGAATTTCATTTGTAGCTTTAAACAATGTTCCTGTATACCATCCTGAGGTTGAAGTCTTTGAAGTTCGTGATAAGGATGGATCCCACTTAGGATTATTATATGCTGATTTCTTCCCACGCGCTTCTAAACGTTCTGGTGCTTGGATGACTTCTTACAGATCACAAAGCAGAGAGAACGGAAAACGTGTTGCCCCAGTAATCTCAATCGTATGTAACTTTACAAAACCAGTTGGTGACAGTCCTGCATTGTTGACTTTTGACGAAGCTAGCACTTTGTTCCATGAATTTGGACATGCGTTGCATGGATTGTTCTCAAATGTTAAATACAAAAGCCTAGCTGGAACTTCTGTTCCACGCGATTTCGTAGAACTTCCTTCCCAAATTATGGAAAACTGGGCGGGAGATCCTGAAGTATTGAAAACATACGCGAAACATTACCAAACAAAAGAAGCAATTCCTGATGCATTGATCGAAAAAATGCAAAAAGCAGGAACTTTTGACCAAGGATTCGCAACAGTTGAATATATAGCAGCTTCCTTATTGGATATGAACTACCACAGTGCAACATCTCCAATTACTGCTAAAGCAAATGATTTCGAAAAAGCAGCCATGAATAAAATCGGACTAATTGATGCAATTATCCCACGCTACAGAAGTACTTATTTCCAACATATCTTCAGTGGAGGTTATTCAGCAGGTTACTATAGCTATATCTGGTCTGAAGTATTGGATTCAGATGCATTCGCCGCATTTAAAGAAAAAGGTCTTTTCGATCAAAATACAGCTGCTTCGTTCCGTAGCAATATCCTTGAAAGAGGTGGTACCGGAAACCCCGCAGAAATGTACCGCAAATTCCGCGGAGCAGATCCTGACCCAATCCACTTAATGAAAAAAAGAGGACTGAACTAAGAATCAAAAAAAAGGCTGGAAAATTTTTTCCAGCCTTTTTTATTTGAACAGATGTGAGATATGAGATTTGGGATTTGAGACACTTACTATCTCACATCTCACATCTCACATCTCACATCTCATATCTCAAAAATAAATCCGGGTATTTCAACACAAATCCATCAGAATCAACTTTAATTTCAGCTTCAAAATCATTTGGAATATTTTGATAGATATAGCTGTCTTGATCTTTTCTGAAATATCTCTGTTTTACAGGATAGATTTCCCCTTTGAGAATATCGAGATAGATAACATCAATTATTTGGGAATTCCCTTGATTGATGTGTAAATTGTTGATTGGAAGTGAATTGGTAAATGGGCTTAAAGAAATGTCAATAAATATAAATCCCTCAAATTCTGGTTTTTCTTGATTATTGATCAACCATTTTTTATTGTTCGAAGTCGCATTTATTGAAGTTTTCTCCCCATTTAGTTCTATGGAAATTTCAAAACTTAAAACCTCCCAATTTGGATAGGTTATTATTTGATATTCTAGAAACCAGAATTGATCTTCTAACGTGCCAATTATTCGAGAACTAAAAAGATTATGATCGGCATCTGAATAAAACCGAAGGTATTCCATCGAGTTATAATAGATGCCTTTCCAAATAATATGTTTCATGGAACTAGACATTAATTTCTCTTTCTCATATCTCATATCTCATATCTCATATCTCATATCTCATATCTCACATCTCATATCTCATATCTCATATCTCACATCTCACATCTCACATCTCACATCTCACATCTCATATCTCATATCTCATATCTCACATCTCACATCTCAAATACTATATCCCCGCAGAATTAAACTGAAGGTCATATAATTTCCTGTAATATCCTTCCAGCTCCAGCAGTTCGTGATGGGTTCCGATTTCTTTGATTTCACCTTTGTCAAGAACGATGATCTTATCAGCTTTTTGAATAGTGGATAATCTATGGGCGATTACGATGGAAGTTCTGCCTTCCATAAGATTTTCGATCGCGTTTTGGATTAATTCCTCTGTTTCTGTGTCGATAGAAGACGTTGCTTCATCGAGGATCAAAATTTTGGGATCATGCACCAATGCTCTGATAAAGGATATCAATTGAGCCTGTCCTGCTGAAAGCGTTGAACCTCTTTCTTGAACTTGGTAGTTGAAATTCCCCGGAAGACGCATAATAAAATCATAAGCACCTACTTTCTTCGCAGCATCTTCAATGGAGTCGAAAGTTATATTAGGGTTATGAAGATTAATATTATTCAAAACAGAGTCTGAAAACAAGAATACATCCTGTAGAACCGTGGCTATGGTTTGTCGAAGGAAGGTAAGGTCATATTCACGGATATCAACACCATCCAAGAGGATTTCTCCTTTTTGGATTTCGTAAAATCTACTCAAAATATTGATGATAGATGACTTACCAGCTCCCGTTGCACCAACTAAAGCAAGGGTTTCACCTTGTTTAACATGAAAACTAACATCTTTCAGAACCCACTTTTCATCATTATAGGCAAACCAAACATTCTTAAAAGTAATTTCTCCTTTGACATGTTCAGGTTTATATTTCCCTGGGTTCGGCGTGAATTCATCAGTGTCCAAAACATCAAAAATACGCTCTGCGGATACCATACCCATTTGCAAGGTGTTGAACTTATCAATCAATTCCCGAATAGGCCTAAAGATCATGTTGATGTACATGATAAAAGCTACGACCACACCTGGAGAGATCACATCCGCCAAAATCTGCCTCGAACCATACCATACCAATAAACCTGTTGCGATGGCTACAATAATTTCTAAAACAGGAAAGAATATGGAGAAATACCAGTTAGCGCGAATGTGAGCATTCCGATGTTCTTTATTGATCGCATCGAATTTTTTCATCTCCTGATCTTCACGAGCAAAATATTGGATTACGCTCATCCCTGTAATATGTTCCTGCAGGAAAGTGTTCAAATTGGAAACCCATAATCTCACACTTTGGAAAGCTGATTTCATCGCTTCCTTGAAGATATAAGTCGCAGCAATCATTAAAGGCATAGGAACCAAAACCACAAGAGTAAGCCTCCAATCTGTATAGAACATCACACCTAAGATTACCACTAACTGCAATAAATCCCCAATAATCTGAATCAACCCCTCTGAGAAAATATTGGCAATGGTTTCCAAGTCTGAGATTGTTCTGGTAATCAATCTTCCGATTGGCGTATTGTCGAAGTATTTAAGTCGGAGATTGGTGATATGGTTGAATACTTGGATACGGATATCGCGGATTACAGATTGACCAAGCGTATTGGTCATTAAAGTATGAAAATAACGGATTACAGTTTGCGCTATTAATAGGGCAAACATCAGAAAGAGCATATAGTTTAGGCCTTCACCGCTTCCCGAAAGGATATAGTGGTCCAAGGTATATTCCACCAACAAAGGCAATGCAGGTGCAACTGCTGCCAATAAGATCGTTAGTATAACCGATACCCAAAAGATAGTCTTATATGGGCGGATATACTTCGCTAATCTCCCCAGCAATTTACTGTCGTATGCGTTTCCCGAAATTTTCTCTTTCTCCAAAATCTTTGTATTAATCTATATAAGGATAAGCCACTTCTGTTAGATATAGACCGCAGGCAGGAACTGAAGTTCCAGCTTTGGATCTATCCTTACTCTGAATTACCGCTTTAATATGTTCTATAGGTTTCTTGCCTAGGCCGATTTCCATCAATGTGCCAACGATAGCACGAACCATATTCCGAAGAAAACGATCCGCTGTAATATGGAAAATCAATTTCTCACCATCCCACACCCATTCTGCACATTTAATATCGCAATTATTCGTGAATACTTGTGTGTTAGATTTGCTGAAACAAGAAAAATCCTGCTTACCTAACAAATCTTGCGCAGCTATGTTCATTTTTTCTATATCCGGTCTATCCCTTAATTGCCAAGAGAACTGATGTAAGAATGGATCTTTTTGAAAATGAACATGATATTCATAACTCCTTTGGGTAGCATCAAATCGTGCATGTGCATCTTTTGAAACCTCAATAAGCCGTTTTGCAGAAATATCAAAAGGAAGCAAAGCATTTAAAGAATGAACGAATTTCTCCTTATTCTGCAACACTGAAGACGGATGTGAAAAATGTACAAACAATTGTTTTGCATGGACTCCGGTATCCGTTCTTCCAGCACCAATGGTCTCCACTTCTTCCCTTAATAGAATAGCTAAGGCGTGATTCAGCTTTTCTTGTACAGATACAGCATTCTCCTGGATTTGCCATCCATGATAAGCAGTACCATTATAGGAAATCTCTAAAAAGTATCTCGGCATTTGATCTTCCACCATGCAAAGGTAAATATTCTAAGATTAGCTCCTAACAGCATTTAGTAAGTAGCACGTAAAATTAATGACTACAAAAGAATTACCTGTTTAAATTGAACTTCTTGTACTAGAAACCAAGTACAAAATTTACCACTGAATCAGGTATATATTTCGCCTCCTTTTCGCTCTACCTTTACTTCACATATAATTCATTGGTTATGAAAAAGATATTATTCGTATTGACATTATTTTTAGGCTGCACATTTGCAGCAAATGCGCAGGGATTTTTAGATAAAATTGATAGAGCATTAAACAAGGTTGAGAACACTTCGAACAAAGTAGATAACGCTTCTCAAAAAGCAGGAAGAATAGGAGGCAAATTAAATAGCCTGATGGGTAAAAAAGGTGAAAGTGCAAATGCCGCTGAAATGACCGTTTTGATTGAAGGAATAAATCTGGCCGAATTGAAGAAAATCTCAACTGGATTGGAATCAAATAAGAAAGTTAGCGATGTTAAAATGAAGTATAATGCATCAGGTTCAACATTGACAGTATTGTTTAATGGTGACTCAGAAGCTTTGTTTGAAACCCTTAAGAAAACTTCACCGCTGATTACAGATGAGTCTGTACAAGCAATAGAGGATGAAGGGATTGCAATTAAAATAGAAAAATAGTTTATCTTTATACGCATCATGCATAGGCAGTGATTATCACTGCCTATTTCTATTTAATAAAACTTATAGATAACTAAATTATGAATGCTAGGCGTAATTTGTTTTTTATCTTCCTACTCCTTGGCATTGCCTTAACAAGTACTGCTACACAGCAGGTTGCATACCCCTATAAAAAAGAAATCGATAGCCTTAAAAAGGTCCTCAACACCAAGCAAAAAGTGGTAGACCGAGCAAGGGTCTTATTTGATCTTTCCTATTATTATTCCTTTTCTGATTCTACCAATGCCCATTATTACCTGGATCAAGGACTGGCCTTGAACGGAAAAGCGCCCATTATTTCAGGGATGGGTAAATTCTATGAAGGCATGTTCTATATGGACTATGACCTCCCAAGAGCAATTGAATTGATGGAGTCGGCAGAAAGTGAACTTGCTGCAATAAATTCTCCGGAAGCCAAAAAATTGAGAGCAAGGACGCTTAACAATATCGCAACAGCTTATCAATGGCAGGATAAACATGTCAAAATGCTAGATGTGCTGATCAATAGAGCATTACCCGTCGCTTTTGATGCAAATGACAATGTTATCACTGGAAATATCCATTATAAGATAGGAATGAACTTTTGGAATAATCTACAATATGTAGAAGCAAACCGTTATTTAAATGATGCGGTCTCTTATCTCAAAAAAGGAAATTATGATCACCTAACCCTTAATGAGATCTATAAATTGCTGATTATTTCACTTCATGCATCAAATGAAACTGAAAAAGCTGATTCGTTAATTGCAGACTTTGAAAGGTTTTCAAAAAAACATAAAGGCGAGTTGCCCTTGGGTGACTACTATTACATCCACGGAACTCATTACAGATTTAAAAAACAATATGACAAGGCATTGGAGCTTATGGACAAGGCTATTGAAGCCACCATCAGAGACAAAGATTCTGATCCAAGGTCATGGGGTGGATTGCATTATCAAAGGACATTGATCAATATTGCTAAGAAAGATTATAAAGCAGCATTGGTCGATCTCAAGAATAATGTAGAAGCCAATATTAAATCTCATACAGCATTTTTTCAAGACAGCTTGAATCTCGCCTTGGCATATGTAAAAATTTATGAAGGATTAGGGGATTATCCGAAAGTCCTGGAATGGATAAAGAAAAAAGATGTCCTGCAAGAAGCAATGTATAATCGCAAAATCAGAGAATCAATTGTCGGTTATGAAGTGAAGTACCAAACTTTACAGAAAGAAAATGAAATCCTTTCTTTAAAAGCAGAACGAGATAAAACTGAAAGTGATATTAGAAACACGAGGGTTATTATTGCATTAGTCGCAATAATGCTGGTCCTTATAGGTTATTTCTTAGTCAAGAACCATCAAAAAAACAAACGTCTATTGCAACAACAGGAAATCAACAATCAACAAAAACTTTTGGATGAGAAACAAAAACAAAAGCTGATGTCCTTGGATGCTATGCTGCAGGGAGAGGAAAAGGAAAGAAATAGGCTCTCCAGAGATCTTCATGATGGTTTGGGAAGTATCTTGGCATCTATTAAATATAAGGTCTTGGATCTTCAGTTGATTAATCCCCATGACAAGGTAAATTCAGTTTTGATGGATATGGATTACGCAATAACAGAAATGCGCCGGATTTCCCATAACTTAATGCCTGAAGCATTGCGGAGATTTGGATTAGAAGTTTCCTTAAATGATTTGTGCAAAAGCCTCCAAAATATTAACACAAAAATAGAACTGCAAGTATATGGGTCACTAGAAAACCTAATACTAGATCAACAGACTCATATTTATAGAATTATTCAGGAATTGATCTATAATTCACTGAAACATTCAGGGGCAAAACATATTTTGGTGCAATGTAGTATGGAAGACAACGTGATTTTCATTACCGTGGAAGATGACGGAGTTGGGTTTGCTCCACATATTTTAAACGAAACTTCAAAAGTTGGAGCTGGATTGAAGAACGTGAAAATAAGGGTAAATTACCTACATGGTAAATTAGACATCAGATCTGAGATAGGAAAGGGTACAAGCGTGGATATTGAATTGTCCGTCTAGATTACATCAATTATCTCCATCCATTTTACCAATCCTGGAGAAACCAAATCCTATTTAAGTTGTTTGTATTATATTTGCGGTATAAATAATCTATAAATATGATACAACGTATTCAAACCGTTTGGTTGTTAATCTCAAGCTTGGTTCTTTGTGGACTTTTCATTTTCCCATTTGTAGGATACATTGATTTAGTTGGTCTTGGCAAAAACATTTATGTTACTGGCGTTTATTCTTCAGCTAACAATGTGACGACCAAAGAGTCTGGGTTCCTTTTAATGACTATTGCAACGGTGATATTGGCTTTGATCCCAATATTTATCATATTTCAATATAAAAACAGAAAATTGCAGTTAAACTTAATATTGGTTCAAGTTATACTTATCTGTCTTTTTGCTGTTTGGATGTTTGTTTCAGCAAACAATATCTTGGGATTAATCAATCAAAGTATTGGCGCAAGCAATATCGGAATCGGCTTCTTTCTGTTACCTGTATCGATCTTATGTTTGTCCTTTGCAATTCGTGGCATAAGAAATGATAATAAGTTGATTAAATCGGCCGACAGGCTTCGTTAAAATTATTCTTATGAAACACTTATTTATGATGCTTGGGCTCATCTGTGCTCTGGCATTTCCAAAGCTAACCCTTGCGCAACAGGACAGCTCATTGAATATCGTAGATGATATACAGTTTGACCTAAAATCAATCACAGCCTCAGGGGACACCTTGGTGGTGGATGTGTTTGCAATATCTTACGATAAGAATCCTCGTGAATTTAGATTGAATGTATTTGCCTCAGCAATCATAGACTCTGAAGATCAATCTCATATGTTAACATCTGTTCAAATGGATAGAGTAGTAGTTCAATTGTCCGACAGACAGAATTATTTGAATTATCTTCTACATCAAGATAAACCAGTTGCAATCAAACTGAAACTTTCACCATTGACTGAAGAAATAAAAAATGCAAAACTTGTCAAAATTGTCTTCAATGCTTTAGACGACGAAGGACAATTTCTAGAAGCATTTATAGATCTAAACAAAGAAGAGGAGCTTTAAGCTTCTCTTCTATTTTTGATATTCTTCTTCTAACTTGATCAAATCTTCATAATTCTTGTCCAATTTCTTGATTAATCGAATATAGATTGCTTTATAATAAAGCTTGACAAGCTTGATGATTAACCAACCAAAACCTGTCATAAAAATAGTTAATAAGGTGAAGAACAATATATTATGGCTTATGGATCTGTTCATAATATCTTCTTCCCAGATCAGGCTTAAACTCGAAATACTAATCGCGAAAATGATGAGGTAAATGTTGAACTTGATATAATATCCAACGGTTTTCCTAGTATTCAAAATATCAGAAAGTAAATCTTTAGTATTGTTTGTGTTTTTAATCTTCCTATAAGATCTAAAGAAAGCATAAATAAAATAAATGATAACGATATACGACAATACATCTATAATATTACTAAATATATCCAAAGCATTATCTTGTTGTTCATCCACCTTGAAATATAAAAAAACATTTAAGGTTATACCTACAATCAATTCGATCACACTGATAATGAAAATCCATTTTACCAATGATGAAGAGCTTTTATAGAGCATAGTTTGGATCTGTTCCTTATTAATTTTAGGAAACTCCTGGTCTTTTTGCCAATGCTGTTTCAGAAAGTCTAATTCATCCATTATACCACTCCTTTTTTTGTAAGCATTTGTTTTAATTTGCTTTTAATTCGATTCATTTTTACCCGAGCATTTACCTCGCTGATCCCCAATGTCTCTGAAATCTCCGTGTAATCCTTGTCCTCCAGATACATATATACCAATGCCTTGTCGATGTCATTGAGCTGTCTAACAGCATCATATAAGTATTTAAGCTGGTCCTCAGTTTCTGAATTGTACTCTTCGTAACGAATATTGGTTAATGAATAATCCCAATCCACTGTTTCAATTTTAGTTTTCCTGCCACGGTATAGCGAGATCGCGGTGTTCAAAGAAACTCGATACGCCCATGTTGAAAACTTAGAATCACCCTTGAATTTTGGGTATGATTTCCATAGTTGAATCACCATCTCCTGGAACAGATCCTGATGTGAAGCCAAGTCTGCGGTATATAGCTTGCAGATCTTATGAAGGATGTTCTGATTATCCTCCAAAAGACTCACAAATTCTTGCTCTAGGGTTTGATTCATTTATTGGTATTTGTCGACAATAGTAAGGTATTGTTACAACTTCTAGAGGCATTTTTTTAAATTCGCTCAATGGCAAAATCAAAATCAGCATATTTCTGTCAATCCTGTGGATATGAATCTCCTAAATGGCTAGGTCAATGTCCTTCATGTAAACAGTGGAATACTTTCGTAGAGGAAGTTGTGGAAAAGGCATCCAGCAGAGTGCCTGAATGGAGAAGCACAACCTCAACCCCAGGTGTACAGAAAAGAGCAAACAAAGCTGCAGTAATACATGAAATCGTATATTCTGAAGAACAAAGAATCCATGCTCCAGACAAAGAATTCAATCGCGTACTGGGAGGAGGAATTGTACCTGGATCGTTGGTCCTGATCGGAGGGGAACCCGGAATCGGTAAATCAACTCTAATGTTACAACTTGCATTATCAATTCCGAAAGTCAAAACACTTTATATCTCAGGCGAGGAAAGCGAACAGCAAATAAAAATGAGGGCCGAACGGTTGTCACAAAACTCAAATGCTAATTGCTATATATTGACGGAAACGTCAATGCAGAATATCTTTAAACAGATTGACCAAGTGGAACCCAATGTCGTTGTCATTGATTCTATCCAAACGCTGCACTCGGCACAGATTGAATCAGCACCCGGCTCGGTTTCCCAGGTCAGAGAATGTACCGCTGAATTGTTGCGCTTCGCAAAAGAAACAAATACACCGGTATTTATAGTCGGCCATATCACCAAGGACGGATCTATCGCCGGACCAAAAGTATTGGAACATATGGTGGATACGGTTTTGCAGTTTGAAGGAGATCGGAACCATGTATACCGTATTTTACGAGCAGTAAAAAACAGATTTGGATCATCCTCGGAATTAGGAATTTATGAAATGCAGGGTTCTGGATTAAGAGAAGTTTCCAATCCTTCAGAAATTATGCTTTCCCAAAGAGAAGAGCAGGTCAGTGGAATTGCTGTAGCGGCCATGTTAGAGGGTATGAGGCCCTTAATGATTGAAGTGCAGGCATTGGTCTCAAATTCAGCGTATGGAACGCCACAGCGAAGCTCTACAGGTTTTGATACAAAGAGATTGAACATGTTGCTGGCAGTCCTGGAAAAAAGATTCGGATTCAGATTGAGTGCACAGGATGTATTCTTGAATATTGCAGGTGGATTGAGAGTCGAAGACCCAGCAATTGACCTCGCCGTTATTGCTGCAATCATCTCTTCGCAACAAGATATAGCTTTGGAATCTAATATTACATTTGCCGGTGAAGTAGGCCTCTCCGGGGAAATAAGAGCTGTAAATAGAATTGAACAAAGAATTCAAGAAGCAGAAAAATTAGGGTTCGAACAGATTTTTATTTCGAAATACAACACCAAAGGATTAGATATTAAAAGATATCAGATATTGGTCAGACCAGTGGCAACATTAGAGGATATATTCAGAATATTATTTGGCTAAACGGCTACTTAATTCATAAAAAAAAGCGAGCCTAGATTCTTCTAGGCTCGCTTTTTTTTATCGGTAATCTATTTGATTACTTCCGCTAATTTTGCTTCTAATGCGGGTCCACGAAGGTTAGTCGCGATGATTTTTCCTTCTGGATCTAATAGGAAGTTTTGTGGAATTCCTTCGATACCATAAAGATCAACAACTTCAGATTGCCAGAATTTTAAATCCGACACTTGTGGCCAACCAGTAAGGTTGTCATCTTTAATCGCTTGCAACCAATCTGCTTTGCCTGACTCGCGGTCCAATGAAACCCCAAATACAGTGAAATTTTTATCCTTGAATTTGTTGAAAGCAGCTACTACTGTAGGGTTTTCATGTCTACAAGGTCCACACCAACTTGCCCAAAAATCAATCAGCACATATTTTCCACGTAAAGAGGATAGCTTAACAACATTTCCCGAAGTATCAGGCAACGCAATTTCAGGTGCAACTGAACCGATTGCAACTTTTTTAAGTTTATCGATCTTGGCTGCCAAAGCTTTTCCCTTAGTCGTGTTTTTCAATGCTCCAGATAATTTATCATAGGTTGGAACAACTACGTCATTTACATTCTCAGCGCTTACCATTTCTTCCAACAAGCCCAAAGTAACATAGCTATTTGGGTTTGCTTTCACATATTCCTCATTGATTTTCTTTTGTTGGTCAAATAGTCCTTGCGCTTTTGCTTGCAGTCCACCTACAAATGCTTCATCTTGTTGTTGTTCCGGGCTTGCTGCTTGAAACTCCTTGTTTAAAGCGGCAAATTGATCCGTAACACCCTTGATAGAGGTTTTATATTTTGCAAAATCTTTGTTGATTTCATTTCCTGTGACTTCCGCCGCAGCTAATGTCTCACCATTCACATTGATAACTCCCTTTGCTAAATAAAGCATAGTCATATCAGGGTTGCTAAGTTCGCGAAGTGATTTTCCATCGGCAGATAATATCAATTGTGCTTGTGTTGGTTCGGCAACAATACCATTGTAGGTAAATTGTCCTTTTTCAACGTTAGCAGAATCAATATGGCGCTGCCCGCCGTCTACATACATCAAATACACTTTCGCTGGCGCATCCACATTTTTCAAAGTTCCCTTTATGGAGAAATCCTCTTGCGCAAATAGCAATGATGGGACCGCTGCCAATACAGCTAACATTGTTTTTTTCATATCGCTTTTTTTATAATAGTTTCATACATATATCGTTCCAATTACCATCTTCCGCTAGCACCACCGCCACCGAAACCTCCGCCGCCAAATCCGCCAAAGCCGCCACCGCCGCCTCCACCGAATCCGCCGCCAAAGCCACCACCACCGTTATCTCCACCACGGCCACCGCCCAATGAGTTCAATAAGGTCCACCAGAATAAATCTGAAGAACCTCGACCGCCCATAACACGACCACCGCCGTTCTTACCGCCACCTCCGGATTTCGAAATCAGTGATATAACAATGATAATAACGATAATAATGAATATAATAGGAACTCCTCCACCGCCTTCGGTAGAATAGCTATCCTTAGGATCTGCCTTATATTCCCCTTTTGTGTAAGAAATAATGGCACTTGTGCCATCGTCAATCCCTTTGAAATAGTCTCCCTGTCGAAAGGCTGGTTTTACTTCATTCTCTATTATCCTATAAGCAATGGCATCAGGAACGGCACCTTCAAGACCATATCCAGTACGGATAGTAACAGCACGATCCCCCAACGCTACTAAAAATAAAATACCGTTCTCATATTTTTTATTCCCAACACCCCACTTCTGGGCTAATCGGTCGCCATAGTCCGCAATATCATAATCTCCAGTGCTATTCATGACCACTACTGCAATCTGAATCGTGGTAGAGTCTTCAAATGCCAACAGCTTATTCTCCAATTGTTGCTTCTGTCCAGAAGATAACGTGTTCGTATAGTCTGTTACCAAGGACGTCGCAACAGGTGGAAAATCCTGCGCATAGGTTTGAAAATGAAACAATAATCCTACAAAGAAACTGAGGAATATTTTAGTTGAAAATTTCACAGTTAGTGATGCTTTCTGCATAAAAATTTAAGATTTACCGAAATAAATATCATTCGGAAGTTCATTCACATCGTCCGCTCTCCTAGGGAAATAGGTGGCTAATTGATCACCTGCTTTTTGGATGCCTTCAATTAGGCCCTCAGCAAAATCTCCCTTTTTAAAATAACCAAGCATTAACTCCTTGGTTGATTCCCAAAAATCCTCTGGAACCTTATTGTTGATTCCCGTGTCGCCGATGATGGCAAACTGATGGTCATCTGTGGCAAGATAAATAAGAACACCATTTCTTTGTGTGGTCTCATGCATCTTCAGCTTTTCGAAATAGTATTTTGCTTGATCAATAGCGTCCATATTATGTACCCTACGCTCAACCACCAACCGGATTTCGCCTGAAGTGCGGTTCTCAGCAAGGCTTATCGCATGAACTACTTGCTCTTGTTCTTCTTGATTGAATATCTCCATGGGTATCTAAATAGAAAAGATGAATGCAGAAGTGAAAGCCCCCAACATTCATCTTTACGTTATATTAACAACAATAAAAATGCATTAAAACTGAACTGTCGGTGCTTTATCAGAACCTTCAGCAGCTTTGAACGTACCTTTAGCCTTAAATCCAAAGATTCCAGCCATAATATTGTTAGGGAAGCTACGGACAGTAGTGTTGTAGTCCTGAACAGCCTCATTGTAAGCTCTGCGCTCAACCGAAATGCGGTTCTCAGTACCCTCTAACTGTGCTTGTAACTCCTGAAAGTTTGAATTAGCTTTCAAATCCGGGTAGTCTTCTACACTAACCAATAAACGACCGATAGCTTGTGATAGACCATCTTGCGACTGTTGGAAGTTTGCAATTGCCTCTTCACTCAAGTTGTTTGGATCTACTTGTACAGAAGTCGCTTTTGCACGAGCCTCAGTTACTGCTGTCAAAGTCCCTTGTTCATGCTGTGCAGCTCCTTTAACAGTGTTCACTAAGTTAGGGATCAAGTCCGCCCTACGTTGGTAAGCATTTTCAACCTGCGCCCATTTTCCTTTTACATTTTCATCCTTCGATACCATGGTATTGTACCCACAAGAACTGAATGAAAGGGCAGTCAATAAACCTACAAATACGATTAATAATCTTTTCATGTGTAATGTTTTAACAAGTAATATTTAAAAGTAAGAATTTGTTTTCACAAAAAAGCAATATCAAATGACATACCAATACACGCAAAAAACGAAATTCTGTCAGTTTTTGGTATCTTTGCATTGCTTTTTGGGATAAAACCCCAACATCATTATGCAAAAAGAAATTGAAATCGCCTTAAGTCCCGACTTTGTACAGGACGAAAAACGTATCCTTGCTGAAGGATCTAAAAAACTTAGAGTACATCCCAATAGAATCAACGGGTTCCACATCAGGAAACGATCAATTGACGCTCGTGGAAAGCAGGTCTTGTTTAGAATGAGAGTGGTCTTTTTTATCGATGAGCCTGTTCAAGCTCCCCATTACCATACGAAACTTAAAAATGTAAAGGATGCAAAACCTGTTATCATAATAGGGGCCGGCCCTGCAGGCTTGTTTGCAGCTTACAGATGCCTAGAAGTAGGTTTAAAACCTATCGTGATCGAAAGGGGGAAAAAAGTACAGGATAGAAGAAGAGACCTGGCAAAAATCAATCGAGAAGGATTTGTCAATCCTGAATCTAATTATTGCTTTGGTGAAGGGGGAGCTGGAACATATTCGGATGGTAAACTATATACCCGTTCAAATAAACGGGGTGATGTGCAGCAGGTACTTTCCATATTCGTCGAACATGGTGCTACTGAAGATATATTGGTCGACGCGAGACCGCATATCGGAACTAATAAATTACCACATATCATCGAAAGTATCCGTGAAAGAATAATTGAAATGGGGGGTGAAGTCCATTTTGATTGTAAGGTGATCGATATTATCGAACAATTTGGTAAAGTGCAAGGTGTAAGGACTGAAAACGCAGGTATTATTAATGCTGATCATGTAATAGTCGCTACAGGACATTCTGCTAGAGATATATTTGAACTGTTCCGCTCCAAGAACTGGCTTTTGGAAGCAAAACCCTTTGCCTTGGGAGTGCGTATTGAACACCCTCAATCCGTCATTGACTCAGCACAATACCATTGCAGCATCCGTCCGGAAAACTTGCCACCAGCTTATTATAGCCTGGTAGAACAGGTGGATGGAAGAGGAGTTTTTTCATTCTGTATGTGTCCCGGTGGAATTATTGCACCTTGCGCAACAGATCAAAACGAAATTGTAGTAAACGGATGGTCTCCATCTAAAAGAAATAATCCTCATGCCAATTCTGGAACGGTGATCCAGATAAATCTTGAAGATGTCGTAGGTGCTGACCAAGATCCTTTCGCATTGTTGGAATTTCAAAGACAGATAGAACAGAAGGCATTTGAACTTGGCGGAGGTAACTTAGTTGCTCCAGCACAAAGAATGGAAGATTTTGTCAATAACAGAGTGTCGATAGACTTACCCGAGAATTCTTATAAGCCTGGAACCCGTTCTGTAGACTTGAGAGAAGTTTTGCCAAAATTCGTGTATTCGGCACTGCAAGGTGCTTTGCCTGTATTTGGAAAGAAGATGAAAGGATATTATAGCAATGAAGCTATCTTAGTCGGGGTAGAATCGAGGACATCATCCCCTGTTCGGATTCCAAGAGATAAGGAGACTCTGCAACACCCGCAAGTGACTGGTTTATATCCATGTGCAGAAGGAGCAGGTTATGCTGGAGGGATAGTTTCGGCAGCAATAGACGGTATGAATTGTGTAGATGCGATCAAAGCAACTCTATAAGATTGTAAATATTTGCAAAAATATCACCCTTGATATTGACAGGAAGCAAGTATTATTGTATTTTTGTACCACTTTCAAGCGAAAGTAGCTCAGTTGGTAGAGCACAACCTTGCCAAGGTTGGGGTCGCGAGTTCGAATCTCGTCTTTCGCTCAAAAAAAAAGCTTCCAAATATTGGAAGCTTTTTTTATTTTAGAATATGCCAAATTATAAGTCTAGATGGGACAACTATAATTTCTTTTTTGCTTACGGAATACTTATCCCAGTATTTTTGGTCATGCTCATTTTTAGCGATGCAACAGCCAAAGAATGGCTTATGGTAATGTTCTCATTGCTTGGTGGAATAACAGTTCTTTTGTTAATCATTTACTTCACAACATCTTATAAAATTGATGGCCAATATTTAAGGTATAGTAGCTTTATTTTTTTCGGTAAAATAAAGATTAAAAATATCAATAAACTAGAGGTGGGTAAAACCATGTATGTAGGAATGAAACCTGCATTTGCAAGGCATGGAATTATTGTTAGATATAATAAATACGATGAGATTTATATTTCACCACCTGATAACAATGAATTTGTAGAAGAATTACTGAAGATTAACCCTGAAATCGAGGTTGTAAGAGCTTAATTCTCCTCATCCATTAGAACTTGTTCTTTCAAGCCCAACTTCATTAAACTCGGCGTCATAAATGAAACTACACCTAAAACAATACACAACAGTCCTGCGATAATAAATGCATTAGCTACTCCGATATGATCCGCAATATTTCCAGCAAACAATAAACCGATCAAACTTGGAATAATTGCAAAACTAAAATATAATGAGAATACTCTACCCAACATATCTGCTGCAATTTCTTCTTGTATAATAGTCATGAAGACGGCATTGAATATCGACATGGAAGCCCCACCAAAACCCGTCAAAACAACAAAAAGAATAAATGATGCTGGTGGTAGAATTCCTGATAAAACGAAGGTCAATCCAAGAACAATGTGCATAACATTGATCAGGAGAATTTTTCGGAAAGACACCTTGAATGCACTTAATGCCGATCCTCCAACTAGCATTCCAACACCCCAGACTACTTCGATAATGCTCATTTCTAACTTGTCTCCACCAAAGTGACCTATGGTCATTAAAGGAAACATAATGGCGACTGGTAATACACCCATCATTGCTAGGATAGAGTAAAGGAACATCCTATTCAACCCTTTGTTTTGATGAATTGCCAGAAATCCTAATTTCAAATCTCGCCATACCTGCCTTATAGTTGCCAAGCTCTCAGGTTTAATATAAGGAATACTGATAAACATCAAACTAACAATAGCAAAGGCAGCGCCTATTATATCTAGATATAATACCTGGTGTATCGGAAGGGCAGCAATAGCCAAAGCACCTAATGCAGGACCTGCAATAGCACTTACTGAATGTAAGATCTGATTGACCCCTGATACCCGAAGCAATTGGTCTTGTGGAACAATCAATGGAGCTACTGCCTGAAGAGCAGGTTGGTGGAATGCTGAACCTATTGAACGACAAGCCATCAATAGATACATCAAATTTAATTGTACTTGACCATCACGCAAGGCGAAGGTCATTAACAATGTACAAGTCGCGATAAAGGCATCCGCATAAATCATAACCTTCTTCTTGTCCCATCGATCGATATATACTCCAGCAAATGGACCAATAATAGCTTGAGGCAGTAATGCAGCAATAGCTGCAACCGCCAGAACCTCAGCAGACTTGAATTCTAAACTTAACCAAATAATAACCGCAAAGTTTACGGCTGAGCTACTTATCAAAGAGACAAATTGCCCTATCCATATATAAATATAGGTCTTAAACCAATGGTTCTTTTCCATGAAATAAATATTGAATGATTAAAAATACAGACAGCCAAATATTCGACTGAACATCTTTGAGTTTTGAATGCTTAAAGCTAACTCAATAGAGCAAGGGGCTCTTGATTAATGCTGTATATTGGTAAGTGCTCATAAAGCAAATATAATCCAATTACTTGAAATCCAAATGCATTAAATAAAAAAAGCGTTTTAACTTTCGCCAAAACGCTTTTATACTAAAACTACACTACTATTATTTTCTTTCTAATCCTTTCGCTACCAATTCCTCCACATAGTTTCTAACATTTTCGTCAGAGAACCTCGAAGTCACATCGAAAGCAAAAGCGTGCACCAATAAAATGCGTGCACTTTCTTCACCGATACCACGAGCACGAAGATAGAACAATGCATCGTTGTCAAATTGACCCATGGTACATCCATGTGAACATTTAACGTCGTCAGCAAAAATCTCTAACTGCGGCTTAGTATAGATGGTTGATTTATCACCAATCAACATATTGTTGTTTTGTTGAAATGCATTTGTTTTTTGAGCATCCTCGCGAACGAAAATCTTACCGTTAAATACTGCAGTAGATTCGTCTTGCGGAATGTTCTTGTACCATTCATAAGATTCACAATGTGGTTTCATGTGATCTACGACCGTATGGTTGTCCACAAATTGTTTGTCTGCCAATAAATTGATGCCATAAAGATGGGACTCAACTTCTTCAGCATCCAAGCGTACATTTAAATCATTGCGAACAAATGCAACACCTGGGAAATTACAATTGTAGTTGTTGTATAAACTGTGCTTCGTTTGATAAACTTCAGTATGGTTGATATAGTGACTATTATTGGATGCTAATTGCAAGTAATAATGTTGCAATTTCGCATTCTCTTCAACCACAATCTCAGTAACCTTGTTGTTCAAGTTGAAAGCGGCACCATCCAAGGTGATAAAAGATTCGATGATCTCTGCTTCTGCATTTTGCTCAAGGATATACAAATTACGCGTTTGGGCAAAGAAATCTTGATTTCCAGTTGCCACATGCACGATCTGAATAGGCTTGCTAACTACTTTATTCCTGTTTACTTGCAAGAAAATCCCTGAAGTATGGAATGCCGTGTTCAGTGCAACCGTTGTGCTTTCAGTTTTGTCAGCATGTTTTGCAAAATGCTGTTGGAACTTCGGTTCATGTTGTGCCTCTTCAATAGGTTTAACAATCAAACCTATCTCATCCTCAAGAGATGAAAAAGCCAATACATATTGACCATTGATCAACACGATGCGGTGAGCATCTAATCCTGGGATATCTGCTGCACTAAGATCTAAATCTGAAACATCAACATCCTCATTTAATAAGTAGTTTCTGTTTACCAATCCATGGATATTCGTATATTTCCAATCCTCATTCTTCACTGTTGGAAAACCAAGATCATGAAAGCGTGTGAAAGCCTCCTCGCGAAGAGCCTTAACCGCAGACGTATCATTGCTTGTTTCCAATTCCTGAAATGTTGATGTCAACTGTTGGAATAAGGAGTTTGCTACTAGTGTACTCATGTTATTTGTTGTCAATCCGCTCATTACCTCGTTTCTTAATACAACTGATTAGGCGTTTTGCGTATCTAATTCTTTTAACCAGTCGTAACCTTTTTCTTCTAATTCTAATGCCAATTCTTTTGTGCCCGATTTTACAATGCGACCATTGTGCAATACGTGTACAAAATCTGGGACGATATAATCCAACAAACGTTGGTAGTGTGTAATGACGATAAATGCATTGTCTTTGGAACGCAATTGGTTTACACCATTAGCTACAATCCTTAATGCATCGATGTCCAAACCTGAATCTGTTTCATCCAAAATCGATAATTTTGGATTTAACATCGCCAATTGGAAAATCTCATTACGTTTTTTCTCGCCTCCTGAGAATCCTTCGTTCAAAGAACGGTTAGCCAAGTTTGCTGAAAACTCAACCAATTGTTGCTTTTCCTTAACCATCTTCAAGAAGTCTTTTGCTTCCATCGGTGGCAATCCCTTATATTCACGGATATCGTTGACCGCAGTCTTCAAGAAGTTGATGTTAGAGACCCCAGGGATTTCAACAGGATATTGAAATGCTAAGAACAATCCCTCACGAGCACGATCCTCTGGTGATAATTCCAATAGATCAACACCATCTAGAAAAGCTTCCCCTTCAGTAACTTCGTAAGAGTCACGTCCGGCCAAAACATTTCCTAAAGTGCTCTTTCCAGCACCGTTAGGGCCCATGATCGCATGAACTTCTCCGGCTTTAACTTCTAAATTCAGTCCCTTTAATATTTGTTTGTCGTCAATCGACGCATGCAAATTCTTAATGCTTAACATATTCTATCTTATTTCTATCCTACCGACCCTTCTAAGGAGATCGCTAATAATTTCTGTGCCTCAACGGCAAATTCCATTGGTAATTGATTCAATACTTCTTTAGCATAACCATTCACGATAAGACCAACAGCTTTCTCCGAATCAATACCACGTTGATTTAAATAGAAAACTTGATCCTCGCCGATTTTTGATGTGGTCGCTTCGTGCTCTAGAGTAGCAGTTTTGTTCTTGCTCTCGATATATGGGAATGTGTGGGCTCCACAGCGGTCTCCAATCAATAAACTGTCACATTGTGTGAAGTTTCTTGAATTGTCCGCGTTAGGACCAATTCTCACCAATCCTCTGTAACTATTGTGACTGTGTCCAGCAGAGATACCTTTAGAAATAATCTTCGAACGAGTATTCTTTCCTAAGTGAATCATTTTTGTTCCTGTATCTGCTAATTGCTTGTTCCTAGTCATTGCAACTGAATAGAACTCACCTACGGAATGGTCACCCTTAAGGATAACGCCTGGATACTTCCATGTAATAGCAGAACCTGTTTCAACCTGAGTCCATGAAATTTTAGAATGGTCCCCTTTACAGATACCACGTTTCGTCACAAAGTTGTAGATACCGCCTTTTCCGTCTTTGTCACCAGGATACCAGTTCTGAACAGTCGAATACTTAATCTCTGCATTGCGCATAGCAATTAATTCAACAACCGCAGCATGCAATTGGTTCTCATCACGCATTGGAGCTGTACAGCCCTCTAAGTATGAAACATATGAATCGTCATCCGCAATGATCAAGGTGCGCTCAAACTGACCCGTATTCTGAGCATTGATACGAAAATAGGTCGATAGTTCCATCGGGCAACGAACACCCTTTGGAATATAAACAAATGAACCATCTGAAAATACCGCAGAATTCAATGCCGCATAGATGTTATCTGTTTGGGGAACAACAGTTCCTAAATATTGTTTAACTAATTCTGGATGCTCTTGAACAGCCTCGCCAAACGAACAGAAAATTACTCCTTGTTCTTTCAGCTTTTCCCTAAAGGTAGTTTTAACCGATACGGAATCAAATACTGCATCAACAGCTACTACACCCGCAAGAATCTTTTGCTCATCCAATGGAATGCCTAACTTTTCAAAAGTTGACAATAACTCCGGATCAACCTCGTCTAAACTCTCCAATTGCTTCTTTGGCTTCGGAGCTGCATAGTAAGATAAATCTTGAAAATCAACTTCTGGGTTCTTGAAGTTCTGCCATGTAGGCATGCTCATCTTCAAGAAATGTTGATAGGCCTTCAAACGCCACTCCAATAACCATTCCGGCTCGTTTTTCTTCTGAGAAATCAATCGGATAGTATCTTCGTTAAGCCCTTTTGGCGCAATTTCCATCTCGATGTCGGTCGTAAAACCGTACTTATATTCTTCGAGCTCTAACTCTTTTAATAAATCGTCGTCTTTGGTGCTCATATCTCTTTCACTTTAAAAATGGGTAAGCGCCCACTAGTTTTGAATTGCAAAGTTACGACTAAAAAAGCATAAAATAGCCTGTTTTGTGTTCTTCTTACACCCCATATCATAAAAAAAATGATAAAAGTCATTTCTCTCGCATTTCAAGCTATTTAGAATCGTTATATTATGACAATAGAATGATTGATATAAATAAAATCAATTGATAATGTTTCTTAAAATCAATTGTAACTATATAATACCCCGCCAACAAATTGGAAATACATTTTGCATTAAACCAAATAAAATTTTGTATATTTATCGTTCTTTAATTTTATTTAAATGCCTATGTCTTACCAACCAGATAAAACGGACTTAAAAATCTTGAAGTTGCTTCAGGAAAACGGACGTATCACGAATTTGCAATTGGCGACCAATATTGGACTATCGCCCGCTCCCACTTTGGAACGCGTCCGCAAGCTCGAAAATTCTGGTTTCATCAAAAGTTATCACGCTTTTGTAGATGAAGAAAAATTAGGACTGGGAATTAAATCTTTTATACAAATCTCACTAGACTTTCATACGCATAACGCAATCCCAGAATTTGTCGAAGCTGTACGTGCAATACCGGAAGTTACGGAATGTCATCACGTAACGGGAAACTGCGACTTTATGTTGAAAGTATATGTCAAAGATATTAAGGCATATGAAGCCGTAATCATGGAAAAAATCTCAAAAATACCTTTTGTCAAAACTTTCCAGACGATGATGATTATGTCAACAAGTAAAAAGGAACCAATTGTACCGCTAGAGTATTAATCTTTTTAGAATGTCATATCAAGATTCTGCAATCATATTGACATGGCCAGATGCCACCATACGTGGAGATGAAAAATGGATGATGTTTTTCAAAAAAATCGGTATTGTCAAAAACCTGAACTTTAAGGTAGGTCACACCGGAGTCGTTTTGGTAAATCACCGAAACGGAGAAATGTTCTTTTATGACTTTGGAAGATATATTACTCCCAGAGGATACGGCAGAGCAAGGTCAAAAGACTCAGACCCCATGCTCGAAATTAAAGTCAAAGCAAAAATCGAAAATTCCGAAATCCAAAATATCGAAGAAATCGTCAAGCACTTTGAAACATTGAAGTCTGCAATGTATGGTGAAGGTAGATTGTTCTTCAGCATAGCAAAAAACATAAACTTTGATATCGCAAAAGAATATGGCGACCAATGTGTACAAGAAGGAACATTCCCTTATGGTGCAGTAGCAAAAAACAACAATAATTGCTCCCGATTTATTACAAGAATGTTGATGAAATCCTCGCCGAAGTATCACTATTGGCATGGAATTAACTTTCCGGAAACAATTAAAGCAAGCCCCATCAGCAATATTGTTAACGTATGCAATAGCAGAATGGTCAGTAGCTATACCCCACAAGAAGGATTGAAAACCTTCAAAATGAACCGATGGAAATCATTCTTTTTCCTGGTTAAACAATTGGGTGATAACGTATTCAGGAATAAAGCTAGTCTGCTGCCTAATGATATTATAATCGGTGCAGTAAACTTTGGGTCTAAACCAATATCTGTCCCTAAGCATGCTAAATACTTAGGCGGTGTAGGTGATGGAGCTTGGTATTACCTTAACGAAAGACCTGACAACCACATTGAAATCAGTCGTTATTCAACACAGGGAAATCTCGAGTATGTAGTGTTGGGTGAAGCTGTTCAGCCAATAGATTTTCATGCAGATTGGGAAATAACATACGATAGCCATATGATGTTTACTCATATCATCCAAAATGACCAGAAGATAAAGATCAATCACATCGAAATCTTATCAACTGAAGATTACAAGTATAAAAACTTAATCGAGCGGTACGCTTAGATTACACTATACCTGCCAGTCAATCGGCAGTTTATTATGATATCTCAAATATTCGTTTGCTTTCGAGAAATGAGCACAGCCGAAAAACCCACGATACACGGATAGGGGTGAAGGATGGACTGCCGTTAAAATAAGATGCTTTTTGCTGTCTATCAGAGCCGATTTCTTGATTGCATAACTTCCCCAAAGTAAGAAAACAACATTTTCTGCTTGGTCTGAAATGGATTTTATAATCTCATCGGTAAAAAATTCCCAACCTTTCTTTTGGTGAGAACCAGCTTCATGTGCCCTAACAGTAAGCGTGGCGTTCAGCAATAAGACACCTTGTTCTGCCCATTTGCTAAGATTACCATGATTAGGGTATTTGAACCCCGGGATATCCGTAACCAATTCAGTATAAATATTTCTCAAGCTTGGTGGAATTGCAATCCCAGCAGGAACAGAAAACGATAGACCATGCGCCTGACCATCATTATGATAAGGATCCTGACCCAAAATTACAACCTTCAGGTTGTTCAACGGAGTCAGCCGAAAAGCATTGAAAACCAAGTCTGCCGACGGAAAAACCTGATGTAAACTCCGCTCGTTCCTCACAAATTCTGAGAGCTCCTGTAGTTTTGAAGTCTGAAATAATGGTTTTATAATAGAATCCCAAGATGAATCGAAACGTTCTGACATAGCTTTTGATAAAATTTTACATTATTTTGCTGTAAACAAGTTGTATACTACAGCAATTTAACGGATATTTGCAAACTTACAGTATTAAGCATAATTATGTCAAATATAGTTCGCATTATAATTTGTAGTTTATTGGTAATCGGAACAGTTGCTTTGTTCTGGATTGGACAATGGGGCTGGGGGATTTTAGCAATCCTGATTACGATTTTGGCTTGGGTGACCGTTTTCTTCAACGAGAAAATGTTGATCGCACAATGGTTCCTCCGTAAAGAACGTATGGATAAAGCCGAAGTATGGTTGAACAAAATCAAAAACTACGAAAAAGAATTAATCAATGCACAGCACGGTTATTACCATATGCTGTTAGGATTGATCGAATCCCAAAGAGCACCGTTACAATCAGAAAAATATTTCAAAAAAGCCCTAACCATGGGTCTACATATGGACCATAATGTCGCTTTGGCGAAATTATCCCTTGCAGGAATCGCAATGGCAAAACGTAATAAACGCGAAGCTGAAAAACTCCTGGCAGAAGCTAAAAAAGCTGATAAAAACAAACTCCTTGAAGAGCAAATCAAAATGATGAAAGCTCAAATGGGAATGATGGATAAACAACAATTTAGGTATTCTAGATAGACAATAGACAATAGACACTAGACATAAGACATTAGAAATTGCATAGTTTCGAGAAAGGTCAGGAGGAAATCCTGACCTTTTTTATTTTTACAGCAAGCCGAGGCGGGTGTGGACACCAACCACGGCAGAACAAGACCATACACCCCAAAAACCCTATCGGGCAATGTCATTAAGTAAAAAAAAATAAGGCAATTGACATATTTTCAGTGGCAGGTGGGGACACCTGCCACGGCGAGAACAAGGCAATACTTCTCAAAAACCCCATCGGGGTTAAGTGCCATAGGCATGAAATATATCTTAAATGCCGTAGGCATGTAATATCTATAGCATGAATATCGCCTCATTAACCAACGCCGTAGGTGTGGCATGTTTGTTTAAATTCGCCGAGCCAACCCCAGTGGGTTGTAACTATTATAGTTTTTTGGGCCGCCGCGACTTTTTTAAATAGCCGTATCCGCAATTGATGGTTGGTGGGGACACCAACCATGGCAGGAAAAATGATCGCTTTCCACTATCTCAAATCTCAAATCTCACATCTCATATCCGGCATCGCCTACTGTCTATTCCCCCTCATTCTCCCTTAAAAGCCTCAAGAAATTCTGCCCCATTATTTTGGCTACATCTTCTTCACTATATCCTCTTTCCAGCAACGCTTTGGTCAATACCGGAAACTTAGAAACATCTTCCAACCCTTGAGGTGGAGACTCGATACCATCGAAATCAGAACCAATAGCAACATGGTCTATCCCAACTTTTTTAACTAAATAATCAATATGTTCCAAAACTTTCTCAAAAGGGGCATTTGCCAAGTGTTTCTGCTTTGCGGAAAGAGCGGAATACATTTTTCCAATAGAATATTTCCTGTTGACGCTGTCTTTTTTATGAGATTTAAAATATAGGTCTCGAACCCGCTTTACGTATTTGGAATCCAAAAATTCTGAATAAAAATTGACGCCTATAACCCCTCCATTCTTCTTCAAGGCTTCCAACTGAGCATCCTTGAGGTTGCGATAGTGTGGAGTCAAAGCCGCAGCATTGCTATGGGATAGCAAAACTGGTTTCGTCGTTATGCTCAACACATCATAGAAAGTTTGCTCGCCAGCATGTGAAAGGTCTACCATCATGCCCAATTCATTCATCTTACGGATAATATTTTTCCCTTGCTCTGTCAGCCCTTTCCCTTTGCTTCCTTTTGTCTTAACCTCCTCAGCAGCCGCAGTGACCCACGGAAGGTTATAGTTCCAAGTCAAGGTCAGGTATCTAGCCCCACGATTATACAAGGCTTCTAAGTTGGCTTCACTGCCCTCGATCATATTTCCACCTTCAATACCAATTAAAGCAGCTATCTTACCAACTTCAATAATCCTTTGAATATCCGAGGAATTCTTGGCCAGCTCAATTTTCTCGGGATTCTTGGAAATGACCTTTTCCAATGCGTCAATCTGATCGTTGGCATGTTTAAATGCATTCTTTTTCCACTTCTTATCATCCGACCAAACAGCAAATACTTGAACATCCACTCCTCCTTCTTTCAATCTAGGTAGATCTGTATGATCGCTTTTTAACCGCTTGCTGATGTCTTTCCCAGGAAGAATGCTCGTTATAATAACATCATTATGACCATCTACAACGATCAAATCCTCATGGATCTTTTTATAATCGGTTTGAGCCATGCTTTTTAAAGCAATTCCTCCTAATAGGAATGAAAGTATGAGTAGCTTTTTCATTATTTAGCGTTAAAGATAGTCTCATAAATAACGTCTTGAATCCTGCTCCTGACATTCAAGTCGTAGATTTTGGTGGATACTTGCGGATGGACTCTGTTGGAAAGGAATATATAGATAAATTGATTGCTAGGATCTACCCATATACATGTTCCTGTATACCCAGTATGTCCATATACAGATGAATTCGCTAGTTTCGAAGGGTAATCAGCACCTTTTTTGGGATCAAATCTGTCAAATCCCAAGCCACGGCGACTTGTTTTAGATTGTTTTGATGTAAATAAATCGATTGTCTCAGGTCTGAAATATCGAACACCACCATATTCACCTCTATTCAACAATAACTGACCATAAATAGCCAAATCATTGGCCGAGGCAAATAGTCCAGCATGTCCTGCAACTCCACCAGCCATAGCAGCACCTTCATCATGGACATAACCCTGCAATAATACTTTTCTAAAGGCGGTGTCTTGTTGAGTAGGAACTATTTGATTTTTATTGAAACGGTCCCTAGGTAAGTAGCCCGCAGTTTTCATCCCAATAGGCTGATACAGAATTTCCTGAACATAATCTTGCATAGGAGTAGATGTCTCATGTTCTGAAACCTCCTTCATAACATACATACTGATGTCTGAATATACATAGTTGCCGATAGGCTTCACTGTTGAATTCAACATCTCTGGCCACATTACATCCCTATAATAATTGTTTTTCAGATAGGCATTGTCAGCAACCTTTACCTGATGGGTTGCTGAGGCTGTTGTTTGGAGATCTCCAGGTTTTAAATTCTTATAAAAAGGAATAAATGGAGTAAATCCCGCCTCATGCAACAAAACTGTCCTTAAAGTGATATTGGCTTTGTTGCTGTTTTTTGCTTGCCATAGATAATGACCCATCGTACTGTCTAGGTGGATGATATTATTTTCCTGCAGATGCATGACAACAGGCGTCGTCCCAGCTATCTTGCTGATTGAAGCAAGATCGTAGATGTCATAAATGCTATTGGCTTGTTTTTTATCATAGGTGTGGCTACCGTATGCCTTTTCAAAAATTACCTGTCCGTCCTTAATGGCCATGACCATCATACCTGGAGCAGCAAGTTGTTCAATAGCATCTTTGGCAATTGCGTCAATTTGATTGGTCATTTTCCCAATATCAAGCCCTGATTGTTTCCCTTTCGTATATTGCAATCGTGTCTGTGTAGTCTTGTTAGAACCAGAAGTAATGCCTAAACCACCGAAAATAGACATAGCAGCATTGGCTTGTGCCTCCTCGTTTAAATCTGGAGAGGTCAAAATACTCGCAAATCTCCCTAAATTTGCAGCTGATAAGCCAATATTAACGTAATTTATATCATTGCCGAATTTACAGAGAATCACATCTTTTCGGTTGACAGCAGATTGTAATACCATCGCTAAATGATCAGGTCTGAGTTCCTCAACAGTACCGGCAACAATAATGGTATTATAATACTTGGTATGTTCATCGTATTGCTCAAATCCAAAATTCTTGACCTCAGCATAACGTTGTAACTGCTGAATAAAAGGAGCATATTTTACACTGTCGGAGGTAATTACAGCGATTCTACGAGCATCTAATCTAGTGAATGGAATAATATTGCGGTTGTTGTTTAATAGTACAGTTTCATTTTGAATGACTTGTTTGTACTGTGCCTGCGCATAAGATAAGCCAATAGCTAGAAAAATACCTAGTAGATTGAGAAAACGAATCATAATTGTTTAAGGGTTTCTTAATGTAAATGTACAAATAAAACGCACAAACACGCATGGCAAGCGTGTAATAATTCTGTATATTTGGTTTATGCCAGAATTAGTGGATAACAAAACTGTATTTACCTTATTGGAGGTGTCGAGAAGCATTCAAAAGACGATTGCAGACCGATATAAAAGCCTTTATTGGATAAAAGCAGAAATGAATAAACTCAACCATTATTCCCACTCCGGTCATTGTTATCCCGAATTATTAGAAAAAAAAGAAGGTAAGGTCGTGGCTGAAATGCGCTCCATCCTTTGGAAAATGGACTATCAGCGCATAAACAAGCAATTTAAAGAGGTTTTAGGAGAACCACTGCGCGAAGGTATCACCATGCTCTTTCAGGCAGGGATATCCTATGACCCTTTATATGGCTTCAGCCTGAAAATCGTTGACATTGATCCCACATTCGTTTTGGGTGAGTTGGAAAAGGAAAAAAAGGAAAGCATCAAAAATCTCCAAGAGGAAGGAATATTTGATGCCAACAGAAGATTGCCTTTTCCGTTGATTCCAAAAAGGCTAGCAATAATTTCAGTTGAAACAAGTAAAGGACTGTCTGACTTCTTTAAAATTATAGATGGTAACCCCTGGGGATACAAAATAGAATATACCCTCTTTCCAGCACTATTACAAGGTGATAAATCCATCAGTTCTATAATCAAGCAATTGGAAGTAATTGCAGATAGATTGGAGAATTTTGATACCGTTGCCATAATTCGAGGTGGTGGGGGTGACGTAGGACTGAGTTCATATAATAATTACTTTTTATCCAAGGCGATAGCAATTTTCCCTATCCCTGTTTTAACGGGTATTGGACACTCAACTAATGAGACGGTCAGCGAAATGGTCGCTTACAAAAATGCAATTACTCCAAGTGAATTGGCAGATTTCCTGTTGCAGAAATTCCATAATTTCGCAATTCCAGTCGATCAAGCCCAAGAAAGGATTGTAAGAGCAGTACGTAGAACATTTGATGATGAAAGCGCAAAATTAAAGCATATCATCTCAGCAATCTCTTGGAACAGTAAAACAAGGTTGCTCAAAGACAAGTCCCTAATCAATAACCTACAAAATCACCTGATCCGCCATAGTAGACAAAAAATTAAAGAAAATCAATCGCAATTACAACATATTGAGCGTATACTAGGAATTGTAAACCCAATTCATATCCTCAAAAGAGGATTCAGTATTGTAAGAATAGATGGAAAATCCGTCCATAAATTAGACCAGGTAGAAGTAGGATCCCAATTAGTAATCCAGCTCGAAGACGGTAAACTGATTTCAAAAGTTATACAAAAAGAAGAACAAAATGGAAAATAAATATACCTATAAAGATGCTTTCGAAGAACTACAAAACATCGTTGCTGATATTGAAGATGGTGAAATTGCAGTCGACGAACTAACCGAAAAAATCAATAGAGCATCTGAACTGCTGACAATCTGTAAAGCGAAACTAACAGCTTCCGAAGCCGAAGTAGAAAAACTCCTGCAAAAACTGGAAAAGGAAAATGATTAGAAAGAAGATTTGAGATGTGAGATAGACATAAGACATAAGACAATAGACAGTAGACATACAATAGATAATAGGCTCGGAATCCCTCCTTTTTTCCTAATTACTCAAAAAAAATCATCATTTCGTTAAATAATATTTTTTGCGTTATTTTGCGTAGTTTAGAATTAGTCTTAATTGTCCTTTGTTAAGAAACATCTACATATTATTGTTTTCTGTATTATTTCCCCTTTGCAGCCTTGCTCAGGTTTATACATTATCTGGTTCTATCAAAGACAGTAAGGGCGAACCTATGGCTAATGTTTCTATCGAAGTAAAAGATAACATAAGCTTTAATACCTTTTCTGATGAACGGGGATTATTTGTCATATCAAACCTCCCGAAAGGAACTTATCAACTTCAATTTTCTCATGTAGGACTAAATCCGATTTCTAGAACCTTCCGAATAGAAAGCGATAGAGAAACGCAGATTGTTTTCAGTCAAGATGAAATAAACATTGATGAAGTCCATGTCACGGCAAAGGAATCCAAAAATATCAGTACCAGCTCCATAATCACCAGAGATGCCATGCAGCACCTGCAACCATCAAGTATTGCTGATATACTGGAGTTATTGCCAGGTGGTAGAACTGGAACTCACGCTTTAGATCAGGTGAGGGGAATCAATTTGAGAACCCCAACCAATGCTTCAATGTCTGGTTATTCAACAAATTCTTTAGGAACAATGTTCTCGGTGGATGGAATGAGTCTGAACTCACAGTCCATGATCGACCCTACCCAAGGATTTGGAATTGGTGTGCCTAATAATAATAGAAACACATCAAATATTGGAGTGGATATGCGAACAATCGCAACCGATAACATTCAAAGTGTAGAAATTATACGTGGTATTCCATCTGTTGAATATGGAAATCTAACCAGTGGGGTAGTGTTGATCGAAAGAATAAATGGATATGAACCTTGGTCAGCAAGATTTAAATCCGACGGATACAGCAAGTTGTTCAACTTAGGAAAAGGGTTTGACTTAAATCAGTACAAACTTAATTTTGATGCGGGCTATCTCAACTCACTCAAAAAAGTATCAGATATCTTTAATGGTTACAAACGTATTAACGCTTCCATTCGTGGTGAAAAATTCTGGAACTTAAACCGATATCGATTAATTTGGAGTCATAATGTAGATTTCAATACCACTATTGACAATGAAAGATTTGACCCAGATAATGATTATGCTTTAACAGATCGTTATAATAATTCGGTACAAAGAATTACCGTGGGCAATAGTGTGAAAATATTCTCCTCTAATCCTAAAGGAGCGTTCCGTAATGCTACATTTTCAGTGAATGTCAATCATTCGTCCAATCAAATCGATGTAGACAAGTTAGTGCAGCCACTTGCTGTTAATGTGTTAATGAACTCTTTGATTGCAGGTAGTCATGAAATGTCCTTTCTGTCTTCAAAGTATGTTACGAATATGCAAATTGATAGCCGACCACTTGACGTCAACCTAAAAGCAGTCAGCAATTGGAATGTGAAAGCATTAGTAAAGCATCAAATAAAAGGAGGAATAGAATATTCCTATGCCAAAAACTTGGGAAAAGGTCAGCAATATGATTTAAATAAACCATTGAACATGACCATTACAGCAAGACCGCGCGATTTTAGCAAGATTCCTGCTATGAGCAATTTGGCATTATTTGCTGAAGATAGATTCTTTATCAACTTTGGCAAGGTGTTGTTTGAAAATAATCTGGGTATTAGAGCATTCACACTACTAAATTTAGATAACAGATATCATATCGATGGCAAAATATACCTTGAGCCAAGATATAATGCTAAGCTTCATTTACCCCAAACTAGCCTATTCGGAAAAAATCTAAAGTCAAATATATTCGCAGGCTATGGAATTCAAACTTTGATGCCAAACCAGAATCTATTATACCCTGCATTGCATTATAACGATATTACAGAACTTTCTTTTTACCCAAATAATCCTGAACACAGGCTAGCATGGGGAATGACTAACATATATGACCCAACAAACTTTAATTTAAAGCCTGCAAAAAATTTTAAATGGGAAGTAGGAACACAGTTTGATCTCGAAGGAAATACATTTTCCATCAACTATTTTAATGAGAAAATGAACAATGGATTCAGAGATGTCACCCTGTTCAATCCAATTGCATTTACAAAATATGACGTTAATTCTGTAGACCCATCAACGATAACTGCAAAACCTTCTATCGAAGATTTTACCGGAGAAAATCAAGCCCAATACCATAGTTATACAAAAAATGAGAATGGTAGTCTAACAGAAAAAAATGGTATTGAATATCAATTTACCTCAAGACGGATAAAAGGAATCAATACCAGATTTACAATCAATGGAGCATGGTTGAAAATAAATAATAGAAATATTCAACCCGTATATTCCGTAATAGATCAAAATTTAGTGACCGACGGAAAAGTGAGACAATACATTGCTTCTTATAGAAATGGAAGTTCAGGGGGTACTTATGAATCATTCAACACCAATCTGACGGCGGATTCTTACCTACCGAAATTAGGTTTTAATCTATCTGTTTCTGTACAAAGCTTATGGTATAATTCATCCCAAAGATTGTTTAGAGACGATTTGCCAATTGGTTATTATGATATTGACCAAAATTATCATGAGTATAAAGAAGCTGACCGGTATGATCCAATTCTTAGGAATTTTGACCTTAAAACGGATCCTTATACTTATTATAAATTCACACAACCCATCGATCTACTGGTCAATGTGAAAGCAACAAAAGTTATCAAGGAAAAAATCAGAATAGCCATGTTCGTAAATAGGCTTTTTATTTACAAACCTAATTATACTCAACATGGACACTATTTTATCAGAAGAAATAATGCGGAAGATAACCCCTATTTCGGTATGGAATTAAATATTAAAATATAAAATATAGATAACAATGAAAAATACATCCCTTTTTAAATGGCTTTGCTTTGGACTAATGCTGTTTTCCTTGAGTTCATGTATGAAAGATGAATTTTTGGAATCTCGCTCCAATGTCTTTATTGAATTAGACAATTCAAAATTAGTGGGCGAATACAGCATCAGCAATGTCAATATCCAATTACAAGAGATAAACTCCGAAGTTATTACTTCCTCAACACTAGGAACAGGAGCAGACACCGCTAAAGCAAATCTAACTTACGGCACATATACAGCAACTTTAAATGGAGAAATCACCATAAAAGTTAATGGCGCCGACAAAAAAATGGAACTGAAAGCTCGCAAATCCAATATTGTAGTAAACTCCGAAACAACAAATATTACACTGCAAACTTTCCTGTCAGATCCAACAGCAAATTTCGTGTTCAAAGAAATCTTCTTCACAGGAAACCTGACACCTGAAGGAAAAGTATATAATGGTGACAAGTATTTTATTGTCCATAATAATTCAAATGATACATTGTATGCTGATGGACTGTTCCTTGCTCAATCCCAGTTTTTGACCACTACAAAAAGAGTCTATACCCCTGATGTCATGAAAGATGCTTTCACATCTTCAGAAATCATTTTGCTGCCCGGAACAGGAAAACAATACCCTGTAGCGCCAGGCGAAGATATTATCATCGCAAATAATGCAATAAACCATACTGAAGCAAATCCTAATTCCTTCGATTTGAGTAAGGCAAATTTTGAAATTGAACTCATCAAAAACATCAATATCGATAATCCGCAAGTGCCAAATGCAACCAATGTTGCAGGGAATTTATTGATGACCGTGCAGGGTAATAAATCCTATGTGATGGGTAGATTCCCTGAAGGAATGGATGCAGAAAAATTCAAAACTGAAAACGCTTATAACTTTAGTTATGTAGCCGTAAATGGCGCTGTGATCAAAAATGATTCCTATAAAATCCCAAACAGCTATATCCTAGATGCGGTCAATGTTTCTCAAAAAACAGGTTTTGAATGGTTGGTGACTTCTGAAATATTAGACATGGGATGGACTTACGCAGGTGATAAAACTGATGAAAGATATGGAAAAGCGGTCATTAGAAAACCATTAGGTGTATTGGACAACGGAAAACCTTTCTTGCAGGACAGCAATAATTCAACCGTTGATTTTAACCATGCCACTCCATATTCATTGAAATAAGGACCATGAGAAAATTGATGTCCATAGGTATCCTCAGTTGTTTATTTGCCTTTTCCGCAAATGCACAAGACTCCCTGCAATTACATTTGCAAGGAATCAAGGAAAGGGTTAGTCAAGACAGAGCAATCAGGAATGATTTCTATAAATTACCTGCGCTCAGACCTTTTCAATATAAACAATCTATGACACCTGTGGACATTTCATACTTTTCTGATAATAAGGAACTATATAATTATCAAATAGGATCAGGTGATAAAGGATTTAGGATTAAAACAGACTCATATATTAAAAATTCATTTCCTAATCTCACCCTGTGGGGGAATGCAACCTATGAAAATATTAAAGTCCAAGATCTAAAGTTTAATGAAACATCTGATTATCATCTTGTTTTCCCATATCTTATTGCAGATTCAGTAGGTGGGAATTTGAACTCTGAGGTTTACCAATTTTCAGGAGGAATCGCCAAGGAAATCGGAAATTGGGTGCTGGCAGGGGAAGCTGGATACAAAGCGAACTTATCCCATCGAAAAAGAGATCCAAGACCTGATAATAATTCCTCTGATATATATGCACAATTAGGAGCTTCTTATTTTTTAACACCCGCCTATCTAATTTCCGCACATGTAGGTGGCAGGTTCTATAAACAAAGAAATACATTGGATTTTATATCCGAAAAAGGAAGACCTCAAGTATTTTACTTTAATGGCTTAGCAGCTTATAATAGGTTGTTGTCAGGTTCATTTAACCCACCGGGGCAATTTTTATATAATGTTAACGGCATCAATGCTAAATTATCATTAGCTCCAAAAAATGATGCTGGAGTTATGGCAGAGGTTGGAGTTTCCCAAAATTCCGGAAAAAGAACCTTGCCATTATCATCTGCAAATGCCAATGATTGGATCGACCAGGTCATTTCAGGGAAATTAGGATATGTAAACGCGAATGATAGTTGGCGTTATGGAGCAATGGCTAAAATGGATCTTCAGACTAGGAAAGGATCCGAAGGACTATTTAATAATGATGGAGCCGTTACTGGTGGTTATACCAAAATTTCTGAAATATCATCCTATAGATATTACAACTTCCAATATAATCTTGAAGCTTTTATCGGAAAAGAAAACTGGAGCATTAAGCCATTTGCAACTTTTACTCAAATCAAGGAACAGTATTTGAATCCATTCAGAGAACAATGGGCAAATATTGTAAAAGTGGGGGTACAAGGGCAGTATTTATATCAAATGAAGGACGGTTTGTTTGGAATTAGTTTAAATTTGCAGAAGCAGAAGGTTTTAGATAAAAATTCTGTGTTCAATATCACTAGGGGGACTGCCCTGGAAGATTTATTGTCGAAGAATTACATGTTCTTGACTGCCGAACCGTTCACAGTGGGAGGAGAAGCGCGTTATGACTTCGTCGTCAATGAACAAGTGAAACCTTTCGTGAAGGCAAATGCCCTAACATCTACAGAAATAAAACAAAAATATTATGCATTGACCCTAGGGTTCGTGTTTTAAAAACGGAAATGAAGAGAATATTAGTTATAGGTTTGGTAATGGGAATTACAGTGTTAAGCACTGCATTCTTAAGTGATAAGGGAATTCAAGATCTAAGAAGTCTATATAGCAGACCTATTAGTGAATGGCCTAAACCAACCATTGACTCAGGAGTAATATATGAGGAATTTAAATCTCTTCCAAAGCTCGATACAAGCTATTTTTCCCTAATGGAACAACCCAAAGTGAAATTGGGCAAGCTTCTGTTTTTCGATCCTATCCTTTCGGGATCAAACCAAATCTCATGCAGTTCGTGCCATAATCCACAGACTTCCTGGGGAGACCATTCAACAGTCCCAGTGGGTCATGACCATTTAGTAGGCACAAGAAATACCCTTTCTTTATTGAATGTTGGACAACGGAAAAGTATGTTTTGGGACGGTAGAGCAAATTCCCTAGAGGAACAAGCATTAAGCCCAATCGAAGCACACAATGAAATGGCTATGGATCTAACAAAATTGGTCCCAAAACTCAAAGCCATTCCAGAATATACCAAGCTTTTCAAGCAAGCGTTTGGGGATGATGATTTCTCAATGCCTGAAATCATGAGTGCTCTGGCCACTTTCCAAAGAACATTAACTTCCAAAAGAAGTCGTTTCGATGAATTCCTGGATGGAAAATATGATGCCCTAAATGACGAAGAAATCGCAGGATTACACCTGTTCAGAACAAAGGCTCGATGTATGAACTGTCATAATGGTCAATATTTTACAGATGAAGATTTCCATAATATTGGATTGACCTATTACAAACGTAAGTATGAAGATTTGGGACGATATATCGTCACAAAAGACCCTAAAGATGTAGGAAAATTCAGGACACCATCGTTGAGAGATGTCATGCATACCAATCCATGGATGCACAATGGGCTGTTTGATAACATAATTGGAGTGATCAATATGTACAATTCAGGCATGACCATGAACAATCCAAGAAATCCAGAACAAGAGGCTGACCCTATGCATCCTCGCATCGATCCACTCATGAAGAAACTGGATTTGACCCGAGACGAAATCAGGCAGGTTGCAGCATTTTTGGAATCTATCACAGCAACGAAATACCGTATGCCAAGACCTGAGAAACTTCCACGCTAACAATGTAACTATGTTGTAAACTAATCGTTTTTGTTTAGTTTAACGGAGTGTCTTTTCATGAGTTTTGCCTAACTTTGAAAGTTATGCAAAAAAATGCTACCCATAATCCAAAATCCCATATTCAAATTAAAGGTGCTCGTGTAAACAACCTGAAAAATATTGATGTTGATATCCCTAAAAACCAATTGGTTGTAATCACAGGGATGTCGGGATCCGGAAAATCATCTCTCGCCTTTGATACCTTATACGCAGAAGGTCAACGTAGATATGTAGAAAGTCTTTCTTCCTATGCTAGGCAGTTCATGGGAAGGATGAACAAACCTGATGTAGATTATATTAAAGGAATTGCACCGGCGATCGCTATCGAACAAAAAGTGATCTCTAGCAACCCTAGATCTACCGTAGGAACATCCACTGAAATATATGACTACTTAAAACTTCTATATGCAAGAATTGGTAAAACTATTTCCCCAATTTCTGGAAAAGAAGTAACAAAAGATACCGTAACATCCATTGTAGACAAAATATTGTCCTATGAAGATGATGCTACAGTAACCATCTATAGCCCACTTATCCCTACAAATAACAGAAAACTCAAAGAAGAACTTTCTTTGTTGTTGCAAAAAGGATTTGTACGTGTCAAGCTTAATGATTCTATCCAAAAAATAGAATCCATTATTGAAGATAAAGAAGTATCAAACAAAGCATTTAAGGAAGGTGATGTTTTCATCGTAATAGATCGTGTTCGTTTAGAACATAATGACGACACCATCAATCGCTTGGCCGATTCAGTACAGACTGCATACTTTGAAGGAAAAGGAGAATGTGAAGTGGAAATAGATGCTGACATTTTCCATTTCTCAGACAAGTTTGAACTTGATGGAATTACTTTTGAAGAACCTTCACCTAACTTTTTCAGTTTCAATAATCCTTATGGTGCTTGTAAACGTTGTGAAGGGTACGGTAAAATAATAGGCATCGACCCGGATTTAGTCATCCCTGATAAAAGCAGATCTGTATTTGATGGTGCCATAGCCCCTTGGCGTGGCGAGAAAATGGGTGCTTGGCTTGATAAATTAGTGCGATCAGCACTCAAATTTGATTTCCCTATCCATCGTGCTTATGCTGACCTCAGCAAAGAACAACAAGAACTGATCTGGACCGGAAACAAATACTTCAGGGGGTTGAATGATTTCTTCGCGGAACTGGAAGAGCAAACATATAAGATTCAATATCGCGTGATGCTATCTCGGTACAGAGGAAAAACAGATTGTCCCGAATGTAAAGGAACTAGATTGCGCAAAGATGCATCATACGTGAAAATAAATGGGTATTCTATTACCGATGTTGTATTGTTGCCTTTGGAACAAGCCTTAAATCTGTTTCAAAATCTAAACCTCTCGGACAATGAAGCAATTATAGCAAAACGCTTGCTTGCAGAAATTGTAAACCGATTGCAGTTCTTGTGTGATGTAGGATTAAGTTATTTGACCTTGAACCGATTGAGCAATAGCCTTTCTGGTGGTGAATCTCAAAGGATAAACCTGGCCACTTCATTGGGGTCCTCCCTAGTGGGGTCAATCTATGTTCTGGATGAACCCAGTATTGGTCTGCACCCTCGTGATACGCAAAAGTTAATTGGCGTATTGAAATCGCTTCGTGATGCCGGTAATACCGTGATTGTCGTAGAACATGAGCAAGAAATGATGGAAGCTGCAGATTATCTCATTGATATTGGGCCAGAAGCTGGTATTAATGGTGGGGAATTAGTATTTGCAGGAACCTATAAAGAAATTTTAAAAGATAAAAATAGCCTTACAGGTAAATACCTTGGCGGAGACCTTTCTATCATAGTTCCAGAGAAACGTAAAAAATGGAATGAAAGCATCCGAATCAATGGTGCTAGAGAAAATAACCTAAAAGGTGTGAATGTTGATTTCCCTTTGAATGTGTTTACCGTAGTGTCCGGGGTTTCTGGTTCTGGTAAAACATCATTGGTAAAAAGAATTCTATATCCAGCATTACAAAAAGCAATTGGATCGTACTCTGGAGAACAAACAGGACTTTACGATGGGATTGAAGGAGCATTGGATCAAATCGAACAAGTTGAAATGGTAGATCAAAACCCTATCGGCAGGTCTACACGATCCAATCCTGTAACTTATGTAAAGGCTTGGGATGAAATCCGAGCACTGTATTCATCACTGCCAGCAGCAAAAGCAAATGGTTTGAAACCTTCAGCATTCTCTTTTAATGTCGAAGGTGGACGATGTGAAGTATGCCAAGGTGAAGGAGTGGTAAAAATTGAAATGCAATTTATGGCTGATATCATTCTGCCGTGTGAAGCATGCGATGGTAAAAGATTTAAACAGCATGTCCTTGATGTGCAATACAAGGAAAAATCAGTTTCCGATATCTTAGACCTGAGTGTGGACGAGGCAATAGAATTTTTTGCCGATCAACCGAAAATCCTGAACAAATTAGGACCATTGCAAGAAGTAGGATTAGGCTATGTGAAGTTGGGACAATCTTCCAGCACCCTCTCAGGTGGGGAAGCCCAGCGGATTAAATTGGCCTCGTTCCTGATCAAAGGAAACAATCAGAAAAAAACAATGTTTATCTTTGATGAGCCAACAACAGGTTTGCATTTCCATGATATCAGTAAGCTCTTGAAAGCATTCAATGCTTTGATAGCCCTCGGAAATACAGTATTAGTAATCGAACACAACCTAGATATGATTAAATCTGCAGACTGGGTAATAGACATCGGTCCTGAAGGTGGAGAAAAAGGCGGTAAAGTGGTTTTCGCCGGAACTCCCGAAGATTTGGTCAAGTGTAAAGACTCTTATACGGGTGATTTCTTAAAACGTCAATTAAATTTTAAACCCTAAATAATAATTAATAATGTATAGAAAGTTAAGTATTTCTATGTTGTTCTTATGCTTCTGTACCTTGCTATCAGCGCAGGTAGAGCGGCCGAAATTAGTAGTAGGATTGATGGTTGACCAAATGCGTTGGGACTATCTTTATAGGTTTGCCGATCGCTATGGCAATGACGGATTCAAGCGCCTTTTGCGTGAAGGATTCTCTTGTGAAAATGCAATGATCAACTATGTGCCTACCTTTACTGCAATCGGTCACAGCTCTGTATATACAGGAAGTGTACCTTCTATCCACGGAATCGCGGGAAATGACTGGATAGAGCAACAAACTGGAACTTCTATGTATTGTACCCAAGATGATGCGGTGGAAGGCGTAGGAACAACAGAAAAAGAAGGTAAACAATCACCTAGAAACCTATTGGCCTCAACGGTGACTGACCAATTGAAATTGGCCACAAACTTCAACTCAAAAGTAATCGGTATTGCAATCAAAGATAGGGGCGGAATCCTACCTGCTGGTCATTTCGCCGATGCTGCATATTGGTTTGAAGCGAAATCAGGAGATTGGATCAGCAGTACCTACTACATGGAAAACTTGCCAGAATGGGTAAAAGGATTCAACCAACAGAAATTGGCTGACAAATATCTCAAACAAGATTGGAATACACTTTACCCAATCGATACCTACAAAACTAACAGTATCGACGATGACAACATCTACGAAGGAAAATGGGCAGGCGAGGAAACTGCTGCTTTCCCTCGGAAAACATCGCTGTTGATGAAAGATGCCGGCTATGAACTGATAAAATCAACTCCTTATGGCAACACATTAACACTAGACTTTGCAAAAGATGCTATCAAAAATGAAAAATTGGGCCATAACCCTAAAAATGCTACTGATTTCTTATGTGTAAGTCTTTCCGCTACTGATTACGTCGGACACAGGTATTCTTTATCATCCGTAGAAATCGAAGATATCTACCTACGACTTGACCAAGAATTAGCCGAATTCTTCAAATATTTGGATAAAACAGTAGGAAAAGGAAACTATACATTCTTCTTGACTGCCGACCATGCCGCATCCTATAACTCTCGTTACTTTATGGATATGCGTGGAAATGGAGGCTATTTCTTCTCCAGACAGCTACAGAGAACAATGAATGAAGAACTGAAAAAAGAATTTGGTTCAGAAAACCTGATTGTAAGCCTTTTGAATTACCAGGTCCATTTGAACTATGCTGCAATTGAAAAAGCGAATCTGGACGAAGAAAAAGTAAAGAAATCCATTATCAAAATGTTGAGACATGAGGATGGTGTGGCTTATGTGGTAGATATGGAAGGCGGTGAGAACATGATGGTGCCAGCAGAAATCCGTGAAAAGATTATCAATGGGTACAATCGTAAACGCAGCGGTGCCATCCAGATTATCACAGAACCGCAATGGTATGATGGAACTCCACGTTCAACCGGTACAACACATGGTACTTGGACACCTTATGATTCTCATATTCCTTTGGTATTCATGGGATGGGGTGTAAAACATGGAACGACCAATAAAGTTGTCAATATTACAGATATTGCTCCCACTATTTCTTCCTTACTCCATGTGATGGAACCAAATGGCTCTATCGGGCAACCGATTGTAGGCGTATTGCAGAAATAGCTTTATTTTTTATACTTTTGATGAATTAAGACCAGACAGGTTTGATATGCTATCGAAGAAAACGAAATACGCGATAAAAGCCCTTATGGTATTGGGCAGAAACTACGGAAAAGAACCTATGCAGATTGGCAAAATCGCCGAGGAAGAAAGGATTCCCAAAAAATTCTTGGAACAAATCCTTCTGGAGATGCGCAATGCCGGGATTCTTTATTCCAAAAAAGGTGCTGGAGGGGGTTATAGCCTCAACAAAGCTCCAGAAGACATCTACTTGTCGCAAGTGATGCGCCTGATTGATGGACCTATTGCCCTATTGCCTTGTGTAAGCTTGAATTTCTACCGCTCATGCGAAGAATGCGTAGAGGAGCATGCATGTGGCATCCGTGATACTTTTGTCGAAGTTAGAAATGCTATGCTGCAAATCTTGAACGATACGAGTATCTCAAATTTAATAAACAAAGAAAAAGAACTTAACCTAGAAGTAGGTAAGGACTAGACTTCATAAAGTTCTAATGGAAGCCCATCGGGGTCGGTGAAAAAAGTGAATTTCTTATCGCTCGTTTCATCAACACGGATGGGCTCCGTTTTTATACCCAAATTTTTAAGCAAGGCAACTTGTTTTTCAATGTCTTCAACCGCAAAAGCCAAATGCCGTAAACCCCTTGCTTCTGGATAGCTAGGCCTTTCGGCAGGATCCGGAAAGGAAAAGAGCTCAATGATATATTGTCCATTCAGTGCTAAATCCAGTTTGTAGGAATTACGCTCCTCCCGATATACCTCCTGCAAAATCTCAAAACCCAAAACTTCCGTGTAAAAGGCCTTGGAAACAGAATAATTACTGCAGATAATGGCAATATGGTGGATACCCTTAAGATTTAACATTACAACACTTCGATTAATTTCTCAAAAGCCATCCCGCGGGATGCCTTCAAAAGAATCATAAAATCTTCCAATGGATTTTCCTGAAGGTCTTTTTTCAGATCATCTGTGCTTTCAAAAAAGCTAGCGCCCTCGTCTTTTAACGCATAAAAAGCTTTCCCGACAAAAATCAATTTGTCGACTTTTAGGCTCTTTGCTTTTTCGATTACTTTTTTATGTTCTACTTCACTTTGATCTCCCATTTCAAACATATCCCCAAGGATGGCTACTTTGCGGTCTGCTTGGATAACGTCCAAATTCCCCAATGCCGCTGCCATACTGCTGGCATTTGCATTATAATAATCAGCAATTATGGTGTTCTTTTCAGTTTGCGTGATTTGAGATCGGTTGTTCTGTGGGATATAATTGCTCAGTCCGTTGTTTATCTCTTCGGTATTCAGTCCAAAAGTTTTTCCCAGAGCAATAGCCGCCAACATGTTTTCGATGTTATAGGCGCCAGTTAAATTGGTTTTAACTTCATTTCTCTGCTCTTCACCTTTGATGTTCCAGAAAATCGTCAGATAAGGATCAGCAACAACCAAACCTCCCTGGATTTCATTCTTCTCCGAAAAACCATAATAAATTACATGTTGGAGATCCCTGTCTTTTGCCATTTCGGTGAGATAGTCATTGTCACCTTGAATATAGATCTGGCCATTGTTTTCTTTTAGGTAATCATAAAGTTCACCTTTCGCTTTCATAACGCCTTCAAACGACCCAAATCCTTCGAGGTGAGCTTTGCCAACATTGGTTATAAAGCCATGGGTAGGTTGGGAAATACTGCATAAAAAAGCAATTTCATCGACATGGTTTGCCCCCATCTCTACAATAGCAATTTCTACATCATCAGTTAAGGAAAGGATGGTCAGCGGAACGCCAATATGATTGTTGAGATTACCTTTTGTTGCGTAGGTATGGTACTTCTGAGAAAGGACACTGTTCAGTAGCTCCTTGCTGGTGGTTTTTCCGTTGGTTCCAGTGATTCCTATAAAAGGGATGTTTAAATGTTTCCTGTGGAACCTTGCAAGTTCTTGCAGCGCAGTGAGTACATCATCTACCAAAACATAAGCAGGATCTTCCTTGTAAAATGACCTGTCGTCAACAATCACATATTTTGCCCCCGCCTCAAGTGCTTTTTCAGCAAAACTATTTCCATTGAAGTTGTCTCCTTTCAGCGCAAAAAATAAACAGTCCTTGCTGATTTTACGAGTATCAGTACAAATGTTCGGGAAATCCTTGTAGATCTGGTAGAGTTGAGCTATCTGCATCATTTTTAATTTTAAACAAATGTAAGCAATAGTGAATAGATGGAAAAAAGTTGTTTTGCCAATACCCTCAATTTTTGCCTACCTGACCACTCTCCTTCCACTCTCATTTTACTCTTCTTCCACTCTCCTTCGTCTCTCATTCGGACTTCGTTCGGACCTTGTTCGGAGCTGCTCCGGATAACAACCGAACAAGGTCCGAACAAGGTCCGAACAAAAGAGGACGGAGAGTGGAACGAGGTAGGAACGAGAGTGGAACAAGACTCGAATAAGGAACAAAAAATTACTGGTTGGTGGGGACACCAACCAGGGCAAAAACACAAGTCGGAGACTTGCGCTAGCAGGGACACCAACCAGGGCAAAGTCGAAGACTTGCGCTAGCAGGGCAGAAACGAAAAAAGGCCTGCCCAAACGGGCAAGCCTTTACTTTTATTCTTGTTTACCTTTACAAAGAAAGTAACTCTACAATTCTTGTTAGGTTTTCGTTTACTTTATCGATGTGTTTGATTGCTTTGTTGAATGGGGTAAATTGGACGTTTCCACAAATCAGACCTGCCATTTCACCTTTACGACCCTCAATCAAGCCTTCTACTGCAGCAACACCTAGGCGACTGGCTAAAACACGGTCCATGCATGTTGGTGAGCCTCCGCGCTGAATGTGACCTAGAATAGAAAGACGAACATCGTATGCTGGGAAGTTCGATTGAATCTTTTCAGCAACTACCATACCTCCTTCTTTATCCCCTTCAGCAACGATGATAATACGGGATGATTTGTTCTTTCTGGTTTTATCCAGACGCTTCATGATAGCGTCGTAGTCTACTTCAAGCTCTGGAATCAATACCGCCTCAGCACCTGTGCTGATTCCTGAACGCAAAGCAATTAAACCAGAGTCACGACCCATTACTTCAACAACGAAAAGACGGTCATGGGATTCAGCCGTGTCGCGGATCTTGTCTACAGCATCTACAACAGTGTTGATAGCGGTATCATAGCCAATGGTGAAGTCAGTACCGTTCAAGTCATTGTCGATCGTGCCAGGCATTCCTATAATTGGAATGTCAAACTCTTCAATGAATTTCGAAGCACCAGTAAATGTTCCGTCACCTCCGATTACAACCAAAGCATCTATATTTAGTTTCTTTAAGTTCTCGTAAGCTTTCTGTCTGCCTTCAACAGTACGGAATTCATCGCTTCTAGCAGTTTTAAGAATGGTCCCTCCGCGTTGAATAATGTTTGCTACAGATTTTGCGTCCATAGGAGTGATATCTCCTTGAACCAACCCATCGTATCCTCTGCGGATACCAAACATGTTCTTCCCATGATAAATCCCTGTTCTTATTACTGCACGAATACCTGCATTCATGCCTGGGGAATCGCCCCCTGACGTTAATACTGCGATGTTATTAATGTTGCTCATACGTCAAATATACCTAAATACTTATTTTTTTTGTACAAAATTATAAGAAAGCCTATTTCTTCGCTTTGTAAGCGTCGATTGCAGATTGTAAATACGCTCTGTAGCTTTCGATATTATAATTTGCACCGCTAGTCGGCACCAACAATTGTTCATCATTGTCCAACATGGCATATAATGGCTGTGAGTTACTGTTGAATTTAGAAATTTGGAAATCTGTGTTTTTACGTCCAACCGTGTTGATTTTCTTGCCCGTGGTCGGAGATACAAACTGTTCAGATTCTGGAAGTTTTAGATCATAATCATCTACGTAAAGTTCTGCAAGGATAAAGTTCTCATTGATCATCTGCTTGATTCCTGGATCAGACCATACATCAGCTTCCATCTTACGACAGTTTACACAGTTCCAGCCTGTAAAGTCTACCAATAAAGGTTTGTCCTGTGCCCTGGCAGCAGCCAATGCCTCATCGTAATCATAATATGGATCCATTCCCTTGATCGTTGCGCGGTCATGGAAGTGGCTGAAATACTTTCTGCTGTTTGCATCAGCAGAGGTACCATGCCCCGGACTAGCCGCAACACCAGCAGAAATATCGAAATCCTGTGTTCCTATAGGAGGCAAGAATGCCGCAATGGATTTCAACGGAGCACCCCACATACCCGGAACCATATACACCACAAAGGAAAATACAATGATGGCAATGATGGTGCGGGGAACTGACATATATTTTAAGTCGCTGTCATGCGAGAATTTAATCTTTCCAATCAAGTATAATCCCATTAAACCGAATATGACAATCCATAATGACAAGAAGACCTCACGATCTAGGAATTGCCAGTTGTATGCTAAGTCTACATTCGACAAGAATTTAAGTGCCAATGCTAATTCCAAGAATCCCAATACTACTTTTACACTATTCAACCAACCGCCAGATTTAGGCATTGATTTTAATAGAGCTGGGAACATAGCGAATAAAACGAATGGAATAGCTAAGGCGAAAGAGAATCCGAACATCGCAATTGCAGGGCCTAAACGGTCACCTTTTACAGCTGCATTGACCAATACAGTACCGATAATGGGCCCTGTACAAGAAAAAGATACAACCGCAAGGCTGGCAGCCATAAAGAAATAACCGATAAGACCATCTTTATCAGACTTCTCATCAATTTTGTTCACGAATTTGCTAGGCAATGTAATCTCAAATGCTCCAAAGAATGAGGCTGCGAAAAAGACGAGCATCAGGAAGAAGAAGAAGTTGAAGATACCATTCGTAGATAGCGCATTCATGGCTTCTGGACCGAAAGCGATCGTAATCAACATACCCAAAGCCACGTAAATTACGATAATAAACAAACCATAAGTCAGGGCTTGGGAGACCGCTTGTAGCTTGGATGCTGATTTTTTAGTAAAAAAACTTACCGTAAGAGGAACCATAGGGAAGATACAAGGCATTAGGAAGGCCAAGAATCCACCTAATAAACCCTCAATGAATATTCCCCAAAGGGAAGTATTCGCTTCTTGATTATCAGTAGAATCAACAGCAGGAGCTACAGTAGCGGTGCTATCAGTAGCAGCTGAGTCTTCTCCTGAAGAGAATTCAACCCCCTCAAGGTCAGATATTAATGTGTCAGTGCTGCCGGTCTCCTCTTGACCAGAGCTGAACTCTACATCATCTATGTTGATCAGGGTGTCTTGTGAAATTCCTTTTAACGGAGTTATAGAAATTAGCAATAGCCAACCAAAGGCTATCAAAGCATTTTTAAAGCTAAACATAATTGAGTGTTAACGGGAGAAATTAAGAAAAAGGCAGGGAAGACCTGCCTTTTGGTATTTTTCTAAACTGTTATTTCGCTATTTGATTGTTACCGCGAATTCATATTCATCTGGTGGTAAACAACGCTCTTTATCACAAGCCATAAAGGTGGCAACACCTTTTACTGTAGTAGGTTTGTTGTTAGCCAATTTAACTTTCTGTTGGAAAATTACTTCTCCATTGTAATAAGGAACATTCATTTTGAAGACATCTTCAAATTTGGTCTTAGGTTCCTTTGCTGCGGGTTTACCTGTCACTTTAGCACCATTCCCAGGAGTAAAGGTAAATGAAGTAGAAATAGGGCCTCCTGATGGTACATTAAGTCCATAGATATGCCATCCTTGCTCTACATTAGCTTTTAAAAGGATAACTGCTTCATTGTTGGGAAGTTTTTTAAACCCTACTGACCATTTCACTGGATTTTCCACCTGAGCGAAAACTCCTGATACAGCAAAGATTAAAAATGCAATTAATAGATTTATTTTTTTCATAAAAAACCGTTTTATTCTATTTTTTGACTAATTTATATTTATAAAGTTTAATTCAAAGTTAGTATTATCTCTATAATTAATGAAGTTGTAATCATTTTATTGCATTTGAAAAACAACTTCTTTGAAATAATAGGTTTTTACCTCCTCTTTTGTTCGTAGGTATAATTGTCCATTCCCATCAACTTTAACCAACGTTGCTTCGAATGATATATTACCAGACGAGTAATATGCAGGAATGTCCCTTCTAAAAAGATTATTGTTGTATTCTATCAGTAAGTCTTTGTCTGTCAGTGTGTTTTTTTTGTGTCTTTCAACTCTTTTAGCAATGAAAGCAAGCAAGTTTAGGCATTCTGACTCCAGGTCTTCGGTAAAAATTCCGGTTTCATTCAGAATCGAACTCGCTCGGTTGCTGAATTCCTCTGAAAATTGCTTTTGGTTGACATTTACACCAATCCCAATAATGGATTGTCTTATTTCTTTGCTGTTGCTGATATTTTCGATCAATATCCCTGATATTTTCTTGTTGCCAATCATGATATCATTGGGCCATTTTATGGTTGAATCAATATGGAGCGACTTTAGCCAATCTATAATCCCTAAGCTTACGAGCATATTTAAGGTGAAATGCTGTTGCAGAGAAAGATGATTAGGATAAATGACAAAACTGAAGGTGATATTGCTATTAGGTTCTGATTTCCAGGAGTTTTGTCGTTGTCCTCTGCCCATGGTTTGGTTTTTTGCCATTATGGCAGTCCATTCCGGTAGTGGCTTGAAATTTGACAATTTAGATTTTAAATAATCATTGGTAGACCCGATTTCGTCCAAAACAATTAATTTTTGACGTAGTGATTCTCCCGAAAATGTGTTATTTTGCAAAAGATATTGTATTTAAAGTAGTTTGAAAACAATTTAATTAGTCAAAAGTATAACAAATCTTGATGAGTAAAAACAAAAAATCTTCGTTGTCGGAGAAGTTAGCAGACGTGATTATCCACGGGATGCAGGAAAAAAAGGGCAACGAAATTGTGAGGATGGATATGCGAGAGGTGAATGGAGCCTTGTCTGACTATTTTGTGATCTGCCATGCCGATTCTAATGTTCAAGTAAACGCAATTGCAAAGAGCGTTGAGGATGAAGTTTATAAAGCATTTGGTCAAGATCCTTGGCATAAAGAAGGCCAAGGAAATGGCGAATGGATTTTGCTTGATTTTGTGGACGTCGTAGTCCATATCTTCAAGACGGATATGCGTGATCATTATAGGATAGAGGATCTTTGGGGCGATGCAGCCATGAATAAATACCAAAGCGCATAATAATTGTTGTGAAACGTAGTATAAGAGTTATAAATGAAGAAAGTTCCGAGTAAGAAGATTACGCCAATGCCACCGAAATTTAATATGATCTGGCTTTGGATTGCGATGATAGTGGGGTTTTTTGGGCTTCAATACTTATTTAGTGGCGAATCATCTAAAAAGATTACCTATAAAGAGTTTGAACAAAACAGTCTTATTCCTGGCGATGTTGAAAAGCTGGTTGCCTATAAAAGCAATGACCTGATCGATGTCGAAGTATATATTAAGAGCGATAGATTAGACCAAGAGAAATACAAAGATATTTCTAAGAGTCCCAACAATCTGTCTTTTTCTAATGCCACAGGTCCTCAGTTCAACTTTACTGAGCCGTCTGCTGAGATTTTAGAACAGAAGTTAAAGGCTTCACAAGACAGTATGGCAGTTGGACAACCTAGGATTGGAGTGACCTACGAAGATAGATCAAACCCATATGCGGGATGGTTTATTTCGTTTATGTTGCCTTTGTTGATCATTGTGGTAATCTGGATATTCTTAATGCGCCGCATGAATGGTGGTGCAGGTGGAGGCGGTGGCGCGATTTTCAATATTGGAAAATCTAAAGCACAATTGTTCGACAAAGAATCGCAAATCAACATCACATTTAATGATGTTGCTGGCCTCGAAGAGGCTAAACAGGAGGTCATGGAAATCGTGGACTTCTTGAAAAATCCTAAAAAATACACTGACCTGGGAGGAAAGATTCCAAAAGGAGCCTTATTGGTAGGCCCTCCGGGAACTGGTAAAACATTATTGGCAAAAGCGGTTGCCGGTGAAGCGCAAGTTCCTTTCTTTTCATTATCAGGTTCTGATTTTGTAGAAATGTTCGTCGGAGTGGGTGCCTCTCGTGTTCGTGACTTGTTTAAACAAGCCAAAGAGAAAGCGCCATGTATTATTTTCATTGATGAGATCGATGCTATCGGGCGTGCCCGTGGTAAAAACTCAATCATGGGTGGAAATGATGAGCGTGAAAATACATTAAACCAGTTATTGGTGGAAATGGACGGTTTTGGTACTAACGTTGGGGTTATTATCCTAGCAGCAACCAACCGTTTGGATGTTTTGGATACCGCATTATTGCGTCCAGGACGTTTCGACAGACAAATCTCTATCGATAAACCTGACTTGATCGGACGTGAGCATATCTTTAACGTTCACTTAAAGCCTTTGAAACTTGCCGAAGAGGTAGATGCAAAGAAATTATCCGCTCAAACTCCAGGATTTGCTGGTGCTGAAATTGCAAACGTATGTAACGAGGCAGCTTTGATCGCTGCTCGTAAAAACAAAAAAGCAATTGAAATGCAGGATTTCCAAGATGCTATCGACCGTGTCATCGGAGGTCTGGAGAAGAAAAATAAAATTATCTCCCCTGAGGAGAAGAAAATTGTTGCTTACCATGAAGCAGGACATGCAATTGCTGGCTGGTTCTTGGAACATGCTGACCCTTTGGTAAAAGTATCGATCGTTCCACGTGGTGTTGCAGCATTGGGTTATGCGCAGTATTTGCCTAAAGAGCAATTCTTGTACACAACTGAACAATTGATAGACAGTATGTGTATGACCATGGGTGGCCGTGTAGCTGAAGATATCACTTTTGGTAGAATCAGTACAGGGGCACAAAATGACCTGGAACGTATTACTAAATTGGCATATGCCATGACTGCTGTATATGGTATGAACCATAAAGTAGGTAATGTATCCTTTAGAGATAGTTCAGGAAATAGTCAATTCCAAAAACCATATTCAGATCAGACTGCAGAGTTGATTGATGATGAAGTAAGGGTATTGATATCTGAAGTATACGAGAGAACCAAAAACTTGTTGTTAGAAAAACAAGACGGTTTGATCAAGATTGCTGAGAAACTATTGGAAAAAGAGATTTTGTTCCAAACGGATTTGGAGGAAATCTTGGGTAAGCGTCCTTTCACCAACAAAACGACTTACGATGAGTTTGTAAATGGTGGAGCAGATGGAGGTGGGGTTCCACAAACGGATCTTCCAGTACCATCTACCGATAGGGAAGATGTACAGGCAAACCCTGAGGAGCAGAAGAAATTAGATTCAGAATAATTAGAATATTTTAGCAGACAGGACCCGGAGTCCTGTCTGTTTTTATGATATGAATATCAGGAATACCACGGCAAAGGAAAAGATGCTGAAAAAGATTCGGCAAGCATTGCTTCAAAAGAAGGAGAATCCACATCCTATGTTTGAAGAAAATCAGCTGTATAAAGATGAGGAGGATTCTTTGGATGTCACTTTTGCTAGAGAGTTTACTCAGATGTCCGGTAACTTTATATACTGCGATGGAGAGATCAATCTGATAGAAAACCTGATTATTCTTGTGGAAAAAATAAATATCAGTAAGATCTACATTTGGGAAAAACCCATTCAACAAATGATGGATCAATTTGGTTTTCCATATCGTAAATCCCAACAAGCTCTGGAGGAAATTGAAGCCAGTATTACGGGTTGCGAAGCTTTGATAGCCAGAAATGGCAGCATTATGGTTTCAAATGCCTCTGAATCAGGACGACGATTAAGTGTCTATCCTCCGGTACATATCGTAATTGCCAGAGCGTCACAGCTGGTCATGGATGTCAAACATGCCATGGCTCAGATCAAAGAACGCTATGGGGATGATCTACCTACCATGATAACAACTATAACAGGTCCAAGTAGAACAGCCGATATCGAAAAGAGATTGGTGTTGGGGGCACATGGACCAAAACAACTATACTTATTCTTGTTAGAAGACCGTTTTTAAAATGATCCAATATTATCTTACCGCTACACCTGTTGCCAGTATTATTTTTGCTTTGACCATCGGTTTGAGTATCTATGTATTTTCTAAACCTGAGTTATATGGCAAATGGATGCTCCATCCATATACTGTATATCGTGATAAAAGCAGATGGTACCTCATGCTTACTAGTGGGCTGATCCATAAAGACTGGATGCACTTGATCTTTAATATGATCACCTTTTATTACTTCGGTTTCGGTCTTGAGCAGATATTTGTGGAGATCAGCGGTTCAATGGGACATTTGCTGTTCGCCCTGCTGTATATCGTATCCCTGATTTTGAGTGATATCCCAACTGTTATTCAACAAAAGAATAATTATCATTACCATAGCTTAGGAGCTTCGGGGGCCATTAGTGCCGTTTTGTTCAGTTATATCCTGTTCAACCCTAAGATGATGCTGGGAATTTTTATGATTATCCCTATGCCAGCTTATATCTTCGCATTTGTCTATCTGGCATATTGTATCTGGGCTTCTAAAAATTCTAACGATGGCATAAACCATGATGCCCATTTATTCGGTGCATTGACAGGCTTAGTCTTTACCATTATAGCCTATCCTTGGGTAATCAAGCACTTTATTGGACAATTTTAGAAATCATTAGTTTTCCATTTTCTTGTCATAGGACAATTATATTCTATTCATCATCCCTTAATTTTGATGGATAAAATAAGCCTATGAAAAATAAAATTATAGTATCGGTGATTGTTAATTCTACTTTGGAAAAAGTTTGGGATGCTTGGACTTTAGAAGAAAATGTAAAAATATGGAATGTCCCATTTCCTGATTGGCATTGCCCATTTGTGGAGAATAATGTGGTAACTGGAGGGAAATTTCACTTCCGGATGGAAAATCTGAATGGTACTGAAGGATTTGATTACAAAGGAGAATACACCCAAGTGATTCCATATTCAAAAATTATCACCCTTCAGGAAGACAAAAGGATCTCAACAATTACTTTTGAAGAGAGTCAAGGAAAAGTTTTCTTAACCGAAGAGTTTGAACCTGAAGAAAAAACTGATTTAAATTTGCAGAGGGAGTTCTGCCAATCTGTTTTGGAAAGGTTTAAGTCTTTTGTTGAAAAGTCGAATTGAGAAATTCTTTAATTCTCCGATTTCGGGGTATAGGTTAAAATAACCCGCCATATTTTAAGACATTGGCTGAAGATAGATTTAAGACATAAGACTTGAAATCTTTTTTGAACAAAGGATTTCCATTGCCGAGTATAACTAGAGATATCCCGATCCTATATTCATCGAATAAATTTTCATCCATCAATATTTCTGAAAGATTGGCACTCCCAAAGACATACATATCCTTGCCCCCTTCTTCTTTTAATCTTTTGATTTCATTGGAAATATTACTCTGGATTAAGGTTGTATTATTCCAATCGACTGATTTTAAAGTTCTGGATACAACAATTTTTGGAATACTGTTTATTAAATCTGCAATTGAACCTTTTCATTTTTCCAATACGCTGCCATACCTTCATAAGTCTTGCGTCCTAAGACCGGAAAATCCGCTGGTAATTGTTGTAAGCTAAGTTCCTCAGTTTCGGGTCTCGGGTCCCCAAATATTTTCATGGAAAGATAAATCCCATTCCTTAGTTCCTTCGAAATAACCATCCAAATTCATGATATTCCGCATGATTAATTTCCTTTTCATCTTTTCTTAGTTTAATTCATAAATAAATTCCACTATGTCTTCTTGTCTGGCATTTGCGAAGCCTTTGTCTTTTCCAACTATGATAAAACCACATTTCTCCAATACCTTTTGAGAACCGAAATTGTCAAAAGCCACACGTCCAAAAATGGGTCTTTCGGTCATCATTTCCAGAAATGCCGAGAGTGCTTCTGTTGCTATCCCCATGCCCCAATATTTGCTGTCAATCCAGTAAGTGATTTCTTTTTTACCCTCTAATATAAATTTGGCAATACTCCCAACAATGACGTAATGTATGTACTGTGCCTTCGGCTTTTATTTTTGCATTAGGTAATGATTTTTTCAATACAAGTTGCAAACTACGTTCAATGTATCGATTTCCTTTTTCTCCTTCAAAAAGGTAGTTTGTAGGTTTATAAACCAAATAATAATCTCTTAAAATATCCATTAATGGTATTGAGCAGAGTATTAGAATACATATAAAAATACTTTTTTCAGTAAGTTTGGGAACTAATTTTGTGTAAATATGAAAAAGTTACTCTTACTGAATATTTTAATCCTTACGTATTATTGTGGTTTTTGTCAAAAGATTGATTTCGTAAATAGAGATGGAGCATTATCTATCGGTACGCAATCAAACAGAACAGCATGGGTTACGTTAGCAGACATTGACAATGATGGTGACCTTGATGCATTGGTTGCAAATGGGAGGCATTGGGCAGAACAGAGCTATGTCTTTTTTAACGACGGGAGTGGTAATTTTAAGTCTGGGAGACCATTAGATAGATTGCTTCTAGCATCGTATTGTATCAAAGCAGGAGATTTGAAAAACTCCAAATAGAATTTATTTCGGGGATTCCACAATGTCATTTGAGAAGTATCACGAATTTGGAAAGGCATCTCCATCGAGGCATGTAGAAATAATTGATATTAATAAAGATGGTCATCTTGATTTAGTTGTATCGAATAGGAAAGCTCAAAATGAAATATGGATAAATGACAGGGAAGCTTCATTTACTGAATGTGTTTATTTTGGAGTTGAAGAATCAGAGACTATACAGACTGTTGCCGTAGATTTTAACATGGATGGATATGTTGATTTGGTTACAGCGGAACGAGGTGGTAAGAATAAAATCTTTATAAATAATGGTCAGCAAGTTTTTAATAATGTTAAAGACTTTGGTAATGAAGAAATAGAATGCCGTTCCATAGCTGTTGCCGATATTAACAAAGATGGTTTTTTGGATGTGATAGTAGGCTATTTAGGTGCTGCAAACCGAATCTATTACGGAGATAAAAACTTGAAATACGATAATTTTGATGAGTTTGGAGATTCGACAACAACAAGTTCAATTGCAGTGGGTGATTTGAACCAAGATGGTATTATGGATATCGTTGAAGGGAATGTTGAATCTGTAAATCGAGTTTTCATCGGAAAGGTACATGGCACTTTCGAAATACAAAATCTTCGAGAGGATTTAAAGGACGATACTTATCATGTGGAAATTGGGGATTTAAACAATGATGGCTTGTTAGATATTGTTGAAGCTAATTCCGATGCATGGAATCTTTACTATTACACGATTCTTAAAAAATAATTGTTTTCTTCTGTACAGTTCCATATAAAATGGTGATATTTGTAGTAATCACCAAGCAAACTATATGTGAGCAAAAAGGTGAGCGGTTCTTCGAAAGTGTTTTCAACCAATTGATTGATAGACATTTGCGGAGGAATGGAATCTTCCTGCCACCCCGACAAAAGCCACTGATAATCAGTGACTTTTTCTATTTTCGGACTTATTTCGGACAAAAATCACTTATTTTTTAACTTAATATTAAGATAGGTAAGTCTAGATTAGGGTAGTCTCATATAGTGTTTATCTTAGAAATTATAAAAAATCTAGTGGGCTTGGGGTCTTTTTCTTATCAATATCTGTGATATGTGTGTAGATCATGGTAGTCTTGATATTCTCATGACCTAGTAATTCCTGAACAATTCTTATATCAATACCAGACTGAATTAAATGTGTAGCATACGAATGCCGTAACATATGGACTGTACCTTCAGTTTTGATCTTAGCCATTGATAATGATTTTTTCAAAATTAGCTGAACACTTCTTTCGCTATATCGATTCCCTTTTTCTCCTTCAAAAAGATAGTCGGTAGGATTATAAATTAGATAGTATTCCCGTAAAATATCTAGCAACTTATCTGGTAATGGCAAAATGCGGTCTTTGTTGCTCTTGCTTTGGTAAATACGGATAATCGTATCAGATGATCGGATATCTTTTATTTTGAGGTTTAGTAACTCACTAAGGCGTAGTCCGCAGCTATATATAGTTGTTAATATGGCCTTATGTTTAATGTTTTCCGTATTATCTAATAGTAGTCTGATCTCTTCTTTGGAAAAGAATTTTGGCAGTTTGTTTAAATGTCTTTTAGGTTATAAGTAATCAAGTTTAATTTTTTCATTCAGTATCAATTCATAAATTTTCTTAATAGCTCCAACTAAACCTTTTTGATAGGAAATACTGATTTTTTCTTTTTGAACTTTTTCATTTATAAAGGATTCTATAATAGTAATTGGTATAGATTCTAAAGAGGGATAATTATCAACATATTTGAGAAATAAACGGACATAATCTTTATATGCTTTAACTGTATTGTTAGCATATCTTTGCGTAGTCAGCTTTTTTTCAAATGTTTTCAGTATAGTTTCGTTATCCATATAGAGATAACGATTTATTCATATCAATTGTTTCGCTTTACGGTATTTAATGTTGTGTCAACATATTAAAATATAGTCTGTTATATCGTCTTTGGATCTGTAAGGCGAAGTGGTTCTATAGAGACGGATTGACCAAATATTTTGTATATTAGCTTCGCTAAAGAATATGTTGAGTGGAAATCCCTCCGGGCTTCCCACTCAACGGATCGGGCGCTTGGCGCACGTGCTGGAGCATTGCTCCAAGCGCGTGTTAGAGGACAGTCCCGAAGGGCTGTACTCAAGCAAGCGCCCGATCCGTTAGCTGTAATCCTAAACAACAACGACAATGAATGACAATTTACCACAGAATCAACAAGCCAACAACGGTTTAATTCAGTTGAATGAATTTGAAACTGGATTGAAACAGGTTTTGAATTTACATAACTTACCGACTAAGGGTGTGTTTGTTGACATCCCGGAGAGAGTGAATGTATTTAAGAATCTTGATACAGTTCTTAACCAAATAACGCAAGACGAAAAGCAACAATCACTTTATCTATCAAAATTCATTGCAAGCACAGCTTCTGGACTTTTTGACGCTTCACTAAATTACCTATGGGACGAAACAATTTTGCAAATTAGAAAACGTGTTTCCCAATATGACATTGAGTTCTTCTATGACAATGCAGTAACTGGTGAGAGAAGAAAAAGACTAAAGGATGAAAGCGATTTAGATAAAGTTGATGATTATGACCTGATTAAAGGGGCTAAAGAAATAGGTTTAATTTCTGACTTAGGATTTAAACATCTTGAATACATAAACTATATGCGAAATTGGGCGAGTGCTGCTCATCCGAACAATAGTGAAATAACAGGACTTCAATTAGTTTCTTGGCTTGAAACCTGTATAAAAGAAGTTATAACATTACCCATTTCAAATGTTACAATTAGAATTAAGCAACTTCTTCAAGGTGTCAAGACCACAACTATATCTGCAAGTGATGCACAAGAAATTGCAGTATTCTCAACTAGCTTAACTCAGGAGCAGATAAACAATTTGGCATCTGGATTTTTTGGAATATATGTTAGACCAGAGACCACAAGTCAAACACATCAAAATATTAACTTATTACTACCTGAAATTTGGGGGCGTGTAGATGAAGACGTAAAACAATCATTTGGTTTAAAGTATGCACATTTTACAGCCAATAATAGTCAGGACGAGAAAAAACTATCTCGACAATTTCTGCAAATTGTCAATGCAGAGAGTTATATACCTGACGACCTGAGAGCAATTGAAATAGACAACACAATCGACAACCTTCTTTCTGCACACAGGGGTTTCAACAATTTTTATAATGAACCTGCCTTTGCTCGCCAACTGTTACGAATAATCGGTCAACCAATGAAAATCCCAAAGTCAGTAGAAAAGAAATTTGTGATGGCTATTGTTGAAACATTTTTGACAAATGGTAATGGTGTTGCTGTTTCGGCTAATGAAATATATACAGAGATTCTTTCCAGTCTTGACTCACACCAAGCGAACATTGCTGCTCTATCTTTTACAGATTCAAAAATTTCGAGCCGACTGCAATTTTCATTATGCGAACGAAAGTTTAAAGAACTCATAGAAATAGTTAAACCAAGCATTACATCACCTCCTGTAAACGACTTAATAAAATATATAACGGAAGAATACAAAGGCAAATCATCAAACTTGATGCTCGACAAGACAGTAAAAACCTCGGTTGACAACTTAAAGACCTTGTTGAGATGAGAAGGACTACAGCTAACACGAGTTTTGCGTCAGGCGGGCTGACGTGCAAACTTGGAGCTTTGTGCTTCTATTCAAGTTCAGTGCTGGTTGACAGTTTTGTGCTTCGAAACCCGCCCGAACGCAAAGCCCGAAAACGTTGAGTGGAAATCCCTCCGGGCTTCCCACTCAACGGATCGGGCGCAATTTACAAAGAAAACTATGCCAAGACTATTAAAGAACGATACAATAAGATTAATTGAAGCAAGTATTGAGACTTTGGGTTTAGCCCAATTTGGAATTTGCGTATTTAGAAGAGATCAATTAAAAATTGAACAAGTTAGGTATTCCGCTGAAGTTGGTCTGATAGGATCATCAATTGAACTAATGATGAGTTCAATTTTAATCCAAGCGTTAGGTAAAAAAAGTATATATAAGGATTTTAAAACAGGTCGTTACAAAACAGCTGCTGAAATTCTATATGATTTTAGGAATTTATTAAAACAGTCTTCTTCAAATATTTTATTTTTATTAAATGGTATTTCAGATCCTAAAACACATAACGCAAATTTATTAAATCTTACAAATCGTTTTCAATTAATAATTACGAGTAGAGCAAATGGGCTACATAACGGTTATGGACTTAAATATGAAATAGTCGCGTCACTATTTCAAGACGTAACAGAGTTTTACAACTTACTAGCTCAATCAGATAACATTCGTCCTTATTTAACTAAAGTTCCAGAATTAGTAGGAATAAGAATAGATAAAAATATTTTAATAGATGATTTATATAATAAATTAAATGAAGCAACAAATATTCAAGATCAAAAAAGTCTAATAACTTCATTATTTTTAATATTACCGGAGATTCCTAAAAACTTACCAGATTGGTTAGATAAATTTGAAAGTATTAAAATTTCACCCAAAAAGAATGATATAGTTTATCTTATTGATGCTTTAGAAAAAGCTAATCCTGTAGCCTTAAATAAAGTTACGGATACATCTAGCCAACTTAATGTAAAAATTGTAGGAAGAGATGTCGAAGGTGCAATTCCAATTACGGCACATTTTTTAAAATCAGAATTCACCCAAATTAAAGATCAATTTTATGCTGATATTGCAACAGCAAATGGAAGACTTAATTCAAAACAACTAGACTTACCCCCTAAATCTTCAATTTATACAGCTTTTGCAGTAGGATTTATTGAATTAAATATTTTACAACCTAAAAGTAAATTCACAGCACATCAATCTTGGCCATTTATTGTAGCGTCTCTTGATGTTTCCAAGAATAATACGACTCCACCATTTTGGTTTTTGATAAGATATACAGATGACTTGGGACAATTAAAATCTTGTTTAAAAAAAGCTTCTAAACTTGGTAACGAATCATTAAAAAATAATATTAACAATGTAATAAAAGGAATTGAGGCGATCGAGAAAGATGAATTTTTAGATTCTAATTCAATATTTATACAACAAATTTTATCAGAACAAGAATTAATAGTTGAGAATTGGGATAAATTACAAAGTATTTACGAAAAAAATGGCCTAAATGGTTTAAGCGAAGATTATAACACAGATTTAACAGATTTGTTTAATGAAGAACTTCCCATTTCAATTGTTATTGACAAAATATTAAAAGACGATAATTTAGAAGTAAAAACAAAAAAATATTGGATTGCAAAACTATCTTCTTTATATGTGGAAAATGACGATATGCCAGTTCTCGTAAACATTTTAGATAATGCTGAATATAGTTCTGCTCATACGAGTATACGTAAATTTTTCAGAGCGAAAGATTTTGCGAATTATGGTCCTAAAGTAAAAAGCTCCTAACATCGTATTGGCGAAATGGCGGCTTAAGGGAGAAATTGAAAGTTTCTCCTTTTTTTGTCGCAACAGCCTTTTATATTTCCTTTTTTCATAAATTTAGAAAACAATAAAAGGCTGTTGCTTAGCTTAGTGCAAAATTGAAAGTTAGGGCTTTCTAATCCGCCACTATCGCCAATACTCGGCCCGTTGAGTGGAAATCCCTCCGGGCTTCCCACTCAACGGATCGGGCGCTTGCCTGAGTACAGCCCTTCGGGACTGTACTCAGGCAAGCGCCCGATCCGTTATGTGCCATTATAGTGCGACACCGTAAGACCGAATAATATGACTTTACATTTAGCAATAGAGAAACTTTTAAAGCAAACCGGACGACCAATGACAACTCAACAAATCGCTGACGAGTTGAATATAAATGGGTGGTATAAAAAAGAAGACGGGACGAAAATTACTGACTTTCAAATCCACGGCAGGACAAGAAAATATGCGAATTTATTCCAACGTGATGGAGCAACCGTTTCGCTTGTTGGACAGGGGATAATTAAACAGACCAACACGAAAAAAAATCCAAGTTCGACACCCAAACGAATAACTTTAGACAAAGACGAATATTATGTGTTAGACATTTGCGACAAAGTTTTAGGTTTAACTTCTGAAAGACAACATAAGTTTGACTTTTTACTCGGTGATCTTGGTAAAAATGGCAAACCGCGTAAATTACCAGTGGACAGTTACTACGAAAAGCTTAAATTAGTTATTGAGTATTGTGAAAGACAACATACAGAGAGCGTAGCACATTTTGATAAACCAAATAAATTGACAATAAGTGGTGTTCATCGAGGAGACCAAAGAAAAATATATGATGAAAGGAGAAGACAAGTTTTACCTCAAAACGGCATTATACTTATCGAACTATCATATTCAGACTTTAATCATAACAGCCAAAAACGCATAATCAGAGATATTAAACACGACACTGAGATTATTAAGCAAAAACTTAAAGACTTTGTGAAGTGAGAATAACAGCACATAACACGGGTTTTGCGTCAGGCGGGGTGACGTGCAAACTTGGAGCTTTGTGCTTCTATTCAAGTTTAGTGCTGGTTGACAGTTTTGTGCTCCGAAACCCGCCCGAACGCAAAGCCCGATCCGTTACCGGCAAAGCTAAAAAGACACTGCAAACAAACAAAAGACAGTATATAAATTGTAAATTTGCCTTATGACAGACAAAGAAAAAACAGAAACAAAAATTGGAATCTTTTCCTTTTTCGCAGGAGCAGGTTTCCTTGACTTGGGTTTTGAGACAACTCAAGGCTTTGAGACTGTTTTTGTCAACGAATACCACGAGCCTTTTATGGAAGTTTACAAGGCTTCAAGAAAAGGACTTAAGATAAAAGAGCCAATATTCGGACACAGCACAGATGACATTTGTGCATTTCTTGAAAATGAAAAAGCTAAGACTCTTAAAGAAAACATACAAAAATCAAAAAAGAACTTTGACTTAGTTGGCTTCATAGGTGGTCCGCCTTGTCCTGACTTTTCAGTTGGTGGAAAAAACAAAGGCGTTGAAGGCGAAAACGGAAAATTATCAGGTACTTACATAGAATTAATAGTAAGAAACCAGCCGGACTTTTTCCTATTTGAAAACGTGAAAGGACTTTACAGAACGAAAAAACACAGAGCCTTTTTTGATGAAGTAAAACTTAAACTTATTTCAAGTGGCTACTACTTAACAGAGAAGTTAATAAATGCAATTGAATTTGGAGCACCACAAGACCGAGAAAGAATAATCCTAATTGGCTTCAAACGAAATGTCTTGACTGATTTAGGATTGGAGCTAAACGGCTCACCAATTTTGAAATCTTTTGATTGGAACGCTAAAACAATTTACAAAGCAAAAGAAATTCTATCTAAAAATTGGCCAAAACAAGAACCATTTTTAAACAACCAACAAAGAGCAATCCCAAAAGGGATTGACAAAAAGCTAACTGTTCAGCATTGGTTTGATAAAAATGATGTGGAAAATCACCCAAATGCTGAACATTACTTTCAGCCAAGAGCCGGACTTTCAAAATTTTTATCAATCCAAGAAGGTGACGACTTAAAAAAGTCATACAAAAGGCTTCACCGATGGAGATACTCACCAACAGCAGCTTACGGAAATAATGAAGTTCATTTGCACCCTTACAAACCAAGAAGAATTTCTGCTGCCGAAGCATTATCTATACAATCTTTACCAAAGAATTTTATAATACCAGAGCATATTTCATTATCAAATATGTTTAAGACAATTGGCAATGGCGTTCCTTATCTTGCTGCAAAAGGACTTGCAGAAACGATAAACGATTTTATTGAAAAAGTTAAATCAAAAGAATTAAAATATGCGGAAATTATCAGCAAGTAACCTTGTAGCTTACATAAACCAGTTAGACAAAAAACAGGTTTACAATTACGTTAACCCGAAAACAAAAGGCGTGATAAGAATTGAAGGAGTTGACTTGCCTGAAGGTCCGATAAGAATTAAAAGGTGGAATCCTTCTGCCGGAGAAACTGAAGCAAATCAAAAAGTTGAGAGTATTTCAAGTGAATTGATTTGGAGAGTAGCAAATGCTTTTAATCCTAATCAACCTATCAATATTGACAGAATTTTAGGAGCAAGCTACAATACAAGGAGTGTTTTTGAAGCACTTTTAGCACACACACCTGAATTTTATTTTTGCTATCCGGGTAGAATAGAAAACAAAGGCGGACATTCCGCAATTAAACACGGACATAAACACCTCCTTTGGAAACCGGATGCACCACATAAGGTAGGTGTTCTTTCTAAAATTGAAACAGACATAGTAATTTCAGAAATTCCGGCATTAGACGCTTTTTACGATTCTCTTGTATTACCTGACAATTTTGAGCGAAAAGAAATTGACCTTGATGTACAAAGACGGCACGCTCAAATCCAAATAGCACTTTATTTTATCGGGAAGCAACTAAACTTTAGAACTTGGATTGCTCAAAACGACAAAGGCATTTTGTATCAAAACAAAAGAATTGGAGAATTTGATGGTGTTATTGCTTCATTGAAAGACGAAAAACTTATGACTGCTTATGATGATGCAATTCAAGCAGCATTGCTGATTGACTGCATTTGGTTCAAGAATGGAAAACTAATGCCAGCAGTTATGGAAGTCGAACATTCAACAGGTGTTACAAGTGGACTAAGCAGAATGAAAAACTTCAAAGATAAATTTCCACCATTCCCGACAAGATATGTAATCGTTGCACCTGATGAAGACAGAGACAAAGTAATTAAGGAAGCGAACAAACCACAATTTAGAGACTTGGACACGAAATATTTTACATATTCAGCAGTTGAAGAACTATACGCACTTTGCCAAAGACGAAAACTTAAAGGAGTGACAGAAGAATTTTTGGACTGTTTTATGGAGCCTATACTGAACTAACAAAATAAGCTCAGCCGGTACAGCGGTTTGGCGTAATGGCGGGTTCAGTGCTTCGTATGACAGTTTTGTGGTAGGTTCAAGTGCAGTTCTTCGATTGAACTTTTGTGCTAAAAATCCGCCACTACGCCAAGCCGCCAAACGTTATAAGCAATATTTAAACCACGCCCGTCAATGAGAAATATTACAGGAAAATTAACTCCCGAATTATTAAAACATACAACATCGAAAACAGTCGGAAAAGACGATGGTTATAAAGTTTCAACTTTTAGACAACTTGTCGAACAAATAGCAAATCTATCATATCTAAATAAAGATTACTTATTGTTTTTTAGAGGTCAAAAAAACGATTATAGAAACACAAATAATAATTCAACTTTTTATCCAACAATATATAGAAGCGATTATTTAACTCAAAGTGAACTAGATTTCCGTTTTGAAAAATTAAATTCAGCCTCGAAAATTCTAGTCGACTTATTGAGAAAAAGTAAAATCAATGGCATTACTGAAATAGAAAGAAAAAAATATATTCAATGGAGCATATTACAACATTATGAAGTAACAGAAACCCCATTCATAGATGTTACACAATCTTTGAGAGTAGCTTGTTCCTTTGCTCAACTGAATAACGACAAGGAAAACGCTTTTATATATGTTTTTGGTTTACCCTATTTTACTAATAGAATATCTATAAATTCTGAACACGATTTAATAAATATAAGGCTATTAAGTATTTCTCCACCACAAGCTTTAAGGCCTTATTTTCAAGAAGGCTATTTAATCGGGACTGATGATGTTGTTAATGATTATTCCAATAAATCTGAATTAGATTTAAATAATAGATTAATCGCAAAATATGAAATTCCTAATAATGATAATTTTTGGGGAAATGATTTTAATAAAATACCTGAATCAGCATTGTATCCACCAAACGATACAATTCAAGCAATCTGTAAGGAAATTCAAGTCGAAGTAGAAACAGAGTTAAATTCAAGTAACATAGGAAACTTTATTAAAATTTGGACAGAGTTCGAACATAAAATAATTAATAAGGCAAAAATTCATATTAGAGATACACACACTTTGAGTCAAGCAATTTATGTCTTACTAAAATACGAACCTGATAGAAGTTATCTCTATTCAGAAATTGATCATTTAAGAAAATTCAGAAATAAACTTGTACATAAACCTTCAAGTGTTTCAAACGAAGAAGTTCAAAAAATGAATGAAAATCTTATTAATATTCTAAATCTAATATAATACTGCCTATAACGGATCGGGCGCTTGCCTGAGTACAGCCCTTCGGGACTGTCCTCTAACACGCGCTTGGAGTAATGCTCCAGAACGTGCGCCAAGCGCCCGATCCGATATGCCTAATGCTTATATTTCCTTTTTTTATAAATTTAGAAAATAATAAAAGGCTGTTGCTTAGCTTAGTGCAAAATTGAAAGTTTTGGCTTTCTAATCCGCCACTATCGCCAATACGCGGCCCGTTGAGTGGAAATCCCTCCGGGCTTCCCACTCAACGGATCGGGAGCTTGCCTGAGTACAGCCCTTCGGGACTGTCCTCTAACACGCGCTTGGAGCAATGCTCCAGCAGGTGCGCCAAGCGCCCGATCCGTTATATGCAAGTGTTAGAAAAGCTCCGGATTATTTAACTGATTTTGTTTAGATTTAATCAATCTATCTTCTATTATTGGAATATAATTTTCTTCAATTTCAATTCCTATATAGTCAAAACCTAATTCTTGTGCAGCAACTAATGTCGTTCCACTACCTGCAAAAGGATCTAAAATAATATTGTCTTTATGTGGTGGTACAAGCATATCAACTAACTTTTTCATAAGAACTAAAGGTTTAACTGTACAATGTTCATACTTTTCATCTTTTTCTTTTGGGAAAGGTTTTCTAAAATATTTGATTGGAATGAACCATCATTATTAATAGTTTTAAAAAGTCCAACATTAGTTTCTTAAATTGTTTCCCAATAATTATTTATTAATGGCTTCTGTACCAAAACAATAACTTCCCATTCATTTCTTAAAGCATTATGCCATCCATTCCAGTCACTAGCATTTTCAACTCCTAACTTCTCAAGTTTTTTTTCTAGATTTAATCCTCTAGGTATTCCAGAATTTCTTTTATAAACCAATAAATCTCTCGTATAAAATCCACTATTTTCTAGTGCAATTTGAATATGAGCAAGTGAGCAAGTGAGCAAGTGAGCAAGTGAGCAAGTGAGCAAGTTGTCTTATCCTGGAATAGGTTTACACCTAAAAAGGACAAAACATGGAAGAAAAGAGATTCAAATCCAAGCAACGACCAAGTCGCTATTTCGGTGTCAAACAGAAGCACGAGATCATCAATGCGTATCTTGAGGGCAGTCATTCCAAGCAGCAGATCTGGTATGATTTTACCGGAGAGAGTGTAGAAAAGGGACAGATCTTGAAATTTATGCGACAACTTGGCTATCTTGATGAGCAAGTGGATAAGAAACCCTTGACATTTTTTATGGAAAATAAGCCGAACAAAAAGAAACCCATCAAAGACACGGTAGAGGATATCGATGAAAAGTCTGAAATCTTACGTCTTAAGCGCGAATTGGAGGAATCGAAGATCAGGGAAGAGTATTATCGCCGAATGATCGAAATGGCAGAAAAGGAATTGCGCATCGATATCCGAAAAAAGTCAAGTACCAAGTAATCCAAGAGATCAATGGCAGTTATTCACGGATAGGGCTTTCCCGAATCTGCCGAATACTTGGTACGACCAGACAGGCCTATTATCAATATTGGTGGCAGCAGGAAACCTTGAGCGTGGAGCATAGTTTGGTGATCAGGGAGGTTATGAACCTACGGAAGGACCATAGGCACATGGGAACCCGAAAGGTCTATGAGCTATTGCAGCCGTTCTTAATTGAGCATAGCATAAAGATGGGACGTGATGCACTCTTTGAATTACTGGGCAGGGAAAAATTGCTGATCAAGCGCTATAAGCGAAGAATTTCCACAACTGATTTGTTTCACCTTTACAGAAAATTTCCCAATATGATCAAGGGAATGGTGGTCGGCAGGCCTAACCAGTTATGGGTAAGCGATATAACCTATTGGAGGATCAAGAAGGGCTTTCTCTACATCAGTTTTATCACGGATGCCTATTCTAGAAAGATCGTGGGCTATAATGTTGCCGAAAACCTTCTTTCGATCGAAACGGTAAAGGCATTAAAAATGGCAATCGAAAACGCAGAACGAACAGGGACATTATACCACCACTCGGACCGGGGACTGCAATACTGTAGCAATGAGTACCTCAGGGTATTGGAGGAAAATGATATTCAGGTCAGCATGACACAGACCAGCGATCCCAGGGACAATGCCATCGCTGAACGGGTAAACGGCATCATAAAGAACGAATATCTCTGCAGCTATCAGGTAGATAACCTGAAGGACGGTAAGGAAGTCCTTGACTTTGTGATCATGCTCTATAACGAAGAACGCCCACATATGAGCCTAGGGAATCTGTGTCCTCCCACGGTTCACGCAGAAAAATTAAAAACCGAACAACTTTGGAGGAATTATTATCAAAAAAAAAGTAGTATTGTAAACACATTTCAGGACAGAGAAGAAGCTGTAAAGCTATTTCAGGACAATGATTAAATTTTAACAGAAATGTGTAAACTTATTCCAGGATGAGTCAAGTGAGCAAGCCGAAGTTGGGCATACCCTACTTTTAATTATTTTTTTTGATTGGATCTAGAAATGAATATTTTCGTGATTGATTTCTGCTAGAATTCAAAAAAATAGCTAATTGGAAGATTAAGTTTATCTGCTAATTTTTTTATTGTTAGAATTGTTGAGTTGGATTCACCTCTCTCTATTCTCCCCAACTGTCTCGTATCGATATTACAGTAAGAAGCAAATTGCTCCTGAGACATTTCTTTCGATTCCCTTATGGATTTAAGATTTTTCCCAAATTGCTTTAAAAAATTTATATCTCTAATTTTTTCCGACATTGTTTACTAATGTCAAAAAATAAGTTAAAAATTGTTAGGACATTTATGTCCTTTTATTTATATTTGTATCATCACACCATTATTTGGTGTAAGTGCATTAGACTAAAAAGAGTCTCGACAGCAAATTCCGACAAACTGCAAACAGACGAGACGGTAGTGTAATGCCCAAGAATATTTTGTGTACCTTCGGTATTCACTATAGTTCTTGGGTTACTGCTGTAATTCCGTTCTGTTTGGCCGTCGGAAGCCTGCTGTACGGTTGGCAGTAACCCACTATAGGTTCCTTTCATTTGAGACTCACTTTATAAACTAAAACAGTGAGTTATGAAAAAACAATTCTTAAAAAACCTTATCAAATCGCCAGTCTAATTTTTTTATTCTTTCATTTAATAATCGTGTGGTAAGAAATTTCTAAAAGATTATTTAAATTTTTTTGAAGTATTATCTTTTTTAAGAATTCATTTAGCCTAAAAAAAAACAAACACTTTTTTGGGCTGGGAGAGAAGTGCCTGAAAAAAGGTGCACTGTAAAAATTGTTGTTTAGTAGTCCTGGAAAGACGCAGGATAATGAATAAATGCCTGCGTCTCAGGACTTAGTTTACGTCACGAATCAAGCTGTGCCAGATTAAAAAGAAAGACTTGTTTACATCACTTCTTAAATAAACCATTTAAAACAAATTGTCATAAATTATGAAAACCCTTACAAAACCAAAATTGCTAATAATACCAATGCTCTGGTATCTTGAATCTATACAATCAAAATTTGATGGTATTAGCTATTGGAGCACCTTCCGAACGACGTTCTTGTCAATCCTATTCTTGTTAATCAGTTTTTCAATACAGGCTCAATCGGGTAGCCCATTTCAAAAACCATCCAGTAAATCTTTATATGTTGGAGATCAGATCCCAGAGGAATTCTATGAATTGAAATTAAACACGATAGATCTAAAAAAAGGGAATTTATCCCAGATTCAATTGAAGGATCATCGGTCAAAACTGATCATCTTGGACTTTTGGGCGACCTGGTGTCCAAGCTGTCTTGGTTCCTTAAAACACCTCCATGAAATCAGGTCGGTCCTAGACACCTCCAAAGTTTTGGTTCTTCCGGTAAATTACCAAAAACCGGAGGAAATAAAAATTATCATCGACCGGTTTGGCTGGGACCATCGATCTGTCCATAGCGACATTGACCTGGGGGCTTATTTTCCTCATCAAGGAATTCCACATATGGTCTGGATTAAGGACTCCAAAGTACATTCCATGCCTATGATCAGTTATGCAACAGCTGACAATATCAACAGGGTTTTGGAAAATAAAAAAGTGAACCTGCTCGAATTAGATCGCGTAAAAATTCCAGATTTCAGCGTTCCTCTACTTTACAATAAAGATATCGAAACCAAAGTAAAATATCGTGATGAGCATTTGACAATAACTGGATATATTCCGGATTTTGAAACGCTCGATCTAGAAAGAACAGAAACCAAGGATAGCATTTTTATCCATATGGTCAATGTTCCCATAGGTCACTTACTATATCGCTGCTTTCAAAGCCAGATTTCGCCTTATTTTTTTGAGTATAAAGGGGCTATTACGTTTGATCTGGATTCCTTGTCGCAAAGGCTTCTTCAAACCTCCAGACCAACTTATTCTGAGGATGCAAACTATCAACAAGACCTGAAAGTGAGGGTTTGGGAAATGGAAAGTTGGGTTAGCATGGACTTCAGAGTTCCAAAATCCACACCTGATTCTGCTGTTGGAAACCTGCTGAGATCCAGTCTGCAGAAATACCTGCTATCTGAACTGGGCTGGCAAACAAGTATCCGAAAAAGTCCGTTAAAGACCTATCCCAGGCAAATTGCTTTGGTAAGCCTAGAACAACTTGAAAAGGTGTTTTCCAAACCACTACCGATAGCCCAAAGCTTGGAACATGACGGTAACCTTCTGTATAGGGATTACACGATTTCAAAATGGAATAAATTGATCAGTCATTTAATGGGTCTGGTAAACGATCGGGACCTGGATTACACTACAATTACGGACGATTCTGAATTTCCACCCCAAAAGAACATTCAATTTCAAGTGCCAAGATCTTTTTTTGAAAGGAAGGAAATAACCTTTGATGAACTCCTAGATTTTATGAAGGAATACGGCATGTCTCTTGAAATCAAGAAGGCGCAGATGGATTATTTACATGTGGAATCAATTCGGAAACCTAAATAACAGGAAGTGATGAAATCGTTCAGACAAATATTAACCATCCTAATCTGTATGATCTTGACCAAACCATGTTTAGGTCAACAGCAATACACAGGTCAAATTTTTGATGGTAGGGGAAGACCCATTCCTTTTGTTACGGTCCATCTCATTCCACTGGACCGGGATGTGATGACCGATAGCTTAGGTAAGTTTCTCCTTGATTTAGAGAATCTGACCCATGTCAGTTTTTCTAAACAGGGATATGTAAAGGTCAGATTAAGTATCCAGGAGTTACTTGCTACCCCAAGTTTGACCCTTGAAGAAAGCACCATTTCCATCGAAGAGGTCAGTATCAATACCGGATATTACAAAATCAAACCCGAACAGGCCACCGGATCCGTTGTTCAGATCGATAATCAACTGCTGAACCGAAATCCATCATCGAATATCCTTGAACGTTTGGAAGGGGTAAGCAGTGGATTGCAGTTTGACAGAAGGCAAAGTTATGGAGACACGAAACTTTCGCCGACCTTAAGGATCCGTGGTCTCGGATCCATTAATAGCGATAGTGAGCCCTTGATCATTTTGGATAATTTTCCGTATCAAGGGGATCTTCAGGCCATAAATCCGAACGATATTGAATCGGTAACCATCCTCAAGGATGCCTCTGCTGCCGCAATTTGGGGGGCGAAGGCGGGCAATGGTGTGATTGTGCTTACCAGTAAGTCCGGGAAAAGGGAAAGAACTAGTATTGACTTTTCCAGCAATATGACCATAGCAAAATCGCCGAACCTGTTTTACAGTCCAAACTTTATTCCCGCCAAGGATATGATGGAGCTCGAGGAGGAACTCTATCAAAAGGGGAACTATTATTTCTTTGATTTCTTTCCCATACCCGATTATGTATCCCTATTGAATAAAAGAGATAAAGGAGAAATAAGTCAATCAGATTTTGAAAGGGAAAAACAGCGCATGCAGCAAGCGGATATCCGAAGGGATGCTGCAAAATCCTTATATCAAGGCGAGGTACAAATGCGCCATCACCTGGCTATTGCAGCAAAACATGAAAAGCATTCCTATCGTTCCTCGATCGGATGGGAGAGTACCAAAGAATCCATCATGGGAAATTCATCCGGGCGAGCTACGCTAAATTTCTTGGATCAGTTTCAAGTGAACCCACGCCTTCAGGTTACCACAGATCTGCAATTGGGGTTTTTAAAAAGTAGCGCCAATGGATATTCCTTAGATCTTCTTAACGCTGGAATGTTGAACCTGTCTCCCTATGCAACCATATTTAATGCCGATGGGAGTTACGCCAGCATGAACTTTGAACATAGTCATGCCTACAGGGATGCAGCCGAATCGAACGGGCTGTTGGACTGGACCTTTAATCCGGTCAAGGATCGAAGTCACAGACAGTTTACAAATCTTAAAAATACCCTTCAGATTCAGACTGGATTAGAATATAGCCCCCTTGAGACCTTGAGTTTCACTTTGAAGTATCGGTATGGCAATCAATTGGGGAAAAATAGAAATGATTATGATCGGGAGAGCTATTTTATTCGAAATATGGTAAATGCCTACACGCAGCCGGATGGTACACGGATTATTCCTTTCGGGAACATCATGGAAGGAAATAATTCCACCTTCAATTCCCACAACCTCAGGTTTCAGTTGAATTTCAATAAATCTTTCGCCAACGATCACAAAATAAATATCCTTGCGGGATCTGAAATAAGCCATCAAAACCTAGAATATAATGGGGGATTTCGATATTATGGATACAGTCCAGAAAACCAAACCTATATGGCTTCCATAGATTATGCAACCGATTATCTTTTAAGACCGGCGGGAGCAGCAAGGGTTCCTGGTTCTAATTTCAGAAATGAATCCCTTACGGACCGTTTTATTTCCTACTATGCCAATTCCATCTATGAATTTAAGGATCAGCATGTGCTGAGTGCCAGTGTACGGTGGGATGCATCGAATATTTTTGGTGTTTCTACCAATCAAAAGGGAGTTCCCTTATGGTCTATCGGTTTCTCTGAAAACTTAAAGGTTCTGTTTAAGGATGCAGTTCCACAATTAGATCTCTTTAAGATCAGGGGAAGCTACGGAGTTAGCGGAAACGTAAATAATTCGGTAAGCAGTTTGGCAACCATGAGATTCGAACAGTTGGATTTTGTTTCAGGAAGGCCCTATGCTAAGCTTACCAGTGCCGGTAATCCCTCCTTAAGGTGGGAAAAATTGAAGACCTTGAATCTGGGCCTGGATGTAGGAATGTTTTCGGGCCGTTTCAATGCCACGTTTGATTATTATCAGAAGAAAGGACTCGATCTGATTGGCCCCAATTACCTAGATCCGACCACTGGAATTATATCAATTGAAGGAACATATCCAGTAAGTAACCTGATCAACTATGCAAATTTAAGAACGAAAGGGATAGACCTGTCACTAGCTGTTAAGCCCGTACAAACAAATCATTTCGACTGGAATGTGAACCTGTTATGGAGTTGGACGGGAAATAAAGTGACAAACTATCTAGCAAATGAAAACGGAGGTGCATCCAGTTACGTTTCCAATCTCCAGCCGCGTCAGGGATATTCCAGGGACGCCCTGTTTGCCTGGGAATATGGCGGCTTGGGAACAAATGGTCAGCTGTTAACTCCTGATGGAGATCAACAATATGGAGATTATTACAACGCGGCCGTGTTTGAAGACTTAAAGTATATCGGTGTGGCATTTCCCCCATACCAGGGAAGCTTGAGAAACACGCTTAGATTTAAGTCGCTCGAAATCAGTACGGTTGTCGAATGGAAGAATGGATTTTATTATAAAAGAAACAGTATAGATTATAGCCGGTTATTTTCAACGGGTGCTATGCACAGCGACTATCTAAAACGCTGGAAAACCTTGGGCGATGAATTAAAGACAAATGTTCCTGCGTTGCCCGAGCAGGCCAATACTATTCAGGATGCACTTTACAATGGCTCCTCGATCATGTTTGAGAAAGGTGATTTTGTCAGGCTAACAGATCTCACTGTTCACTATGCTGTTCCCCTAAATTCGACTTGGATAAGGAATTTCCGCTTGTTTTTCCAGGCAAGAAATGTTGGGATATTGTGGAGGTCAAGCCAGGAGAACATCGATCCAGAATCAGTTTCGGCAAGATATCCGCAGCCAAGAAATTATACTTTAGGCCTTCAACTAGAACTTTAGATAAATGAAAAAATTAATTATAATCTTGGCAATTTGCTCATTGATATTTGGTTGCCAAAAAGAATTTTTAGAGGTAAAAAGAGATGTTACCCAAGAAGTTCCAACGTCACTGGATGATTTTGATTTGCTCCTTGATAACCTGACGGTATTCAATCATGGTTCGGGCCACGTGATGAGCAGTATAGCTGGAGAGGAGTTCCAGCTTTCACAACTTGCATTTGATCAATTGGGGAGACCGGATGAACAGCGCCTTTACCTGTGGATGGATGAAAATTATGTAGGATCTGAATGTATGGATTGGAATTATCCATACCAACGTATTTTATATTCCAATATCATTCTGGAAGGATTGGCAAAATTAAATCCAGATGTAGAAAATAAGAATAAATTAGACCGAATCAAAGGTGAAGCACTTTTCCATCGAGCCTATGCAGAATTTATGGTCTCTCAACAGTTTGCCGCAGCATTTGGAGATACCGAAAATAGTCAATTTGGAATACCTCTGATCCAGAATGTTGACCCAACGCTTATTTCTAAAAGAAGTACTGTGGAAGAAACCTATTCCGCAATTGAAAAGAATTTGCTCGATGCTTCATCGTTGTTACCCGAAGAATCCGATTCAAGATTTTCTCCGTCCAAGACGGCTTCTTTAGCGCTATTGAGCCGTTTTTATTTAGTAAAAGGGAACTACGCTAAGGCCTTAGAATTTGCAGAGAAAGCTTTAATGGTAAAGGGTAAATTGATTAATTATTCTGAGTTGAGTTCGGTACAGGATTTTAGCTTTGGAATCAATGGAAATAATAATCCGGAAATCATATTCTATGATTGCACGCATGCTGCCTTAGCATTGTACCGAGAAAGGTACCGTGTAAATGAAGAATTGATATCCATGTACGGGAAAGGTGACCTGCGTAAAAATATCCTTTTTCGACAGGAACTGGACGGTGCTTACTCCTACAAAGGCTCCTACACAGGAAACCCGATACTGTTCACCGGTCTAGCTACGGATGAACTCTACTTGATTGCTGCCGAGAGCGCAGTACGGTTGGGTGAGGTAGAAGCTTGCCTAGGGTTTATGAACGAATTTTTAAAAACGCGATTTAGCCCGGAAATGTATCGGTCGGCAACGGATTTCAGCCAGTCAGAAGCGCTTGATTTTGTCCTTAGGGAGCGAAGGAAAAGTTTACCGAATAGAGGATTGCGCTGGAGCGACATTCGGAGGTTAACTTATCTGGAAAATCAAACATTTAGTTTACAAAGGGAGATGACGGGAAAAGTTTATGATCTAAAAGGGAAGGACAAGCGATTGATTTTACTGGCACCAAATAATGTTGTTGAACGCTCAGATGTGATTCAGGTACCCAGATAAAGTAAAGTACTGCATCTGAAAATGGATCTATGGCTAAGGATAGTTCGGTTCAGCCTTATAAAAATCCATCCCAGATGCAGTCCTCTAGGACAAAGAACTAGGGTTTATAAGTTCTTGCAGTCTCATCAACACCGGGAAGGGCTTCTGCTGCCGATACGGTTAATCCTACAATGTTCGCATTGAAATCATTATCGAATTGAATAGAACATCTTACAGGCTTAGTTGCCGTATTACAGGTCCCACCCTGCGTAGGATTCATTGTAATGGCCCCAACCACATCATTGGCAGGGGTTGAAGCTTGTGTCAAAAGGTGCCAGTTTGTGGCAAACTTAGCTTTGGCGAAACTAAAGCTTCCATACCCTAAGGAAAGCATAATTGCAAATACCGCAAGAAAATGCTTTTTAACATAAATTAGATTTTTCATTTTTTTTCATTTTAATTGAACGGTGATTGGTTCAAATCTAAACTAAATTTATAGATTAAGATTACTTCTTATTGACCTTTTGGCCGGTCCGCCTCTGAATTAGAATCCTAGATTCTTTTTCGGAAGATTGATATCATTGGAATTGTCTTGGGAGGAAAGATCCCTGGAACTTTTAGGCACGATATTTTTTTCAAGCAGTAAGCCAAGTAAACTGATCATCAGAAAAATTCCGTTTAGAACCAGGTGAACTTCCCAACTCAGATGCTGAAATACCAAACCACATCCAAAGGGTAAATCGTCGGGATTTCCAAAGATGGCTAGGGCAACATAACCTGTAAATAGGAACATCAAGAATGCAGAAAGGAAGAACCCGTATCTGCGAAGGCTTGGTTTTATCAGCAGAATGACGGTACCCAATTCAAAGAGGGGAAGAATATATGCCAACAGGACACCCAATCCGTCATTAAAGGGCTGTTGGATCATAGCATTCTTAAAAAGTTCAAAGTGCAGGATCTTATCAAGGCTTACCGGAATCCACATGGACAGCAGGATCAGCGTACAGATGTAATAGGAGTGGTGGGAAGTAACTTTCATGGCTCATTCAATTGGATTTACATAAACAAATTTATTTTCTAAAATCATGTAAATGCAACCGCTTTCCGTCTAAATATTCAGTCTTGAATTTCGCATAATGTCCCTTATTCAGGCTTATTTTTCTTTCGAAATTCAGAAAGGGTAGAGCCTGTATAGGCTTTAAATGTCCGATTGAGCGAATGCACATCACTGAATCCTACATTTAGGGATATTTCCAATAAGCTTTGATCGGTGGAGATCAGCAATTGCTGGACCCGCTCTATTTTTTTATTCCTGATATACCTTGAAGGTCCCAAATGAAGATAGGCTTGAAATAGTTTTTCAAGTTTGCGCCTGGTTATAGGAAAGTCTCGAATGAGATCAGAGACCTTGATTGATTGATGGTTTTTCAAGGCCGTCTCGATGGCGGAAAGGATATTTTGCACCAATTTCTTTTCTGCAGAGAAACGATCACGCCCTTTGATCAACCCCTTGAATGTCGATATGAGCCTGCTAAGCTGAATCAGGATAAATGGAGTCTGGTGTGCCTGCTGCCTAAGTGAGTTTGGATGCAATTTTGAAAGTCCGTTTCTGAATTTGGTATCCATGAGACATGTCCTAAAGGATTCCAATGTTTCCTTGTTCCTAGCGATGAATTGCAATAGAACGGGAAATTGGTTTGCAAATAATACGCTGACATCGTGCGCCAAGCAGATTACCCGAAAGGCATGCTTTCCCGGTGGAAAGGTTGCCTGATATTTTCCTGACTTGACATAAAAGAAAGCACATTGTCCTTCTTCCATTAAAATGCTTTCCTTTATATTCTGCATTGAATAGACGGCCTTGCCCTGAAAAAATGACATTAGTACATAGCAAGCCTGTTGGGATCTAATTGATATCACCCATTTTTTGTTCAGCTCAAGAAGATATTGATCGATCATTACAGAAAGGCAGTTGAAATTTTCCTGAACGATTTCCATATTGTCGGACAAATGCCGAATCTTCTGATAGACAGGATCCTCAATAGATTCAAAGGGCGTACATATGACCACCTCCCGCATGATTTCTTTATCATTATAGAAAAGTTCGAACTTCATATTGTTAATTGTGCTTCTCTAAGGTAATTGCATCAAAATTTCGTTCTTTGAGCGTTATGGCCTGCTGAATGGCTTGATCCAATGTGATCAAAGGTTGGAGCTTTAGATGGTTAAGCATATGCGCCAACCGTTCATGCATGGTTCCAGATACGATAATAGGTAAAATGCCCAGCTCATTGTAGCAGGCCAACAGCCTTTCCTCGGAAACTTTTCGGAACCGTTCAGAAGTCGGACGATGTCCGTCCTCGACAAATGGAAATTCGACTGGGAGATGAAAGAAGATTTCATAACTGTTTTTTGTATATGTTCTTGCCATACCTTCGAATCCTTTCAATAACAATTCAAAATCTCTAAACTGTCTGTAATTCTTTATTTTCTTCCATAACATCGTCCATTCGTTCTCATCAGGATACGCACCGGTTATGAGACGAGTGCTCCCATATAACCACTCCTGAATAGGGCAACCATCGGAAATGAAACCTGATGTTAACCTGATTTCCGCTTCCAGTCTATTCTTGAAACGTTCCATGCCAAGACGCAGTAATTCCGGGTAGGAGCACTGCTTAAGATTTTTGCCGGGAAACAGATCAGGTAAGATCTCGCGCATCGTTGGGGCGTGTGTTGAAGGGATTCCTGTAGCCTGAGACAGGGCCATGCTTAGTGTGGTCTTGCCTGTGCAGTAAGTTCCACTGATGACGATTCGTTTCATTGGCAATCAGTTATGTGACAAACATTGAATCTTGCATCCATATTTCCGATCTTGCTGATCACAGAAAACGAATGATAGGTATGGTCTCCAATTCTGAGCATCTTCCTGTCAGTAAAATTGACTTTGACCCCGTATTTTTCCCTCTTTTCTGGTCTTTCAAATTTAACTTCCATTGTCCTGAGCCAAATATTTGGGCATTTCTCCCTTTCAGTCTTCAATATTCTATAGAGGAGGGTCTGCATCAGTTGGCCTGTGGTCACTATCAGATCAGTAAGAATGATATGATCGAATGAAGTGCCCAGACCGCTCAGTTCTTGAAAAAGTGTTTGTGTGACCTTCATATTACAGGAAATCCTTTCTTGGCTCTCATATATATTAATTTCAGATATCTCGTTATTTCTTTCGCGATAGGACCTACTGTACATTGTGCCATCCTCAATGGGCCAGTTTTTTTCCCTCAGATTTACCTGGGATGGACCCGGATGGTCCAGAATCACCCTACATGTCGTCCTTCCGATCTTTATATCGAGCTCCGTAAGGCTGCCATTAAGAGATTCCAAGGTCAGCTTGGAGCTCAATTGATGGCATTCTACGCTGATCTCTTGACTTTTGGAAAGTATCGTGACCTCTTGGTTGATCTTCATCTTGAAATCTCTAGGAAATGCCCTTGCGAGTTCAGATCTCGTCAATCTGGATATTTTCACCATATGTACTTCCGCTAGGTAAAGTGCAATTGCGGAATATTCTATACTGCCCAAATGGGGGTTTTCCTGACGTGGCCTACCCGGTCCATTATATGATGCAGCAAGGGTTGAAGTAAATCCATCTTCTGTTAATCTAACAATGTGCAGGTCAAATTCAAAATGTTTGAACCCTTGAGAAAAATACCTTGAATCTCCGTTTCCCAAATAACTGTCTATCTCTGTGCAAAATTCTTCCATGATCTATTATGATTTGTCCATAATGTAAATCTAGATGCTCAGTTCATCAAGCAATGTTCTATTCCCGTAAAGGATATTATGATTTTTACGGATTTCGTAACTTTAGTGAGGTTGATAGATTTTTCTTTATGATATTCATAAAGATCAGAACCTTTTTGTTCAATCCTATCTATGGACGTAAATTTTTGTTCAAAAAGGCAAGAACAGATAAATTGAAATTTCCAATATTAATTAAATCAGCTGATCATGAAAAAACAGACCAAGTTGTTCGAAATTATCAAGAGAAAAGTTTATGGGCAAAAAAAATGGGTAGAAGAGGTCTCAAGGGTGCTTCACATGAGCCATGCCTCAGTTTACAGAAGGGAGAGGGGGGAGGTTCCGTTGGACATGGAGCAGGTGGGGGTACTTTCCGATTCTTTCGGGATCGATCTTGCCGAAATATTCTATGGACAGAGCGAATATGTCCAATTTCGTTATTTGGATGTTGATGTGAACGATATCGAAAATTATCGGAACTATATAAAAGGTATCATGAGGTCCATAGTTGAAACGAAGTCTGCGATGAAAAGGGAAATCATTTTCTGTGCGGATGACATTCCCATTTTCCATTTAATGGCTTTTCCCGAACTTACCTATTTTAAATTGTACGTTTGGTCCCAATGGATGGGTAATATCGATCACCAGATGCAATTCGAGGAATTTGTATACGAGATGAAAAGGAATGATATTGAACCCCTTTTCTCCGAGCTCAGAAAGGAATACGAAAGTGTAGCCTCAAGAGAAATTTGGACCGAAAACACGGTTGATCCTTTCCTCAGACTCATTGATTATTACGAAAATATTGGAAGTTTTTCTGAAGGCGATTCATTGGGAAAGCTTTTGGGCCAACTAGAAAGTCTAAGAGCAAAACTTGAAAAATATACCATAGAGAAGGAAAAGGGCAATGGCGCATCTTTTGAACTGTACATAACCCCTTTGGATTTCGGTTCGAGCCAGATGGTCAGTATGGTAAACGAAAAATTCGTGACTTCTATTAAGCTCTATACCATAAACAGTATAATGACGGCTGATATGAGGTTCCAGGAAAGCAATCTTAGGGTCATCAAAGGGATCCTGTCCAAATCGACTTGTTTGAGCCACACTTCTGAACGTGAAAGGATCCAGTTCTTCAAGAGTTTTCAATCCAAGATCGATCGATTGAAAAATAAATTGACAGGCTAGTTTGATAAGGACACGAATATCTATTTCTATTGGTGCCCTAATATTTCTCATTGATCTCGGACTATATTGAAAAACAACACCTATAAATATACGGATTTCTTAACGGACCTACAGAAAATCCAATCGAATTTATACCAATGGGATCTTGACTCCCTAAAGGGATTATTATGTATCAATGATAGAATTGTCCACAATAGTTCCCCATTGAACCTGGCAATTAGTCTATTCAGATCATTGGATTCTGAAAGTAAAATGGTTACCGAGGTCCAGGTCCTCGTTGCAATTAGCGACAGCATATATGCCAATTTTTTATTGTTCGGACGGGGGTCTAACATTGCAAAAAAAGAATGTTTAAATAAACTAATTTTAAGAATCCTCAACCTTGTCGAGGATATTCTCATGGAGATAAATAAAGTGAGCCCGAACGTATTCTGTTCAATAAAGATGTCCCATTACGGCATGTCTCTTGAGAAACCGTCCATCAGGAAGCAACTTTCTGAAATATCCTCTAAGCTTATCCGTGACGGTATAAGTTGTGGACTGAGAGAATTATTGGAAAGAACGATAAATCGGCAGACAATGAACCGGAAAATCACCTATAGACAGATTGACAAAATCCGCAAGGTTTTAAGCAGAATAAAATCCTTGGAAAGAATTAACGATGAGAAAATTGAGAAGGTCCTAGTACTATCAGATCTAGATCCACCTGCTGTAGCAGGCTATTTGATCAATAGATCCATGGATTCATTGCTCGATAAGGAATCTCTCTATGACCAAGCGATAGAATTGGTTAAGTTTAAGGAAGATTCGGATACTCTTTCCATCCTAATTGGAAAATATCAAACAAATGAAGCATCTATTACAAGTAAAAAACTGGAATCTTATTACAGATCCCAAAGTTTCAATATGTCCACGAAAATTAAACTTCATAGAAAACAAGCAATTGATCAACAGAACTATCAGGGAAATAGGAAGCTACCACTCAACCTGCCAGTATCCCAATTCGGGCTGTTCATAAGACTTGCAATTCTGGCTGGCTGGATCGGGGAAAGAGAAGTTTCCAAAACCTTTGAATTCTTTTCCAAGAATTTCTCTACCCCGAGAGCTCCAATCATCTCACCAGAAAGCTTACAGAAGAAATCCCTAGATGTAGAATATTCTGCTGCCAAGAAAATGAAAGCTTATCTTATTTGGATGATCAACCATTTAAACCAGCACAATAATACCTCCAAACCCTGAAAATAATTCATATAGAGTAACATTGGCCTCATAATATTTATTTTCTATTTTTTTTACACATATAGATTCCTCCAAAATCCTAACAATCATATCCCACCGACTATATTTTTAACAGAGGGTGAAACTTTTCCTTCACCCTCTTTCACTGTTTTTGCATTGTCCAATTTTCGTGTTTTGTACCCGTATGGAAGAATAGATCCATCGGGAAGAATGAAGGATATAGAACTGGCAACGCTGCTTAAAAATACAGCGGAACAAGGATCTGAAACCGCAATCAAAAAAGAGCAACCTGTTCCAGATCAGTTGAACCAAGCAGACACTTCCCAAATCTTATTGACAGATCGGAACTCGAAGCCGCGACGGTTTCGAATTCCGATCACCTACCTGCCCGCATGCGACAGGTAAGCGCATCCGCTGCGATAGCGGAGCATGGACGGTCTTTGACATCGAGGAGTGAAGCATTATCCTGCGAGGAACGGGAAATTTTGCGAAAGTGAGGTAAAGCCTATAACCTTGGCGATACCAATATGCTGAAAGCGCATTGGCAGGCAGTAGCCCGGTCTGTACGGACTGACGTGAGTAACTCCGACAATTTACTGTCAATCGGCAACAACGGATCTTTTCGGCTGCCCGTTGCCCGCTGCCGGTTCCTTTATTGAAAATCTTAATCTCTATATCTGTAAACCGCTAAACCCCAAAGAAGCCATGACTCACTTTTGACACCGTTTCAATTGCGGACACTGCTTTGCTTTGCTGTCGAAATGGGCGCAAAACTGTCAGGTCCAAAATCCGCTCAAAAAATCAGAGGCATTCAAGCGGTATGGGCCTAAAAACGTACATCATTGGGTCGATCTGGGACTGTTGATCCTTCTCAAGACGGCGACCACACCCGCAGCGGGGAGGGTCGACCGCATGGATATCGAAACCATCTGCAAATCCCAGCAGACCTAATCCTAATATAAACCTCCAAAAACAATTATTATGACATCTTACAATAAAATCATACCATCCAACGAAACGCCAGACCTCGTAACCCTGCTCAAAGCATTGGGGCATGAACCGATTTCAATCAATTCCATTGAATTTGGGTACGCCAGTGTGTTTGGAAAGAGAAGCAATAACAAAATTGTACTAACGGTCAATCAACAATTTAACAGTTGGTTTGACAGCTCACTTCGCAAAGGGGGAAAGCTCATGGATTTTGCCCATAGCTATTGGCCAAACCTGTCTACCGCACAGATCGAAGGAAAACTTCGGGAGATACAGGTCAGATCAGCAAAAGAAAATAGGCCCCTTCGAAAACGGAAAGCAATCAGGATACCCGATTATCGTTTCGCCAGTGCTCACCCATTGGGGTATAACAATGAGTTTGCCGATTTTCTGTTGGAAAGCGATCTTTTGGAACTTGCCGATCTGAACATACAAGAAGTCCATTATTATGTCATCGATCAAAAGGGTAAGCGAAAGGACTTCTGTGCAGCAGGTTGGCAGAACGAAAACGGAGGATGGGAAGTGCGCGCCCAAAAATATTCGGGCTGTATCGGCACAAAAGGAATGACCTTTATTCCGGGAAGCCACTCCGTGCTTGCCATATTCCCGGAATATGTGGACTTTCTGAAAAGACGGAACGATGAGCATCTGTACTACGCATCTATACTGATACTGAACCATCCCGAATTTTTGTCCGCCGCACTGAAACGTGCCAGCCATTTTAAAAAGGTACTATCCTATATCGATGATATGAGGCTAGGGTACCAATCAACGAGTGAAGTGTTCAAGGATAAACTACCGCATGCGGAGGTTAAACCCCTTTAATTATTCCATCCCTGCTTATGTCAAAATATGTAAATGTGGATGACCTCCGGGAAATCGCAATTTCGGACTTCTTGGCCCGTCTCGGCCACTACCCGGTACGCAGGTCGGGCAAGGAACTATTTTACCACAGTATGCTACGGGAAACCAAGCAAGATACGCCATCCCTTACCGTTTGGGATGAGGGTGGAAAATGGATTGACCGAGGTGGCCCGAACTCGACGGGCATACAGGGCGGTAGTATCGTCCAGCTCGGCCTTGCCTATTGGCCAGGGCTTTCCTTTGTCGAGGTACTGGGAAAGATAAAGGATACCTGCGATATGCAGGTATCCATGATAACCGCTTATGAACCTGTCAAATACCCTACAGAACAAGAGCAGAAAGGATACGCCTTTGAACTCGTACGAACACAGCCAATCGGCAGAAACTTTGTACTGACAAAATACCTTGAAGGACGAGGGATATTGGACATTGCACATGGATACATGCAAGAGATCTATTACAGAAACCGTCTTGATATCGAAAATAAAAGTATATTCTATGCCATCGGATGGAAGAACGACCAAGCGGGTTGGGAATTTACCAATGCCAAAGGCTTCAAGAGCAGTATCGGCAAAAAAGGAATTTCCGTGATACCCGGTAAGCCTGGACATGCCGTTCTCTTTGAGGGATATATGGATTGCCTAAGTTGGCTCAAAGTGAACCGCCCGGATCCTGCCCCTACAGCCATTGTCCTGAACTCCATTGTCCAGTTAAAGAATGCCATCGAGCGGATCAGGGAAATTCCCGAGGTGGACGTGTATTTCGACAACGACGGTCCCGGGCGCAACTGTACCCAAATGCTGATCGATGCCGTACCACAGGCTAAAGACCGTTCGGGTGTTTATGGGTCGCACAAGGATTACAACGATATGCTAAGGGCAGTCCTAAATGAGCAGGAAGTACAGCTTCAGAGAGCGTGGCAGAAGCGCTGATTTTTAGAGATTCGAAAACGATTGTTCAGCTAAATAGGTAATCCGATATAGTTACATACCGAAGCTAGCTCTATTGCCATTCCGAAATATTGGCATCCATATGCTCCGATAATCCGATATACAGCTATTCAGAAAGCAGTGCATATCGATATTCATATCTCCCACTATAGGTTTTGTATCCAGATAGGAGACGATATGATATTTTATGGCCACATATAGATTTAGGGATTTAAGTTAAATGGATATCAATCCGACAATGCCGAACCTACAGGGGAAAGTACGAAAAAATCATACTTGCAGAACATCGCGGTTCCGATGAGACAGGGATGTACCGGAGTAGGTAAAGGCCGAAGCTCGTCATTATCCTGCAAAGCACCGACAAAGAAAAAGAATTCAAATTAAAGCTATGAAATACAAAAAAGCAGACCGAAAATCCACAGGACATGTACAGCGTCACCGGCGCTTTGAGCTCCGGTTGAGCGATGAGGAACACGCACAGTTTCTCGAACTTGAAATAGCACTTGGCATGAACCGTGCGGACATCGTGCGAATCTGGGTACTACAACATTCCAAAAAGATGTTGGTCAATACCACCGAAATCATGAAACTGTTGGACAGTATCGGCACAGAGATCGGTCGGTCAGGCAACAAAATCAACGGAATGGCGAAACAAGCCAACATCTTGCAACAACAGGGAATTTTGCAGCCCAGCCTGATCCGTGACCTTGCTCCCTTGTTCACCGAATATATCCAGTTGCAAAGGAGGTTGGAACGGACCTTCCGACATCTCCTCAGACTTATAAGGAGACAGGCATGATCGTCAAGATATTAAAGCGGTCTGCCACTTTCAGGGGGGTGCGTTACAACACGGACAAAGTTGACAAGGATAAAGGGGAACTGATGAAAGTATCGGGTTTCGGTGCCCTGCACGCCCTGCAAAATCCCAGCCCAAAGGATTACGTCAATTATCTGGAGGCCCAATCCGCTGCCAGCAAACGGACGAAGTTTCCGCAGCTGCACGCAGTCATTTCCGGCAAAGGTCGCTCGCATAGTAAGCATGAGCTTGCTGCCATTGCCGACCGATGGATGGACGGTATGGGTTATGGCGAACAGCCTTATCTCTTGGTATTCCATAAGGACACAGCAAACAACCATATACATATCATTTCCACGCGGGTAGGCCGCAACGGCAAAAAGATAAACGACAACTTCGAGATAATCCGTGCCCACGAAGTGCTCAACCGTATCCTTGGCACGGACGTCAAACAACAGACAGAGAAGGATATCGGAAAAGTCCTGACCTATGGTTTCTCCATGCGGGAGCAATTCATGATGGTACTTGGGTCACTGGGCTATTCCCTCAAGCTATGTGATAAGGAATATCAGATCTTCCGTTACGGCAAAAGGCAAGGCACGGTGTCATTGGAACAGGTGGACGCCAAGATCGCAACTTTCAGCAAAGACATCAGTCGGCTTGGGCAGCTCCGGGCAGTCTTTGCTAAATATCAAGACCAATACGATCCGGCGGTGGTTCATACTCCGGCTCCACTTCCCGGCAACAGGCCGTCCGCTCCATCCGGCTATACATCAGCAATGGCGCAAATGCTATCGGCCAAATTCGGGGTACAGGTCATATTCCACGGTAAGGACGGAAAACCGCCATACGGCTACACGATCATTGACCATTCGAGGAAAATGGTATATAAAGGCAAAGACCTCATGCCATTGGCAGAATTTATCACACCATCGGAAGACAGACACAAAATATCGCCTAAAGCGGATATAACGAAACCTACTTTAAAGGGGCGTGTATCCCGGCCGGAAGAAACAGTCACCGAGAACGGTTATGTGCAATCAGCCAAAGACGACTTCGCAGAGCCGAACGAAAAAGAACGGAAATCGGTATCCGAAGAAACCACCATAGTTGCCGATCATGTACAGGGAACAGCCGATCAATGGATACCGAATATCCAGATCGATATTTCCGACGACATCGACGACGAGGCGATCCACGGGCGCAACCGGAGGCGTAAGCGCAAGGCCCGCACAAATACCCGTTGACACCCCTTTATCAACAACACCATTAACACAATGCACTATGCTCATACTCATTGGAAACCAAAAAGGCGGGGCGGGAAAAAGTACGCTCACCCTGCTGCTCGCCAATTACCTGGCCCAGCAACAGGAACGGCGGGTTACGATACTTGACATGGATTACCAGCAATCACTTTCCGCCAAAGCCGAGAAAGCAAAGATTTTGGAAAATGAACCACTGTACGAAATCGTACCTGCCGATCTTGACCATTTTCCTGCAATGCAACGGAAACTGGAAAAATCACGGAACGAAATCGTACTCGTAGACCTGCCGGGCAAGATGGACGACGACGGGTTGATACCCATATTCGCCGCCGCCGATGCGGTACTCTGTCCGTTTGCCTTTGACGAATTTTCCGTGGATTCGACATTGCTGTTTGCAATGGTCATCGGCAAGATCAACAGTCGGGCTCCCTTGGTTTTCGTACCTAACCGTATCAAGAACACCGTCAAGTACGAAACCCGCACGGAAGTCGAAAAGGTACTTCGGGTGTTCGGCACTGTAGCCCCCGGTCTGCCGGATCGCATAGACTTCCAGCGGGTAAATTCGTTACACACACCGAGCATCCTGTATCCCGTTATCCTGCCATTACTGGACCTTATCTATGATCAGTACATCGCCAAGCAAGTATCACCTTGATCTCAATAAAAATCCTTGCCGACGCGCTGCGGATTCCAAACGGAAAGGGGAACCGCCACAGCCATAAGAAATCCCCCTGCAGGGCAAAAGGGAGGCACCAAAGAAAAAAGCGGAAACGCTGGAACGCCTGTTTGAAAGTATCCAAAACCATGAACTGACCGGACGTGAACGGTTACTAATCCGCCTGGACGACAAGACCCTTTTTCTGCTCAAAAAACTGAATGTTGCCAAAGACATTAACATGACAAAGATCATGTCTTTCAGCCTGCACCAATTTCTAAAAACCCATCCCGAACTCACCCGGTACATCAAAGAACACATTAAAACCCTTGATCTATGAACTGGACACAATTCCTGCTCGGCGTTATCGCCATCTATGGCATTTACTATGCCCTAAACGTACTGTATGACCTTTTTATCCACCGCCGTGCTCCACGGGCGGCCGATGGAGGAAACGAACTGACATTTGATGAAGATTCACCGCCAGAAAGGGTTATTCCCGAACCATCCAAAAGAGAAAACGAACCTATAGTAACCGAGGGGAAACCCGTTATCTCGTCCGGCCCCCTGCAATCCACAGGAGGCATAAACCTAAAGCAGCTCGTATCGCTCGTACAGAACGACGTTATCGAGTACACCAAAGCCATCCCTTATTGAATCCATTATGCGACCAATCCGCTTTGTGGCAGTATTCCTCACTGCCATTTTTTTTGCCCTGTACGCAACCGCCCAGCCCGGCCTTGCGGAATTTAGGGAAGTGCGCAGGGAAGTCAATACGTGGTACTACAACTTCTCTGACCTTGCCTTTGTCATCGGTGCCGTGTGCGGACTGCTCGGCGGTTTGCGGGTGTACAGCAACTGGCAGTCCGGCAAGCACCACATCGATGCGCAGGTCATGGGATGGTTCTTTTCCTGCCTGTTCCTGTCGCTCGTCGGCGCCGCACTAAAGGCCCTTTTCGGGGTAAACTGACAATCCAATCATTTTTTATTCACTTTTTATCCATTATCTCTATGACAGTAAACACTAAAAAACTGTTTGCAATGGCCGCGCTTTGCCTTTCCGCGGCCCAATCAACATTCGCACAAGGTGGTACCGTGGGTATCGATGCCGCCACATCATCGCTCACCAGCTATGTAGACCCCATTTCGACGCTCATTTTGGCGATCGGCGCGGTCGTCGGCCTGATCGGGGGAATACGGGTGTACATCAAGTGGAACAGCGGAGATCAGGACATCAATAAGGAACTGATGTCATGGGGAGGTTCCTGCCTGTTCTTGGTACTCGTGTCGGTGGTCATCAAAGCGTTTTTCGGCGTATGACACAAGAGCGTTATCCGATCTATAAGGGGCTGCAAAAGCCCCTTATTTACCGCGGTTTCAAGGGTAAGTTTATCTATTGGGGCATAGGCTCCCTTATCGGCGGCCTGGCCATCGGTGGGCTTATCGGCGCACTGACCAACCTGATCCTGGGCGGCTTTGCCACCCTTGCCCTGATGGGTGCAGGACTTGCCTATACATTCATGAAACAGGGTAACGGTCTCCATGACAAAACCCGCCACCGAGGCGTATTTATCCATACCGCAAAATTATCGATCAGCTATGAGAACAGAGAGAAAGACAGCCTTTGAAATGCCCTACGTGGGTATTGACCATTATCAGGGAATGTCCATACTGTACGGTGAGCGTGGCGATTTTTCAGTCGTGATGCGACTGACCAATCCTGTCTTACAGTATGGTGCCGATCCCGAAGCCTATACCGCTTTCCAACAGGTATTGCTTAACGTCATCAAGATACTTGGCGAGGGACATATCATCCAAAAGCACGACGTATTCATCAAACGGAAATACCGCCCCAAACCTGCAACCGAGTTCTTGGAACAGAAATACCAAGAACATTTTGAAGGTCGGGAATATACCGAGATCAGAACCTATCTGACCGTTACCCGTCTGGTCAAAAAAGGGGCATTCTATACGTATGACAAAAAAGTGCTGGCCACTTTCGGGCAGAACATGGCCAAAGTATTTGATCTGCTTTCCGGCGCCGCACTTAACCCAGCATACCTTACCGAAGCGGAAATAAACCGTTTCGTAAACAGGGTGCTCGCCGTAGAGTTTGAACAGCCGCACATCACATTGGACAATCTCCGCTGCGGAGACCGCGGGTTGCAGATCGGTGACCGAACCGTCCGCTGTATCAGCATGGTGGGCACCGATTCGGTTGACCTGCCCGAAAAGGTCGGAACGTTCACGGCCAAAAATGAAACGAACGGTATGCGCGATTTTCCGGTGGACAACCTTTTTTTCCTGCACAATGTTCCGGGTTACCGCACCATTATCTATAACCAATTATTGGAGATACCCAGCCAACAGATCACGCTCGGTAAACTTGAAGTAAAGCGTAAAAGGCATTCGAGTGTACCCGATCCGGCCAACCTCATGTGCGTGGAGGACATCGACCGTTTATTGGTGGACGTAGCACGTGATAACCAGTTATTGGTAAATGCACATTATTCCATGATCGTATGTGCCGATACGGACAAGATCGACAAGACGGCCAATTTTATCGAAGCCGCCCTGTTCCAGCAAGGGATCATCCCGTCACGCAATGCTTACAACCAATTGGAACTTTTCCGTTGTGCCCTGCCGGGTGTTGGCGTGGAACTGAAAAAATACGATTGGTTCCTGACGACAGCTGATGCCGCGCTTTGTTTCTTTTTCAAGGAACGGCTACCGACGGACGAACCCTCGGAGTTTCTGTTAAGGTTTACCGACCGTCAAGGGGTGCCCGTGGCGATTGACCCATCGGATTTGGTTATGAGGACAGGCCGTATAAAAAATCGCAATCGCTTCGTTTTGGGGAGCAGTGGTACGGGTAAAAGTTATGCCATAAATGCGATCTGTCAGCAGTACCTGCAATACAACATGGACGTGGTGATCGTGGACGTGGGACATTCCTATTCCGGTCTTTGCAGTACCTACGGGGGCAAGTACATCACCTATTCGGAGGAAAAGCCCATTACGATGAACCCCTTTGCGATCAGCGAGGAAGAATACAACATCGAGAAAAAGGATTTTTTGATAACGTTGATCTGTCTGCTCTGGAAAAGTTCCGAGGGTTCGGTATCCACTGTCGAGCGTGACGTAATTTCCAATGTCATTTCAGCCTATTACGCCCATCATTTCGATAAGGCCATCGAAGACCGTGTAGACAGGTTGGACTTCAATTCCTTTTATGAATTTGCCGTTCAGAAAATCCCCGATATAAGGAACGAAGAAAGCATTGCTTTTGACGTGGAGGAATTTCGGTTTGTATTAAAGAAGTTTTACAGAGGGGGTGAATACGAAGCGATACTGAACGAAGATGCCGACCAATCCCTGTTCAACGAACGGTTCATAGTCTATGAAATTGACAATATACAGAATAATAAAACGCTCCTGCCAATTGTCACGCTCATCATTATGGATCTGTTCGTACAAAAGATGCGCCACCGGAAGAACCGCCGGAAAACGCTGATATTGGAAGAAGCATGGCGGGCCATTTCGTCGCCCATGATGGCGAATTTCCTTTTATACCTGAACAAAACCGTACGGAAGTTCTGGGGCGAAATCATCGAAGTGACACAGGAGATCAACGACATCATCGGCAACCCTATTATCAAGGACAGCATCATAAACAATTCGGACACCATCATCCTGCTGCAACAGAACGAAGCCGATTTTAGAAAGGTCGCCGAACTGCTTTCCATAGGCGAAGCCGAGCAGAAGAAGATTTTCACGATCAACCGTCTCGACAACAAAGAGGGGCGCGCCCGTTTCAACGAGTTTTATATACGTCGGGGAAACGTCGGGGAAGTTTACGGCGTGGAGGTCAGCATTTACCACCACTTGGCTTTCACGACCGAAAAGCCCGAAAAAAGTGCCGTGGAGATTTACGCCAAACATCATGGCAGCTACCCAGCCGCCTTAACGGCGTTCGTGTCCGACATGGAAAAAAGCAGTCTTGCATTGGGCGATTTTGTGCAAAAGGTAAACCAAAATAATGCACCTGTTGAAACAACAAGAGAATACTTTAAACCCGATTTTACATGAGACGATTTATTGCAATAACGATCCTGTCCTTTGCTGTTTTCTATGCAAGAGGTCAGATTTACATAGACCCCGCCGTGGCAGCCGCAACGGGTGTCCATGCAGGAATAATGAACAGCCAGCTCAACAATGTGAACGACAACCTCACGCTTATCCAACGCGGACAGATGGCGGTAACAGGCCAGCTCCTGATCGTGAACGATTTACAGGATAAGATTTACAAGGGATTGAGCGAAGTATCCGGCGTTGTCCGTTCCCTGCTGACCGTAAAGGACATTGCCGATATTTCCCTTGACATCGTTAACGACGTGGAAAAAGCAATGAACATCGCAAGGGGAAATCCGGTACTCCTTTTGTTCGCCGAAGCTGGCGCAAGGGAATTTAAGACACGGGCGACCAACCTGTCCGCCGAGGTCAGCGCTTTTGTGCTGAAAGGTGGAAAGGACAACCTAATGGATTCGGGGGAAAGGGCAAAACTGTTAAACCGGATACGTACGGAATTGACCATCCTGCGAGGCGTAGCCTTTGGGATGCACAGAAGTATGTATTGGGCAAAACAACGCGGTATCCTTAATTCCCTTAATCCATACGCAGGTTTTATCAATATCGACAAACAGATTGCCGATGACATTATCCGTAATTCAAGATTGCTCAAACGATGAGATACATTATCCTAATACTGCTTTTGGTCATCACCTTGACCAGAGCAAATGCACAGCTCAACGTTGAATTGCTCCATCAACTGGTCGAACACAGCAAAGATGAATACGACCGCCAGATCACTGCACGGAACCGACAGGCCATTACCACGGCTAACGAGGAAGTAAACAGAGAAGAAACCTCGAAACTCAAAACCCGTTATCGGCAGTTGCACAGCCGTTTCCAGACCCTCGGTATGGCATTGCAAGGGCTTAGCATGGGGCTTGAATCCGCACCTATCGTTACCGAGATCATAAACCAACAAAAAAGGATTATAGGCATTGTTTCCGCACATCCCGAATTTCTATTGCTCGCTATCGATGCAGAAAAGGATATGGCAGAAAAAGCCGTGCAATTGGCACGCTACCTCACCGGGCTTTTTATCAGTATCGGCGACCTCAACCAGATGAAAGCAAGTGACAGAAGAATACTGTACGGACACGTCCTGCAGGAGCTTCGGGCAATAGCCGGAGCATCACGGGGGCTTGCGGTTACTATGTACTATTCAACACGCAAAAAGCTACTTGATTCCCTAAATCCGTTTTCGGGTTACATCAATGAGGACAAGCGTATAGTTGATAATATCTTAAGGCAATTGGAGGAATTTAAGCCATGAAGAAACAACTTATATCCGTGCTGTTTATATGCTTTTCGACGCTTGCCTTTGGACAAAGCTATGTAACCATTATCTATGATGCCAAGCACCTCGCCATCGTAAACGAGAACGGCGCGGTAAGGTTGGTTTCCGAACAGACCCATAACAACATGCTGGGCAATATCCGAGGACGGATCGACGACATCAATGTTAACCTTTCTTCCGTCGTGCTGGTCCAGAACATGATCCACCGATCATTGACCGAAGTGGATCGGGCGTTGAAGTCCGGCCGCTCCGCGTTCCATATTTCAAGGCTCGTTCAGGACATTGCCACGCACAGCACAAAAATGCTGGAAACCGCCAAAGGAGAACCGTGGTTACTGCTCTTTGCCGAGGACGTTGCCCGGCAGCTCAAAGACAGGGGAATAAACCTTGCTGCCGAAGTCTCCGATTTTGTTCTCCAAGAGGGAAAAAACGTATTGATGGACTATGAAAAAAGAGATCACCTCATGCGGAAAATCATTTTGGAACTAAAAGTTATACGGGCATTGGTATTCAGTATGGAAAGATCAATGTATTGGGCAAAAATCAACGGTGTACTGAAAATGGCAAACCCTTACCGCAATTTCATCAACATGGACAAACGTAAAGCGGACGAGATCATACGAAACTATTATCTACTAAAGGGCTGAACATGAATAGAATATTTATCACCGGCTTACTGTTGTGCCTGTTTTCCATCACGGGAACAATGGCCCAGAACGTGAAGCGACAGACCGACAAACATATCGTACACCAACATGAGCGCATGGTTCACAAGCAATGGGATCGCAAGAAGTTTACGCCGACAAGTGGCTTTCTCGGTCTCAACTACCAATATTGGCTCACCTGGGCGTGGCACCCCAACTACCCCAAGACCGACCGTCGACCGTTGAGCGGTACAGGCCCGCAGACCTTGCGCATGGGGATGGTACTGGCCATGCAACAGACGGACGAAGCCTTTAAAAAACACGCAGATACCATCCGAAATGTGGCAGTTACCGAAGCCCTCAATTATTCCGGTCTGGTTACAGATGCCGACCCTTTATGGCTCCTGTATTACCGCAGGGAATTTGGAAACCTTATCGACGGAACAGAGGCCGATCCACTCTCCGGACTTTCACCGGACGTGAGGGATTATTTGAGAAATAAAGGTCTATTGGAATGGTACGGCGAAGAACGTGCAGAACTCAAAGAACGGTTGGAAGCAGCCCGAACGACCACGCTTGACCGAGGCAGCCGTATCATGGCCTATCACCGTTTGCTTGGAGACCATAGAAAACTACTGTCCGCATGGGAGGCCAAAAAGAACTATGCCACCAAATTCCTTTTATTGGCAAAGAACCGTGACCGCATGCAAAGTGACAGCCCCGATCTGCCGGAGTTTGGTGGCGGTCGTTCCGATGTACAGATTGCGGAGGACATCCTAAAAAGAACCCAATAACCAAAATCAGATTACTTTATGGACTTTATCAACATGACGGGGCTAATGCCTCGTTTTTTATTGCAGGGAAATCCTGTAAATGTGCCGGACTCTTTTAAAGACACGTTCAATTTTTTACAGGGGAACGGTGTCTATGAGGAGGGTGTCATGCACTTTCTCAAAGGCATGAAAAACACGATCTGGACGCACTTCGATACGTTCATCACCGATGCACAGGCCCTTGCCGCCATTTTCATGCTCATATTCTTTGCCATCAAATCCTACGAAATGATGGCGGGCGACAAAAAAATGGAAATCATGCCCTTGTTGCGGCCGTTCGGGCTGGCATGGTCATCATCTGGTGGGGAACGTTCACACGCGTACTTGCCTATCCCACGGACATCGTTGCCGCCAAGACGGAAAGCCTGTTTGACAGCGGGCAGATCGAAGTAAATAACCTACGCCTGCAACGTGCAAAACTCATGGTGGACGTTGCCGACCAACTGACCACGATACAGGCCGAAACCGAGATCGCCGAAAAAGAAGCGGATACATGGTACGGACAGGCATGGGATGCGGTCACATCAACCGTAAAGGAGGGTTTTGCTTCGGTATGGAACCCAATCGTTGAACTTAAAAACCGTATGCAAGTGGGGTTGCAGCTACTGGCGACCTATACCTTAGAAACGTTGGCCGTCTGGGTATTGCGCATCTGCGTTTATATTATATTCATTATCCAGATCATCTATTCGAGCATCCTTATCATTTTAGGCCCGTTTAGTGTTGCCGTAAGTATCCTGCCTGCCTTTAGGGATTCCTTTGGTACATGGATAGCCCGGTTTATCGCCGTTAACCTCTATTCCGGCATTGCCTATCTGGTCATGCACGTAGCCAGCCTGTTCCAACAGTATGCAATGGAAGCCGAGATTACAAGGTATCAACAACTCCTTGAAAGCACGGGCGACACATTGGAGAAAATGGGCTGGTTTGCGGGCAACGGGATTTTAAGTTTTGGCATCGTCATCGTGACATTCCTGATCGGAGGACTGACCATGCTCACCGTGCCGAGTATCAGCACATGGATCGTATCGACATCCGGCATCACCTCGGCAGCCGCCACGATGGGCCGCGGTGCTTCCAACGCAGCCCGTACGGCAAGAAAGCTGATCGCCAAGTTTTAAACCTTTTAAACACTTCATTTCATGATAATAAAAAATATCGAAGCCAAGATCAGGCTTGCCACTTTTATTGCAGGGGCAAGCCTGATCGCCGCCCTGCTCATGGTGGTGGCGGTATCTTTTTTTGCCTACAAACAGGTCGGCAATGCACGGAAATCCGTGTACATACTTGATGCCAATAATGTACCCATGTCCGCAAACCAAACCGACGTCGAGGTAAATAGACCCATTGAATACCGCACACACATCAACTCATTTCATTCACTATTCTTTACCCTTGCACCTGACGATAAGTTTATCGAATACCAGATGAAAAAAGCTATGTACCTGATCGATGAATCCGGTGCTTTGCAGTACAACAACTTGCGGGAAAAGGGATTTTTCAACTCCGTGCTATCATCTAGCTCCGTGCTCACCATCCAGACAGATTCCATCCATGTCGATCCGGTAAAGAAATACTTTAAGTTTTATGGCAAACAGACCATAGATCGGCGCAGCTCTACCGTAATACGCTCGCTGGTCACCGAGGGCTATTTACGGGACCTTGAAATGCGTACGGAGAACAATGGTCACGGTGTACTGATAACCCGATGGAAAACACTCGAAAACAAAGATATATCCTATGTTCAAAAAAATAACTTCTAACCGACCACCCGACACTACGGTATGGGCAGCTTTTTATAAGGAGTTTGGCAAGTACATCGATGGGAGCATCACACGTACCCAACGGTTTCTTGAAGCCCGGCCACGTGCGGTATTTTCGGTAATGGTGTTGAGCATCCTCGTTTCTGCCAGTTGCTTTCTTTTTCTCCCAAAGGAAATACCGAAGAAAGAACCCTTACAACTTTCGGTACAACAGCCCCTAATGGATGGAATGGGCGGTATTGTTACCACCGTTTCAGCTTTAAAAGAACTGCTTGAAATCCGCGCTGTCCTTGACACACTCATGCAAAAGGAACAGTTAAACAGTGCCGACAGCCTTCTTATGGAAAGTGCCATCGACAGGATGCAGATACTCGAAAAACGACTGTCCGAAGCCAACAAACCCCACAACTCACCCTAATATAATCCAACAAACATGAAAATCAATTTCAGACAACCGCGCTATGTGCTGCCAATCATAGTGCTGCCTTTTCTATGCCTGTTCTTTTACGTGTACCAGACAGGCTTTGCGAAGGATGAAGTACCACACCAAGAGGGCGATCCCCTGCAGGGACAGATTGCCGAAGTATCGGAAGATGTGAAAAAACGTGTGCTTTCGGACAAACTTGCCGCCTATCGTGAACAGTACCGCCATGGTGATGGCTATACAGCAATAGGCCAGCTACAGGAAGAAAGAGCCGAACAGTTTCGTTTTGATGAAATGTATAACGAGGAAGAAAAGCGCAGGCTTGATTCCATCGAACGGGCAATCAAAAATCAGCGACCTGTTTTCACTACTAGAGATTCGGAAAACAATGATCAAGATCGAGCGTTACAACAGGCTCTTTCCTCATTACAGCGAAAACGTGAACCGACGAGAGCCATGCCCGATAAGGCCGATCCGATGGAACTTTTCCGCAAACAGATGGCCTATGCGGACAGCATGGCAAGGGCAAACGATCCCGACGAACAGGCAGCCCGCATGGAACGTGAACGTATGGAAGAAGCAAAAAGGGAACTCGAAAACCAGCCCCGTCTGTCCGTCTCCAAATACGGTACAGGCCAGGGAACGTTCAACACCGTCCGCCCCGAAAATGACAATACTTTCATTCAGGCTATTGTCGATGAAAACATGACAGGGTATGCCGATTCGCGTTTGCGCATTCGGCTCATGGATGACCTATTGGTCGGCCCGCACGTGGTCAAGAAAGGTACCCACGTATTTGCAAAAATTTCCGGTTTTTCAGGGCAACGGGTACTGCTCACCATCACTTCCATTATGTACGGCAACAACATATTGCCTGTCCGACTGGAAATCTATGATAATGACGGTTCACCCGGACTGTACGTGCCCGCTTCGGCATTCAGGGAGTTTAGCCGGGAGCTCGGCGGTAACACCACGCAGGGAGTTAACCTGCAACAACAAGCGGAAAACAACAGCCAATTGGTCATGAGCGCCATCCAGCGGATGTTCCAATCCACAACGACCGCCGTATCAAAGCATATACGGAAGAACAGGGCGAAACTGAAATACAACACGATGGTCTACCTCATCGATCCTCAAGCTCTCCACCAAAACCAACAAAATTATAAATAGTAAAACCATTTAAGATTTCACCATGAAAAAAAAACATCATTTTCTAATCCTTTTCCTTTTGTGCTGTATCGGATATTCCGCCCATAGTCAACAAGCTACGGAAACCCGGTTAGGAGCACTTCCCGAACTTCCTTTGCACCAAGGACATACGCTGCATATCCTTTCGCCAGAACCTATACAGTATGTTGATATTGCTTCGCACCATGTATCAGGTGACCTGCCACTTGACAACGTGTTGCGAATCAAATTAAATGAGGACACCATGCTGACAGAACGCCTCGATTACGAACTTGGAGCGGTTACCATTGTAGGCGATAATTACTTCGCGCAATACCGCTTGACGGCGCCATTATTGATTGATGATAAGAGCATTCCGGCCATGCTGGAAATCAAACCGGAACACACCCGCCCTTTGGAAATTTCGGAAATCGGATTGAGCCGTAGCCAGATGAAAAACCTCGCATTCGGTCTGCTTACAAAAGGTGTTCATCATCCTGTAAGAAGCACACAGGAAAACGGTGTGGGTATTGTACTTAATGGTATCAGCACATTGGGTGATTACATCTTCCTGGATATTTCATTTACAAACACATCAAATGTTTCCTACAATGTGGACGAACTCCGTTTTTTCATCGAGGACAAGAAGATCACCAAAGCAACGAACGTGCAGACCGTGGAAATCAACCCCCTTTGGCAATACCAAACTTTAAAGGAGTTTGAGAAAAGACACCGCAATGTGTTCGTACTGAAAAAGGCCACCTTTCCCGGCAGTAAGGTACTTAAGGTAAGTCTTACCGAAAAACAGATTTCAGGCCGTACTGTCAACCTAAAAATAAAGTACGGAGATATTCTGAAAGCCGACACTTTTTAAACCGGCTTTATCTAACCTTTCAAAGCTGACTTTATGGAAGCCTTCTGCTAACCAGATTGAAGGCTTAGTACTGATAAATAACCCAATTTATTATGGAGGAACGGCGAAGCCCTCCTTCCAACCGATAAAAAAAATATTTATGGAAGAAACCAAAGAACAGCTGGGGCTTTACCGTTCCCTGCAATTTGGCATCTACCTATCCGTTGTCCTCGAAGCCTTTCTTTTTTTCTATGTAGATAGGTTCGTCTTGACAGGAACAACCGATAGCGGGTTGTTCCTATTTGCGGAAAGGCTTTCGAGGGTGCCGTTCTATGCCGAACTGATAAACAGCAAACTCTTTACGTTCGTACTGATCTGTCTGGTCTCCGTTGGAACATTGAGCCGAAAGAAAAAAGACCTCAATCCCAAGACACAGATCGGTTACCCTTTGGCATTGGGGATGCTCATTCTGTTTTCGGGATTGTGGTTGCAAGGACGTGTAGCGGCTCCGATATGGGGGCAAGTAAATTGGTTTGACCTTGCCTATGTCACGAGTTCGTTTGCGGGAGCCGTTTTGGTACACGTTGCAATGGATAACGTGTCCAAGATCATAAGCACCAATCTGGGAAAGGATCGCTGGAACGTCGAAGAAGAATCCTTTATGCAGCCGACCCAGCCCGTCGTAAGCCCGTATTCGATCAACATCCCGACATTGTTCTATTACAAAGGGAAAGTTCGCAAAGGTTTTCTATCCATCGAAAACATTTTTAGGGGCCTGATTCTTTGCGGAGTTCCGGGAAGTGGAAAATCGTTTGGGGTCATCATGCCGATCATCCGCCAAATGCTGGCCAATTCGTTCACGATGTGCCTGTACGATCTGAAATACCCCGATCTCGGCAAGGTAGCCTATTATCACTATCTGCTTGCCAAACAGGACAATCGGTGCAAGGATTACAAATTCCATGTTATCAATCTCAACGACCCGGCAAAGAGCAGACGGGTAAACCCGATGAAGCGGGAGTATCTGGGTACGCTTGCCGATGCTTCGGAAACAGCCGAAGCACTTGTTGAAGCCTTGAAAAAGGGCGACAAATCCGGCGGGAGCGACCAGTTTTTCACGCAGTCCGCCGTCAATTTCCTTGCCGCCTGTATCTTCTTTTTCAGCAGGTACGAGGACGGCCGTTATTCCAGCCTGCCCCATGTGCTTGCCTTTCTTAACCTGTCCTATGAACAGATTTTTACGGTATTGTTCAGCAACGGAGAGCTTAGTTCCCTTTTATCGCCGTTCATGTCCGCCTACAAGGCAAAGGCATTTGACCAATTGGAGGGGCAGGTCGGAACGCTCAAAATCTTTATCAGCCGGATGGCCACCAAAGAAACATTTTGGGTGTTCGCTGGCGATGATTTCGAACTACAGGTCAGCAATCCCAAACACCCCGGTGTTTTGGTGCTTGCCAATGATCCCAGCACGCAGAGCATCAACTCCGCCTGCCTGTCGGTAGTACTTAATCGGGTTACGAAACTTATCAATACGAAAGGCAATTTACCCATCGGTTTAGTGGTGGATGAGGCTCCAAGCCTCTATATTCACCGTGTTGACCTATTGGTGGCACAGAGCAGATCCAATTTTTCTGGGGTGGTTTTGGGGCTTCAGGAGTTGCCTATGTTACGTCAACAATACGGCAAGGAAACGGCCGAAACCATCACGTCCATCATGGGGAATGTACTGTCCGGTGCGGTCAGGAGCAAAGAAACTTTGGAGTGGCTGGAACGTCTGTTTGGCAAGGTCAAGCAAACGGGTGAAAGCCTAAGCATCGACCGTACGAAAACCTCGCTATCCCTGAATGAAAAACTTGAACCGCTGATACCCGCCGGAAAGATAGCATCATTAAAAGCGGGTGAAATTGTCGGCATCGTTGCCCGTGATACGATGGAAACTTATACGGGCAAATACGAGACCACGGCGGTCAATTGCCGCGTCAATCTGGACATGGAAGCCATCAAAAAGGAAGAAGCAAGTTATCGGGAACTACCTACCTATTACGACTTCGGTGGTCGGAAAGAAGAAATCCTACTGGACAATTTTTTCCGTATCAACAGGGAGGTTGAAGAAATTGTCGAACAGTTTATTCCCGTTCAGGACAACATGCAATTCCCCACACCAAGTGAAATAACGGAGTACAACAAAAGAAAATAGTCACCCGACTTTTTAAAGGGAGTATAAGCCGTTAAACCAAAATCCAAAACATCATGAAGAAACCCGAACGTTCCGCATATCTGCGGAACAGACTTGTCGTCCCAAGCCTTTTTTTGGGGTGGTTGATGTTCGTTCCGTTTATGCTTTGTGGACAGGCTATCGACTACAGTCCACCGTTGGAGAAATTAAAGATTACCTCGCCATTCGGATACCGTATCCACCCGATCAGTGGTAAGGCTTCACACCATAACGGTGTTGACTTTGCCGCCCGTTCCGATCCCGTTTTCAATGTACTTGACGGCCGGGTTAAAGAAACCGGAAAGCATAAGTTGCTCGGCAAGTACATACGCATAGCACACGGCGAAGTAGAAACCATTTACGGACACCTTTCCCATATACTCGTTGCAACGCGTGATACAGTTATAACTGGACAGCCTATCGCCATCACTGGAAGCACGGGCAGGGCAACGGGAGAACACCTGCATTTTTCGGTGAAATTCAATGGTAAATTCCTTGACCCCTTGAAATTCCTGCGCAGGTTAAAAGAACAATCAGATCAATCCTTAAACATCGAATAATATGGACTATCATTTAAGAACACTGCAACAAAAACTAAGTGTCCTGGCCAGTGGTGAAGACATTGGACTAACACCAGCGGAAGCGGCCATTTATGGCGTAGAATACGCCGACGAATGCCCAGACGACGAATCCCCGGAGGTGGACGAAGATGAGTAGCAAAAATTCAAAATCCCTGCATGAAATAGTTGCGGAGAACATCATCAAGAAACTTGAACAGGGTACAGCGCCGTGGCAAAAGCCGTGGAACAGCAACAGTCCAGCATTTGAACTGCCCTATAATGCAATTACGGGCAACCGTTACAAAGGTATCAACAGCCTGTCGCTGTTATCGTCAGACCGTGAAGACCCGCGTTGGATGACGTTCAATCAGGCTTCGACAAACGGTTGGAAAGTACGAAAGGGAGAAAAAGCATCCATGATCCAATTTGTCAAGACCCATGAACTTGTTACCAAAAGAGACGAGCAGGGCAAGCCGATTTTGGATGAAAAGGGCAAGCCTGTAAAAGCCAAAGTAGGTCTGAACCGGGCAATCATTACCAGCGCATGGGTTTTCAATGCGCAGCAGATCGATGGCATCGAACCTTTGGTAAAACCCGACGTAAAGCAATTCCAATGGGACTCTATCCAACGGGCAGAAAATATCATTCAGGCTTCGGGAGCGGACATAACCTACAGATCGGGAGACCGAGCCTATTACAGTCCGGCACTCGACAGTATCACCATGCCTATGCGCGAACAATTCGACGCATCGGATAAGTATTATGCCACCCTGCTCCATGAGCTCGGCCATTGGACGGGACACAAAGACCGTCTGGACAGAAGTATGATTGGCAGCTTTGGGACAGAGGGCTATGCTCGCGAGGAACTCCGTGCTGAAATCGCTTCGATGCTTATCGGTCAGGAACTCAATATTGGCCACGATCCCGGCCAACACGTGGCCTACGTGGACAGTTGGATACAGATATTGCGTGACACACCTTTTGAAATACACGCGGCCGCTGCCGATGCGGAAAAAATCCTTAATTACCTTTTGGCTTTTGAGCAAAAAAGGGAGATCAAAGCAGCCGCTAATGTTCAGGCCGAGGTACAGGCCGAAGCAAGATCACAAAGGACAAAAGAAAGCAGCCTGTCCATAGGTGATGAAATCGCCTATAACAATACCGTCTACAAAGTGCAAGGTCATCTGAAACGTGGCCGTATGCGTGTGGAAGACCTGACTACCGGAAATATTTTCCCGCTATCGAAAACTGATCGGCTATACGGTTCACTGCTCCATGCCAAACAGTATCCCGATGCTATCAAAATAAGTGAAGACCTACACCGCCCGGTACATGCCGAAAAGGAGGCTGTTGCCGCCTATGGTATCAGAAGATAAAATCTAAAACTTAACAAATAATTACATCATGAAATATCCCATCAACGAAAATGAAATGCCCCTAATCGAACTTGAAAAATTGGGGCTTTACAAAGACGGAGGGTTCAGTATCGGTCCGGAGAATATCGATGCCCTGCTTGCAGGGAGAAGAACCGATATGTTGAGCATGGCAGGTCTGAACATCGACGGGCTTGCCATCCGTCAACTCGACGCCAAGTTATCCCTTAGCCGGAATGAACTCGGCGATGTCCAGCTAAACATACATCCCATTTACCGAGAACCGCAATGGCATCCATTATTGAGCGATGACGAGGAAAAAGCCCTGATCGCAGGAGAACAGCACGTAGTCAGCAAGGAGCAGGAGATTGACGGCAACAAAAAAAAGAAAGTCATCATTGAATATGACGACTTGACGAGGGAATTTATAGCGTATGAACCCGACGAAGTGCAGGCCCCGATCAGAGTAAACGGCGAAGAACTTTCGGAAGAGCAAAAGGAGGCTTTCCGTAACGGAGAAGTCGTGGAGCTCAAAGACGGGACAAAAATCCAGCATTCGGCAACGGACAATAAGGGTATCCGTTCAGACAGAAAACGGCTTATGTTATCGGTGCTTTTGGACGGCGGTATATCTTACTTGGTGTTCAGAGGTATCAATAACCTAAAAGGTAGGCTTGAACCGCAGAGCGAGGGTTACAGCGAGGGGTATAACCGCGCATTGGCCGATATGATGATGGCGGATAAAAAACAGAAAGACAGAGGCAATGAGAAAACCGTTGAAGACTTCGTACTAGATCTTCGGGATAAACAAGAAAGCAGAGGCTACGGTCGTAACGGGGCGAGGTAATGGTATTTCTCCGATTGAAGACCCAAGTACGGAAGTTTTTTGCCCCCTATTTGAATATAGTCGAAGGTAATATTCTATTTCCATATACCCTAAAAAATCAGGTTGTAGAGAATGAACGTTGGAGTGAAAATAGTGTTCGTGATCCGGTTACACAAGGTATATGGTTGGCGGCGAACAGCTTGCCTTTGTCCGTTACCGACCTTTTTATCGGTCATTCGGCTCGTGATATAATCTGCTTTTGTCATTTTTACACCAATTGGATTATCCCACATTGTCCGTGTGCATTTGCTTCATTGGGATTGTTGCCAACCAAAGGTCAGTTTACGGGGCTTAAGACCGTTTTTCCGAACGCAAAAATACATACAGTATTCGATGGGGGGCTAAGTGGCCGTGTTGCAGATTGTAAAGTAGCTTCTTGGCAGATCGGAATGAGTGCGATGTTCAGTATTGTCGATGAAAATGTCGAATTTTTTTGCAAAAAAAAGAGATACATTATTCCTATCGAAAATTTTTCATTGAACTGTTTTGAAAAAATGTCCGGAATCCGGGCTAATATCAGAACCCATAAACCGAAGGCACACTTTGAGACGTTTTACCAATCCTTTGCAAAAGGGGTCCTGTCTAAATAGTTCCATTCCATGCAAATGATCATTAATTGGGATAGGCCTGACCTAATGGTAAGGTCAAAAATCCCGACATAAAGAACCATTCTAGATCTTTTGTTAGAGACACCTGTACGATGTCTTCTTTTTTTATCCAAGGCGATTTAAATCTGCAATTTGATAGTAGAATCAGCCGATGCGCAATGCCTGCTTATTGGATTAATGCGGGCATATAAAAGGTTTAGCATTCTCTCAAATTGCAGTATTGCCCAAAATACTGAAGAACTTATAGATTTAGGATAAAACTCAAGGAAAGGTGCCTCGGATTTAGTTTCCTTAGCAGGATAGTTATGCACGAGCACCCTATCGGTTGGGTATTCTTTAGGCTTGCCGCTGCCATGGAGGAATGGGGTCGAGAGGAAATTCCAAGCAAGTTTACTGCGTCGGATATTTTACGGGAGAGGATTGGGAAACTTCTCTGTTGACAGTCTGTTTGGGATACAAATGGGAAGGGCATTAAGCTAATACTCCTAATCCTCAAGAGATCACTGTCGTAAAGAAGCAAAGATGCTATAATATATGTCCGAAAAAGCATTTCCGAAAATCCACAACGTGTCACCTCTACAAGTAAAATTGTAACTTATTGCCGATTTGTTAAGTGCATTCTTGCCTAAGGGAGTTATTGTCCTGCTCATGATTAAAGGTCAATTCTCTTTCCCAAGACGGATTAATGTATGTTCCGGATGTTTTGAATTCAATGATGAATTATTTTCCTGAAGTTTTTTGGATATAATCATTTAGGACCTTATTTGTGATTTCAACCCTTGATTTTGCAAAATAGGGATTTTTTGTTTCTGTAGAATCTATAACTCTCGTTGCGAAGAAATATTGGTTGTCATTCGTTGATAAGTATCCAATAAACCAACCGATGTTAAGGCAGTCTTTTAATGTCCAACCTGTTTTGCCTCTTAGGATAGTATTGTCCTTTTTTTCTAAAACCATCATTTCCTTTACAAGGTCCATATTTTCTGGTGAGAATGGGAGTTGATTTTGAGATAACTGGATTAAGAATTCTACTTGATTTTTTGGAGTGACCTCAAAATCTCCATAGTTCCAAAAATCATCTTTTGCTTGACTAATATCTCCTTTTCCATACTTCAATTTCTTCAATGTTTTTTTATATTTTTTCTTACCAATCTTCTGGGAGAGAACTTCATAAAACCAGATTGTCGAATTTTTGAATGCACCTTTTAAATCGGTGTCTTGGTTCCATGCAGGGATAACGGTCCCTAAATGAGATTTTTCTTTCCCATCCCACATCAGCGTATCATTTGCGGTAGAAATAGCTTTAGTTTCTAAGGCAATTAAGGAATTGACGATTTTGAAAGTTGAGGCTGGTAAAGTTCCTATATGGGCATCCTTTTCATCGGTATAGTACCATTTGGAATTTTTTAGATCAAAGATAGTGGTGCTTCCACTAACATTATTCACAGAAAATAAGTCTGAATTGTTTGTTTGAGCAAAGGATTTGTTGAAAAGTATGACTGTAATGGTAATAAAGAGATAGTATTTGATAGATGTCATTTATTTTCGCGTTATAACAATTAAAAAACGGTTAGTAATACAGTTTATTATTATTTAATATAAAAACGAAATTATAACAAACTGCCATTTTGCCAAATGTGATCATGAACTCTGTAATTGATTAAGCAATGACAATGGTCTTTGGAAGTTGCAATCTGTATAAATAATAAGACAATTATTGTTTTATTACGGTATAAATTTATTTGACAATAAAATAATAGTGTAAAATTGATGTTAAATTCTTACATTTTACTGTATTACAATATCTGATTGTGGTTAATAGGCGACGAAGAATAGTTTATTTTTATTTCATAAAACGATTCGGTCTATTTTTTGTTATTAAGTAAGTAAATGCAGAAATTAGTTTAACACATAAATTGCAGTATAAAATGAATGATAACGGTAAGATTGTAACAGCGCTGTTGGCTGGATTGGCCGCAGGTGCAGTTTTAGGAATTATTTTCGCTCCTGAGAAAGGTAGTGAAACAAGAGAGAAATTGAATGAATCATTGACTGATCTTGGTGACGCGATTAAGGAACGTGCAGAGGAGCAGTTTGATCAGCTAAGTGATTTTAAAGATAAGTTAGTTGCTGCGGTAAAATCGAAGCTTGGAAGAGCTGAGGATGCTATCGATGAAGAAATCGAAGAGCACGCTTAAGGATACCAAGCCTTAGATTATTAATGAGTTTTAAATAATTCCAGGACTATCACATGGATAGTCTTGGAATCTATGATATGGAATTACGTGCATGGAAGAACAAAAATTTTCATTTTCTGAAGTATTCGATAAATCAAAAGAATACCTAGAGACACAAATCGAACTGGCAAAGCTAAAAGCCTTGTCAAGGTCTTCACGGATCGTCGGATCACTGATTGTTGATGGCAGTAAGGTGTTGTTGAGTTTGCTGATTGTGTTTTTTATTTCCTTGGCTCTGGGTTTTTACTTAGGAGAACTTTTGGGAAGTTATTCACTTGGATTTTTAGCTACAGGAGGTATATTCTTTGTCATATTGCTTTTGATAAGAGTATTTGAGCCTAAATTGGAAGAAAAGTTCATGAATGTTACCATCAAACGTATCATGTCAAAATGGGATGCTGACGATGATGACGAATTGGATGAAGAGGAAATCAAAGAAAAGGTTCGAGAGGCAGTTGAGGAAGTAGAAAATGAAGTTGTAGAAGAAGTAAAGGTAGAAAAAGAACGAGTTTAATCTGATTATGAGGACAAAGGTTACGAATTTTGACGAATTGACTGCAGAAATTGCTCGATTGAAAGTACAGAAAAAAGAGCAAGAGGCATTTTTATTGAATCAGTATGATTTGCTGAAAAATAAAATTGAAAAGCCAGTTCGAATTGCGAATATGGTATTAAATCGCGTACCTGGAGTATCAACTGTAAAAGGCTTGATATCAGGTATCGGTCAAGTGACGAATAAAAATAATAAAGCTGATTGGTTGACTAAAACATTGCAATTGGGATTGCCATTGGTTTTAAACAGAACATTGTTGAAAAATGCTGGTTGGTTGAAAAAAGGCCTTGTTCTATTAGGATCGGAAACTGTTGCTAGCCAGGTTAACCAAAGTAAAGTGTCTTCTATAATCGATAAGATTACCTCTTTTATTAAACCTAAAAAGAAGGAAAAGAAAAAAGGTGAAATTGTTGATGTTGTTGTTGAAACTCCAACTATTCCACCCAACCATCCACCGATGATTACCGCAGAAGAAAGTGTACAAGATAATGCTTACGGTATTCCAAAGGACAGTGAAGCTTATTAGGATAAACTCCTAATTAAGCTTTTTCATTGTAGTTTTGCAGGAAATCTTGATATGCTAATCTGATGCCGTCTTTTAAATCTGTTTTGGCTTTCCAGCCTAATCTATTTAGTTTACTGACATCCATCAATTTCCGGGGAGTACCATCAGGTTTACTACTGTCGAATTCCAATTGACCCTCAAATCCCACGACCTCTTTAATGAGTTGTGCCAAATCTCGAATACTGACATCCTCACCTACACCAATATTTACAAACTGAAGGTCATCATAATTTTCCATTAAAAAGACACAGGCATCGGCGAGGTCGTCAGCATACATAAATTCTCGGAGTGGCGTCCCAGAACCCCAAATACTAACAGTAGGGCTGTTATTCACTTTTGCTTCATGGAATTTTCGGATCAAAGCTGGCAGCACATGTGAATTTTCGGGATGGTAATTGTCATTTATGCCATAAAGGTTTGTTGGCATAACCGAAATATAGTTGTCCTGATATTGAAGCCGATAAGATTCTACCATTTTTATCCCTGCAATCTTAGCAATAGCATAAGGCTCATTGGTAGGTTCAAGAGTTCCTGTCAATAAATAATCCTCTTTCAATGGCTGAGGAGCCATTTTTGGATAGATGCAGCTGGATCCTAAGAACATTAGTTTCTTAACATCATTTTCGTGAGAAAAGTGGATAACATTATTTTGAATAGCTAAATTCTCATATAAAAAATCAGCCCTGTAGATATTGTTCGCCATAATTCCGCCGACCTTGGCTGCAGCTAAAAAAACATATTCCGGTTTTTCATTTTCAAAAAACTCCTTTACAGCTTGTTGATCACGAAGGTCTAGTTCTTTGGATGTTCTGGTAATGATATTTTCATATCCTAACTCTTTTAATCTACGATAAATAGCCGATCCGACCATCCCTCTATGTCCTGCAACGTAAATTTTCGCTTGTTTTTCCACCTGAATATATTATTTATACAAATATAAGGTTAATTTTGCGACTTAATTATCAGCTATGGGTAAGGATAAACTAAGAAAATTCGCAGAAGTTGCTACATTCAAAAATGTTGTTCAGCTAGATGCAGGCAAGGAATTTAAAGGAAAATGGGCTAAGGAATTCTTTAAGAATGAACAACCTATTATTCTGGAATTGGCATGTGGAAAAGGAGAATATACCGTGAACTTGGCCAAATTATTCCCTGACAAGAATTTTATTGGTATTGACTATAAAGGGAATAGAATTTGGCGCGGCGCCAAAACAGCAATAGAGGAAGGGATTGATAATGTCGGTTTTCTAAGAATACAGATTGAGACTATTTTAGACCATTTTGAAAAAGGTGAAGTTTCTGAAATATGGATTACATTCCCTGATCCTCAACCTCAAGATAGCCGTGAGAAAAAACGACTGACGAATCCTGTCTTTTTGGAAAGATACAAGCATATTCTTGTCCCTGAAGGTATTTTGCATTTAAAAACCGACAATGACGGTTTTTTTGCGTACACCATCGAACAAATTGAATTACAATCATTACCTAAGATAAAGGAAACAACAGACCTTTATCACTCTGATTTGGTAGATGATGTTTTGTCAATCAAAACATATTATGAGAAAAAATATTTAGCGGAAGATAAAAACATCAATTACGTACAATGGAAATTCGATAAATAAAGGACGTTTAAAAATGATTTCGTAAATTCATTTATTATGAAAAGAATTTACCTAATCTGCCTTTTATTAAGTTTTCAGTTTGCAGTTGCACAAGAAGGCTTGAAAACAACCTTTCAAAGGATTTACGAGGATATCAATACGAATTCCGAAGCCTACGATCGCCTGAAATATTCTACAGAGAATCTAGGACATCGGCTGACGGGATCAGAGAATGGTAAAAAAGCGGAAGAATATGCTTATAATCTTCTTGAATCCTATGGTTATGCAGTCAGTTACCAGCCATTTACTACCGAAAGCTGGGCGCGTGAATCTCTTGAACTCACCTTAAATAACAAAAATGTACCCTCCGTTTCTTTGGCACATTCACCTGTAAAGGTTGATTTAACAGCTGATCTTATTGATTTGGGTAATGGTCTTGAGGCTGATTATGAAAAAGCTGGAGAACAGGTCAAGGGGAAGATCGCCTTGGTATATCTTCATATCTTACCTAATTCAGGGGAGAACCTAAAGAATTTGCATCGCTCTGAAAAGACAGCCTTAGCGAATAAAAATGGCGCCAAGGGAATTATTTTTATCAATAGTGTCAAGGGAAATGTGCTTTTGACCGGAACGGCGTCTATTACGGGGAAATTAATTGATATTCCAGCAATCTGTATCGGATATGAGGATGGCATGAAATGGAAAGAAACCTTGGAGAAAGAAAAGGTTTCTGCAGCTATTAAAATGCGCAATAAATCTGAGTTAACCACTGCCAGAAACGTTATTGTTTCTATTAAAGGTACGGAATACCCAGAAGAGAAAATCGTAATCGGAGGGCATTTGGATAGTTGGGACTTGGCCACTGGAGCAATTGATAATGGCTTGGGTTCTTATGCTGTAATGGATATAGCAAGGGTTTTCAAGAAGTTGAACTTGCAACCAAAGAGAAGTGTAGATTTTGTTTTGTTTATGGGTGAAGAGCAAGGGTTGTTGGGTTCTAAAGCATATGTGAATGAAGCCATTGAAAATGGAACCCTTGGTCAGGTAAGATATATGTTGAATTTTGATATGGTCAATGCACCAACGGGATTTACAACAAGCAGAGATGAAATGAAAACGCTTTTAGACTCAATAGGGGCTGTGTATGCAGAAGTTGACACGGATTTTAAAAATCAAAATAGTTCAGGTGCAGGTTTACACAGTGATCACCAGCCTTTTATGATGCAGGGGATTCCAAGTGGTTCCGGTACCGGCGGTAAGTTGCCGAACAATGCTGGACAATACTACCACTCCGACAATGATGTCTTTAAATTGGTGGATAAAAAAGGAATGGAACAAACTATTAAAGTCGGAGCTGCTTACCTTTATGGGTTGACCGATGCCAATGAGATTCCTGCACAGCGCTTTTCAGACGAGGAAATTGTAAAATTCCTTGAATCAAAAGGACTAAAGGAGCCATTGATTATTTCTGGCGAATGGCGCTGGGGGAAATAATTATATCAAAAATCCACCTGCTTGAATAAAGGTGTTTTTCTTTTCCATGAAATCACCTTTATCAATAGCTTTAGTAGCTTTGGAAATGATACTGGTTTTGAACCCTTCTGAAATAGCATCCATTGCGGTATAGAAAACACAATAATCTGCTGCCAATCCGCAAACATGTACTTCATCTATTTTTCGGGCTCTTAGATAACCGGCTAAACCAGTGTCTTTCCTTTTTCCGTTGTCATAAAATCCACTGTAGCTATCAATCCTAGGATCCATTCCTTTTCTAAAAATAGCCTCAATCTGGGTAGTGTCTAGATCTTCAGATAATTCAGATCCGTAGCTTTCTTGAACACAGTGGTCTGGCCAAAGTACCTGACTTAATCCATCAAGATCAATGACTTCAAAGGGTAACTTTCCCACATGTTGGCTGGAAAAGCTCATATGTTCTTTTGGATGCCAGTCCTGTGTAGCAACCACTAAATCGTAATCTTTTTGAATGTTATTTATGATCGGAATGATTTCATCACCCTTCGCCACTTCTAGAGAGCCTCCTGGCAAGAAATCATACTGCATGTCTACTATTATTAAAGCTTTCATTATTCTATTTACATTAATCCACAGTTAGCATATAGCCTACGCCACGGATATTTGTGATTTTAATTCTTTCATCCTCAGAAAGATATTTCCTGATCCGACTGATAAATACGTCTAGACTGCGTCCAGTAAAGTAAGTGTCATTGCTCCAGTAAGTCCTAATAATTTCATCACGAGGTACTACCTTGTCTTTATTTTCTATCAACCTTTTCAATAATTCTGACTCGCGGTAAGAGAGCTTTTCAGAACTTTCTCCAAGTGATAAGGTGTTTTTTGCGCAATCCAAGGTGTAGTTTCCCAACACTATCTTGCTCGGGGACATACTATTGCCATTTTTTTTGAGAGCAGCTTCCATGCGGACAATTAACTCTTCAATTTTGAATGGCTTCCTTATATAATCGTTAGCTCCAAGTTTAAACCCTTTGACAACATCTTCAGTTTGTGTCATTGCCGTGAGGAAGATGATAGGCGTTACAAGATCAGTTTTTCGGATTTCTTTTGCTGTTGTAAAACCATCCATAATGGGCATCATGACATCCATAACAATAATATCAGGTTTATATTTGTTATGGAAGATCAGGGCTTGTTGACCGTTCAGTACATGGCGTACGATAAAACCTTGGGCCTCCAAGCTGTCAGAAACTATCATCGCTAGACTTTCTTCGTCCTCTACATATAAAACGTTTGTCATTTCGCCTCTTTAGGTAATTCTATAACAAAAGTACTGCCAACTGACTCCTCACTGCTCAGGTCAATAGTGCCTTGATGTTGCTGAACTATCTGTTTTACATAAGCAAGGCCCAATCCGAATCCTTTGACATTGTGGATGTCCCCGGATGGTACACGGAAGAACAAGTCAAATACTCCTTTCTGATACGTCTTGGGTATTCCAATTCCATTGTCAGAAATAGACAATATAAAACTTTTATCTTTTTCTTGAAGATCTATCTTGATATGTACTTCATCTCCGGCATATTTGATGGCATTATCCAATAGATTACTAATGACATTTTTGATATGAGCCTGATCTGCTAAAAAATTGAAATCTGTACCTGAACTTGATTTCACGATTTCAACCTTTTTCTTTGCAAATATTTTTGCGTTTTCAGTACACTCATCTATGAGCTGATTGAGGTTGAACCAAGACTTTTCAAGTTGTACCCCATTGGTTTCAGCGACATCTACCTGCAAGACACGTTCGATCATATTGGATAAATGCTCTAATTCTTGTCTTGAGACAGCGAGATATCTGTTCATTCTTTCTTTATCATCTTGTGCACCAAATCGCTGGATAGATTCCACGGCTGCCATTACGGTAGAAACTGGTGTTTTCAGCTCATGAGTCATATTATTTACAAAAGCCTTTCTCATTTTTGCCAATCTATTCTGTTTCCGAACTGTACTCAGTAGTGCTAAGAATGTTCCGATTAATGCAGACACCAAAATCAATGAAAAGATCAATTGCCAACTTATTTTTTTGAGCAAATACCCATTCGGATTTACATAATCCACTTCCAGGTATAGGTTTTCGCTTTGATCCACAACGATAGGTTTAGATTTACTGTCTTCAAACCTTTGTTTGTAAAATTCTTTTGTCCTGCTTTCTTCATCTGGCAAATTTGAAATCTTTAAGTCAAAAGCTGAATACATATCTCTTTCTTTCAAGGCTTTGGTCAGTCGGACTTTTAAAGAATCTAATGTTGTATCATTCCAATTTATGGTTCTGACCACATAGTTAGAGATGTAATGCCTGCTCATCCTTGTTTTTCCGGTATTTGATGAGTCGCTGCTATTTTTGTCATTAGTTGACCGTCTGCCAAAGTTGAGCCCTTCAATTATCTTTTTTGCAGTATCTAAGTTTATTTCTGGATACTTTTCTTTAAATGCTGAAGAAATTCTTTCAATTCTTGCTGTTCTTTGATTTTGATTGTCTCTTTGAATTTGTTCTTCATTTTCGTTGTAAAAGTCTTGAACAACGTCAAAAAGCTCATGCTCGGTCATACCCAAGTAGAATTGTTTTTGTCCGTAATAACTCCCGAATAGCCAAAAAACCAATACGACGATTATTCCGGCGATTGTGAGTATTATGGAAGCCAACAATATTTTATACTTTTTTAACATAATTAAAACAAATTTAAATTAGTAGATTTGCTCCGCATAAATAATTGATGGCTTTTAACAAATTATAACACTGATTAACAAAGTGATGCTTAAATTGTCGCATTCTTCGATGATTTTACGTTAAAAGGCACAAAAGGTTTATGTTGCTTACAAAAGATTTTCCATTGGAATTTAGAAAGTATGCCGCTGGTTGGTTAAAATTAAGGAGTTTTAACATATAATAACAAGGGATATCTATTTTCATTCCATACTTTTGCTAGACTTAATGATTTTATGATTAAACATTTACGAATTATTCTTTTTGCTACCCTTGGTTTAAGTGCTGCATTATTTACTGTGAGTTGCGATAAAGATATGTCAATTTCGTTGGACAACGACAAATTAGATAATCTTCTCGTTACTGAAGATGACACCTTGACTGCTTCAGTTGCTACTTTGCAAATGCCTAATATCCCTACTTCAGGTTCTTCTGTAATTCTGGTAGGTAAAATTAGCCAACCAACTACTGGTAGTATAAAGTCTACTTCATATTTCCGACTAAATCCAGCTGGTATTACCAATGACATTCCAACGAATGCAAATTTCGATTCATTGAACCTTGTCTTGGTACCAAGTAACAGAAGGATTGTATATGGTGATACCACCAAATTGCTTTCTATTTCTGCGCACCGATTGACCCAATCCCTGGAAACCAAAACAATCGATAACTCATTGACAGGATTACCAACACCGGTATATATTACGGCACCAGCAATTTTTGGTCAACAAAAATTCAATTATGCTGCAGAAGCTTTGGGATCAGTAAATTTCAGACCTAAAGTTAATAAGACTGACACTGTTTCAATGCGCTTGAATGATGCATTGGGTAAAGAGTTTTTCAGCAAGATTAAAGCATCTGATATTGCATTTAACTCAGCATCTAACTTTCAGGAATATTTTAAAGGTTTGAGCTTGGTGCCATCAGAAACCAATACGGCGATGATCGGATTCTCTGATACGCTTCAAGTTCGAGTTAATTACTCCTATATTGGTTCAGATGGTTTCAAGAAAAATGGATCTAAAGTATTGAGCCTGTCTGAGAGAACATTGCAGTACAACCATATTGAGAAAAACGTTAGCGGGACCGCCTTTGCTGGCCTGACAACAGAAAAACCAATTGAAAGTTCAGCAACATCTGGCGTGACCTATGTTCAAGGTGGTTCAGGAGTTGTTACAGAAATAAAATTCCCTGCATTAAAAGAGTTTTTATTGCAACCAGGAATCGCAATCAATAAAGCAGAGTTAGAAATAACTCTTGAAACGCCACATACAGGGATGTTTCCTGCTATTCCAAATCCTGTTTTAATGATCGCAGATTCAAGGGTTGCGGTAAGTTATGTAGTTAGCCCATTTGCGGATGGAATTCAACCAGCTACTTATTTGGTAGGTAATAATACTGGGATAAAAGGAAGATATCTGTTCAACTTGATTCAATATATTAAATCAGCAACAGAGGCCAATTCTGAGGATAAATCATTATTCTTAACTTTGGCTCCAACAATGGGGTTAGGTTTTACACCTTATACTAGCGTGTTGGCCACAGAAAACAATAAACCGAAAGTTAAATTAAATATCGTATATACAAAATTTAAATAGTCTATGAATAAGAGAAATTGGCTTGTACTACTTTTGATAGGAGCCTTCGCAATTACTACTTTTAACTCGTGTAAGAAAGAGGACGCAGAAGAAACAGACTCTGGTCCTACAGAATGGGAGAAATCAATTGTTTTTACTGGTAAACCAAGAAATGGTGCTGCAACATTTACCATCAATGATGTAGCTTATTTAGTAGGTGGCCAAATGAAAAACAATGAGATATTAAGTGACTCTTATTCATTTGACGGAAATGCATGGTCTAAAAAAGCTGACTTTACAGGTCCTAAAAGACATAGCGCAGTAGGTTTTGAAGTTGCTGGAAAAGGATATATTGGTTTAGGTTATGGAACTGATGGCGAAACTACTGGTGCTTTAAAAGATTTCTACCAATATGATCCAGCATTAAATACTTGGAAAAAAGTGGCTGATTTCCCGGGTGAAGCTCGTCACTCAGCTATTGCATTTACTTTAGGAAATGCTGCATATGTAGGATTAGGTAGAATTGATGCTACTGACGAAACATTCTCGGATATTTACAAATATGATCCGGCTTCAAATACATGGTCTGAAATCCAAACTTCATTCAGCAACAAAAAAGGCGATGCTTTTGCATTCGTAATTAATAATGTTGCTTATGTTGGTGGTGGTTACTCTAATGGAGTTCCTACTGAAGATTTCTATTCGTTTGATGGAAAAACTTGGACTAAGAAAAAAGCATTAAACGCTGATAACAAAGACGCTAGACGTTTCAGAGCTGGTGCATTTGCAATTGGAAGTAATGGTTATGTTGTGAGTGGTCGTTCTCAAACTGGAGTTGTTTCAACAGTTTGGAAATACAACCCTTCAGATGACTCATGGACAGATGGTAGCCAACAATTGCCTTCACCACGTGAAAAAGCTGTAGCATTCGCGTTAAAAGGAAAAGGTTATATCACTACTGGAAGTAGCGGTACAACTTTCTTCGATGACACTTACGTGTTTACACCTGTTAGATAATATTTTATATAACGATAGAAAAGGGATATCCATTAAGATATCCCTTTTTTGTTGGACAAAATAAAAGCGGTTCAAATTTGAACCGCTTTATATTAGTTTTATGAATCTTCTTAAATCAAACCTTTGGAATGAAGGAGTTCAGCAACCTGAACTGCATTTGTAGCGGCACCTTTGCGAAGGTTGTCAGCAACGATCCAAAGATTTAAAGTTTTATCTTGTGTCTCATCTCTACGGATACGACCTACAAAAACCTCATCTTTGCCATGTGCATCTTTAGGCATAGGGTATTCCAAATTAGCAGGATTATCTACAACAACCACGCCTTCCTGCGCTTCTAATGCAGCACGAACATCTGCTAAGTCAAATTCATTTTCAAATTCAATATTTACCGACTCTGAGTGACCGCCAATTACTGGGATACGTACAGTAGTCGCAGTAACCTTGATGGAGTCGTCGCCCATAATTTTGTTTGTCTCTAGGATCATCTTCATTTCCTCTTTGGTATATCCATTATCTTGGAATACGTCAATCTGAGGAATAACATTCAGGTCGATTTGATAAGGATAAGCCTTCTCTCCTTCAATACCTTTACGCTCATTCATCAATTGGTCTACTGCTTTCACACCAGTACCCGTAACAGATTGGTAAGTAGAAACTACCACACGTTTGATTTTATATTTTTCGTGCAATGGTTTTAATACGACAACCATTTGTATGGTCGAACAGTTAGGATTTGCAATGATTTTATCGTCCGCAGTTAATACGTCTCCATTAACTTCAGGTACTACTAATTTTTTAGTAGGGTCCATACGCCACGCTGAAGAGTTATCTATCACAGTGATTCCGGCCTCTGCAAACAAAGGCGCATATTCTGTTGAGGTGCCACCTCCTGCGGAGAATATTGCAACATCAGGTTTAAGTGCAATAGCTTCAGATGCAGTAACCACCTTATACTTCTTTCCCTTGAATTCGATTTCTTTACCCTTGCTTCTTTCAGAAGCTACTGGAATCAATTCTGTTACGGGGAAATTTCGCTCCGCTAATACTGTCAACATTTCTGACCCGACTAATCCTGTCGCGCCTACTACTGCAACTTTCATAAATAATGTTTGCTTTAAATTTTAATTATTATTGATTTTCTTAAGGTAACAAACATACTAAATAAACCTGAAGATTTTTGGAATATTTTAGCTTTTAATAATTGATTATCACAATGATAGAATAATGTTCAATGACTATTGTGTTTTGATGTAATTCGTTCAGTCAATCGTCGGTTTTATTGACAATGTTTCATTGAAAATTTGCTTTTGGAGAGTATAATATGTTGAAAGCTTTTTGAATGTAAAAAATTAAATCATACGTTTGCGCAAAATGTTGGGATTCATCCTATTCAGGCATTTTATTGGTAATTTCGCCATTATTAATGGTTATTGAAATAACTCAACTTATAAAACTATCATTTTTCAAATGAAAGAAGTCATTTTGATGATCGGAGCCAATGGACAAATTGGTTCTGAATTAGCAGCCGCATTAAGAGTTAAGTTTGGCAACGAGAATGTTATCACCTCAGATATCAGAGAGCCCAAAGAAATCGCAGCAGGCGAAATCTTTGAAACTTTAAACGTCTTAGATAAAGAAGCTATCAAAGCTTTGATATTAAAATATAAACCTACGCAGATTTATTTATTGGCAGCGATGCTTTCGGCAACCGGAGAGCAATATCCACAGAAAGCTTGGGATCTAAACATGAATGGACTGTTGAATGTCCTGGATTTAGCAGTCGAACTAGGCATTAAAAAAATCTTTTGGCCAAGTTCTATCGCTGTATTTGGACCTCATTCACCAAAAATCGATACCCCTCAATATTGCGTTATGGATCCTAACAGTATCTACGGGATCAGTAAATTGGCAGGTGAGCGTTTATGCGAATATTATCACAATAAATATGGTTTAGATATCCGCAGTATCCGCTATCCTGGAATTATTTCTTGGAGAACAGAACCCGGAGGAGGTACTACAGATTATGCTGTACATATCTTTTTTGAGGCTATTCGTCAAGGGAAATACACTTCTTTCTTGTCAGAAAGCACGGAGCTTCCGATGTTATACATGGATGACGCTGTACGTGGTACAATTGAGCTAATGGACGCGCCATCAGATAGTTTAAAAATTCGTTCAAGCTATAATTTGGCGGGAGTAAGTTTCACTCCGAAACAAATTGCTGAAGAAATTAAAAAAATTCTCCCTAATTTTGAAATCTCCTATTCAGACAATGATCCACGTCAGGCAATTGCTGATTCATGGCCTAAGAGCATCAATGATGATGAAGCAAGAGCAGACTGGGGCTGGCAGCCGACATTTGATCTGGCAGGGATGACAAAAGACATGCTGGAGAATCTTAAAACAAAACTAAAATAAAATGGGTAGAGCTTTCGAATTCAGAAAAGAAAGAAAATTTAAACGCTGGGCCAAAATGGCCGTTCAATTTACGCGTCTTGGAAAAGAAATTGCAATGGCAGTAAAAGAAGGCGGTCCTCACCCGGAGAATAACTCGCGCTTGCGTACCGCAGTACAAAATGCCAAAGCTGTAAACATGCCTAAGGACCGTGTAGAAGCAGCAATCAAAAGAGCTTCTGAAAAGGATTCCAAAGGTTACGAAGAATATGTGTATGAAGGATACGGCCCCCATGGTGTGCCTGTATTGATTGAAACAGCAACTGATAATACCAACAGAACCGTAGGGAATATCAGAAGCTATTTTACAAAAGCCGGTGGTTCACTAGGAAAAACTGGATCCCTGGATTTTATTTTCCAAAGAAAATCTATTTTCCGCTTCCCTGCAAATGATGAACTTGACGTGGAAGAACTAGAGTTGGAATTGATCGATGGTGGATTGGAAGAGTTATACGTAGAAGCTGATGAAGAAGGAAACGATATCGTGGTTGTTCAAACCTCTTTTGAAGACTTCGGGAATATGCAACGTTTACTGGAGGAAAAAGGAATTGAAGTATCCTCTGCCAAACTTGAGCGCATCTCCCTTTCACATACTGCTCTGTCTGAAGAACAAGCAGCAGATGTACTGAAAATGATCGACAAAATCGAGGAAGACGACGATGTTCAAGCAGTTTACCACAATATGGAATAATGCATTAAATGCTTATAAATATTAAACGAGAGGGCTTTGCCCTCTTTTTTTATGTCTAAATGTATACATTTGTATATGCTATCGTTCACGGAATTCTTCACGAAAAAGAAAATCGACCTCAAAGCTTTGCAGATCGGAAGACCTGACCTATATCAAGAATTTGATAGAGACTATGCTTTGATGGGTGAAAAGAGTTTCGACCACAGCAAAAAATTCTGGTTCAATAGACTGCGAAAAGATTATTTATTGCAAGAAATTGAAATTTCTGAATCTAAAAAAACTGATAGCCAAGCTGACGTTACGAAAAAAGAAGCGACAGTAGTTCGCGATAGTGCCTCTACAGATAAACAGGAGTCGGTTGCAAAACCAAAGGGTTTTACTCCACGGTTTAAAGCAAGTAACCTTCCGAAAAAAGTCGAAGAGGATATTCCATCTTCTAGCCAGCCTGAGGCAACCTCAGATGCACAGACAGAAAAAACTGAGCCTGCTTCAAAACCAAAAGGCTTTACGCCAAGATTTAAGGCAAGTAACCTTCCGAAAAAAGTCGAGGAAGAAAAAGTAAATGAAGAAAAATCTTCAGAAGAAAAAATAGAGTTAAAAGATACGAAAGAAAATATCGATACGCCTGTTTCAAAACCTGCTGGTTTTAAACCTCGGTTTAAAGCAGGTGTAACAAAAACAAATACTACCCAAGATATTCCGGACACTCATTCGGAGCAGAATACTGCACAACCTAAAGAACCATCTACCCCAACTACATCCAAACCTGTTGGTTTTAAGCCAAGATTTGCGGCAAAAAAATCTCCAGACCAAAACGACAAAGAAGAATAGAAAGAGTGTGAAACTCCCATTATTTTTATATTTTTAAATACAAAATTCAGTTTAAACTATGTTAAAAGAAGAAAGGCAAGCATATATTATACACCAAATCAACATACACAATAAAGTATTATCTTCTGATCTGAGTGTTCAATTAAATGTTTCAGAGGACACTATCCGTCGTGATTTGAATGAGTTGGCAGAAAGTGGAAAGGTACTTAAGGTATATGGTGGTGCATTATCAAAATCTTTCCAATATCCATTTCAGGAAGGAAATGTATATGCTAAGGAAGCGAAGAAGGAAATTGCTTCCAAAGCTATTTCTTTGATTCAAAGTGGTATGACCATTCTTGTGGGGGGTGGTACCAGTATGATTGAATTGGCTAGATTGGTTCCAAAAGATATTCAATGTACGTTTTTTACCATTAGCCCATTGGTTGCTTTGGAATTAGCTGAGAAAGAAAATTTAGAAGTGTTCTTGTTAGGAGGGAAACTCTCCAGAAATACCAATGTAGTTTCTGGGTCCCAAGTTATCAATGAACTGTCAGATATTAAAGTGGATCTATGTCTATTAGGGACAAATAGCTTATCGGTCGAAGAAGGTGTGACTGATTCAGATTGGGAAGTCGTGCAGATAAAAAAGGCTATGATAAAATCTTCACAGAAATTAGGAGTGTTGAGTATTGTTGAGAAATTGAATTCTAATCAGAAACTTAGGGTGTGTCAATTAAAAGATATTACTTACCTGATAACAGATTTAAACCCTAAACATCCAAGTTTAGAAGAGTTCAGTAAACAGATTACCGTTATCTAAGATCTGTTTTTACCAAAAGTTTTTATGCGAATGGCTCTTTCTACGAGCCATTTGTTGCTTTCTATAAATAGATTGTGCCAAATTAAGTTATGATTGACCTCACGATTGAAGATAGACCTCTTAACATGTTTCAACAGTTTGCCTAAGCTGTAATCCGCTAGTCCGTTAAATGGTTTCGCATAATAAGAGGCATGATGATTTTCCCAATCCACTACCGCTTTTATATTGACATATTCTTCATAATCCTTGCCTTTTAATCTTTCAGAGAGAGGATTTATGAAGTTATTGGAACTTGTTTCATCTTTTAACTCTACAGATTGGCCTTTTTTCTCAACAAGACGGAACTTAAATGCTGATAATTTCTTTTCTTCAAATATAATTTCCAATAGCCCGCCAGTATTCCATTGAGGATGATTTGAGGGATAATCAAAATAGAAATTTCCTAAGCTGTATGCGATGAATTTGCCTTTATATTCTTCTATGCCTTGGACAACGTGCGGGTGGTGAGCAATGATAACATCAGCTCCCAAATCTATCAGCTCGTGATACCTTTCTTTCCATTCTGGAATAGGAACATCCAATAATTCAACTCCAGCATGAATTTGAACGATTAGGATATCTACCTGTTTTTTGAATTCTTGTATATCGTTGTTTACTCTTTTTGCATTTACCCAGGCATGCCCAAATTCTCGGTCACCATTCAAGGCACCATAACCATTTTCACCATAGGCTAAGAATCCATAACTCACACCATCGATTGTTTTTGTATTCAAGCTATAGGCATCCTTTTCATTTCCTACACCTAATATTTCATCCTTTGGAAATTGGTCCATTGTTTTCAATAGTGCCTCTTTACCATAATCATTGATATGATTATTGGCTAAAGAGAAGCAATTGAATCCCAATTCCTGGATCCATTGGGGTGCTTCTGAATTCTGGGAAACAAGGGGCCCGGTTTTGTCGATTGGTTTTCCAAAACCCGCTATTGGAGCTTCAAAATTGCAAGACCTAATTTCTGCAGAACGGAAAAGGTTCTGCAATTCCTCAGAAAAGTGCGGTTTTTTCTCGCAAACCACATCTCCAACAAAGATGAATTTATGCTTTTTTGATGCTTGCATTTCTTCTTAACAATAAAGTTTCGATTGGTCTAATGGTAATATAAGCAAAATAAGCTTCCAAAAGGTCGTTCTTGGCACCAAGAAGTTTGAGAACTCCTTTCACTTTTGGAGTATGCATCAAGGTTTGGAAAAGACGTTCTTTTCTGCCTATATGTTGAATCTTGGAGTTTATCCAGTTTAAATACTCGGTATTAAAGACTTCTTTCAACACATCTGTGTCTAATGGCACTAAAGATTCATTCAAAAGAGCGTAGTAGTTCAATGTGTTTTGGTAAGTGTACTTATGTTTTTCCTCTTCGAAAAGCAGGTTTTGTTTTTTGAAGAAATCTCTTTGCCAAGCTCTGTTTTCTCTGCGATCTGCAGGGAGGTTTAGCATAGAAATGGAAATATCTTCATCTACAAATGGAGAATATCCGGGGTAGCCTAATTTTGCTGGGACGGAAATTAGATATTGTAACATCATCATTTTTGTCCTCATAGCCGTGATTATTCGATATTCAGATGATTTCAGATAATCTTTCTGTCTATCATAGATGGGCTCAACGATGCCAATATAATTCACATTCATGGCTAGTTTTGAATCGGCACTCATGCCATGGGTGTATCCCAAGGTACGATAGGAGGCAGCACTGTCTATCATTGGAACTTTTACAGCTCCAGCCCAAGCATCACCAATGATACCACTCAATAAATGCATTGGGTTTCCACCTTCTAATTGTTTGATCTTGTTATAAAATTCCATGTGATAGGTGCCAGAAGCAGCAACAGCTGGCCCAAACTGATCATACCACTGATCCATGTAAACATTGAACTTCCCTAAAGGAATGCGTTTCCATTGCGTACCCAAGCGCTTAGATAGCAGACCTGCATATACCGATTCGCGAGATTCATCTTGATTTAAGGATGTACCATAGGTGTAGGCATGAATTCTACGCTTATCCTTCAATAAAACATTCATCAAACGGGAGTCGAAACCTCCACTTGTTGGGATTAAAATATCATCATTGAAACCATCAGCCCATTGGTTGATGGCAGAACTGATCTTGTCAAGAACATCGTCTTCCTGGGTTGTTCTTCCCAATAAATTAAGAGTTTTGTCATCAGTTTCCTGAACTGAAAGCATGCCGTTCTGGAAATTTAAAACCTGATTCGGTAGAAGATAATGCACATCTTTTACTGGAGTATGCCCAAAAACACTATAGCCAAAATCTAAGTAGGCGGCCAATCCTTCCAGATCTATTTCTAGATCAGAATAATCTATAACCTCATTGATATCATGGCTGTATTTTCCATTTTTTAAATTGTAAAATAAAGTTTGATATCCTACCCAATTTCCTTTTGCAACTTCCATTAAGACTTTTTAACTAATTTCTTTTTTAATAAACTCAATATTTCCATCCATATATGATTTTTCATTATATGGTTGATGCCAATATATATTATTGCGAAGATAATGCTTTGTACGATGACTAAAGCTAAATTATGTTGCAATAGGTTGTAATATAAGGGTAAGTAAGCAACAGCAGCGGCTATGGCAGAAATAATCACTGAAGGCAGTAAATCTTTAATCTGAAGCAAAAGGTTATAACCATATACTTTTCCACTCATTATGCCAGCAATGATATAACAAAGGATGCGTACAGTTAATAAACCCACAGCAATCGTGGTTAAGCCATGTTCAATGGTAAAATAGAGCAATAGTAATGCGGATGTGACTTTAATGATTTCAAGGGAAAGGAAGAATTTTGATCTTCCTTTTATATTCAGAAAATTAACATTCAAGTCAGTAATGGATGTGAATATTCCTGCGAAACATAAGATCTGAAACAAAACTACAGATGGGATCCATGTATCTGTAAGGAAGAAAATAAAACCAGGTTTAGCAACACAGATTGCCAAAAAACTAATAGGTACCAAGATAAAAGCCAATGAAGACATGGTTTTTCTTGAAGCATTTAGAAATCTGGGTTTATCGTCCTGAATGGGAGTAAGCGTTGAAAGTGTCGTTCCTTGAATAATTGCTGTAATGGTTTGACCAGGAGTTTCGCCCCATTTATTGCCAGTGAAATAATATCCAGTGTCATCCAAGCTATAGTGTTTTCCAATGAAAAAGGAATAGAATGGAGAAAGAACCTTTCCTAACATATTGGAAACCATAAATGACAAGGAGAATGAAAAATGATTTTTTAAAGAATCAGGGCTAAATGTGAGATTAAACTTCCAATCGCCCCACATCCAGAGCATAATTGTCCTAAATAATGAATAAAATACGGGCTGAAGCAATAATGCCCATACACCATAACCCATTAAAGCTATTGCTATCACCAATATTCCAGCAAATAAGATGGATAGTACATTGACTCTCGCGGTGAGCTGAAACTGGAACTTCTTGAGGATTTTTACATATTGAACAATTCCAAAAGAATGCACTATGATCTGAAGAAATAATATCCTAGAATAGAGTGTAAGGCCTTCAATTTCATTGTATTTTTCTATTAATGGTGCCGAAAAAAATAGGATGAAATAAAGGACAACACTGATGGCGAGGTTGAAAACAAACATTGTAGAATAATCTTTTTCTTCAACGACTTTAGACCTTACCAGGGATGTTGCTAACCCACTGTCGACAAATGCGGTAGCAATAATCGAAAAGATCATAAGGACTGCCACAACACCAAAATCCTCCGGCATCAATATCCTAGCGGTGATAATACCTACTATCGTAACGATAGCTTGGTTTCCAAACCTATCTAGGGCATTCCAGAATAGTCCTTTGATGGTGATGTTTTTCGTGTTTTCGCTCATGAATTTGATTAATCAACAAATTTAGGAAAGATTCTTGTACAGCATAAGAAAAAAGCATTATACTTAATGCTTTACAAGATTTACTCATATATTTGATTTATAATACTTTGATTTTGCTTTTTTCATGTTAGCACCGATCGCATTATTTGTTTATAATAGACCCACACATACTAGGAAAACCTTAGCAGCATTAGAAGCCAATACGTTGGCGGAGGATTCTGAGATTTATATTTTTTCAGACGGTGCAAAGACGGCTCAAGATGTTGATGCAGTGAATCAAGTTCGTTCCATTATCCGTGAACCTTGGAAATTCAAACATATTTTTATCATAGAACGATCTCAAAATAAAGGTCTTGCTAACAGTATTATTGAAGGAGTAACACAGGTTGTTCAAAAGCACGGACGAATTATTGTGTTGGAAGATGACCTTGAGACTTCTGTTTATGCTCTTCAATATTTCAATGATGCCTTGAACCAATATGAAGACCAAGAAAAAGTGATGGAAATTTCTGGTTATATGTATCCTGTAGAAAAGCCTAAAAAATTGCCGCAATCATTTTTCTTCAGGGTAGCAAATAGTTGGGGCTGGGCAACATGGGATAGAGCATGGAAGCATTTCAACCCTGATATAGAAGAATTGACAAAAGGATTCACCAGAAAAGACAAGAAGGCATTCAGTGTTGACGGTTCGGAAAATTTTTGGAAACAAGTCAAACAATTTAAAGCTGGAAAGATAAATTCTTGGGCCATTCGGTGGAACCTTTCTGTTTATAATCAAGGCGGATTGGCATTATACCCTAGATATTCTTTTATCCAGAATACAGGGACAGACGGCTCCGGTACTCATTCTGATGTGGATAAAGTTTATCGAGTAGAATTGTCCAAAAAACCTGTCCGTAAGTTTCCTGTCATCATTGAAGAAGATCCATTGGCTTATGATGCCATCAAACATTTCTACAAGAATAGAAAAGGCACCTTTTTTGAAAGATTGGCCAAATTCCTTGAAAAGAAATTGTTAGAACGCAGAATGCGTAAGGTGAAACATTAGTTTTTCTCTAGATTCTTAAAGAATAATGTTCTTTTGGTCTTGGCCACAAGTGCATACTTTTTCTGTAACATCAGTTGATAGACCTCAGATTTTTCTAATTCAGCAATAGCAAGCTCTTCTTCAACCAACACAAATGTTGGTCTATAAGTTTCCCAATCATTGCTGTTTAAAACAATAAGATCAAAACCTTCGGCATCAACCGATAGAAAATCTATTTTCTTTCCTTTGGGAACATATTTATGGAGTACATCTTTTAGTGGAAGGGTTGGAACTGGGATGGTTTTAACAAGATGATATTTGGAATTTAACCCATCTCTTTTTTCTGAAACCTCCTTTGAAAATCCATTGAGTGCGGGCTCATTAAAACAATAATAAGTCAATTCCTGAGGGCTTTCACTAATACCTATATTCAAGTTTATGTCCTTGCTGCGGAACCATTTGAACCATTTCATGGCTTCGGGAGAAGGTTCAATATTTATTCCTCGCCACCCTTTTTTATAGAAATACATCGTATTGGAAAAGCGGTAAGGATGGTGTGCACCAACATCTACAAAAAAGCCCTTATAATTTTTTCTCCCTTCATAGAAGCCGCGGATTACCATATCTTCCCCTTCTTGAGAAAAAGATCGAGCATGAAAGAATTTATGAATCGGGAAGTTTTTTAAAATCGCCTGCTTTAGTTTTGACATTCGGCTTAAGTTTATACAATTGTTAATATTCAGCAGTTAAAGTACAATTAATTTTAAATAGCTGAATGGTCTCATCCAAAAATTTAAGACCTTTTTACATTTTATGCGTTTTGATTTCTTCTTTTGTTATTTTTCATTTCCTTATTTTTGTAGGGTTAACTCATATTAATAATACCCATAAGCATGGCTTATCCTAAAGTTTCTATTATTACCATTGTCTACAATAACGTTCGAGATATTGGCTATACGCTTTCATCGGTAGATCAGCAGACTTATCCCAACATTGAATATATTGTGGTGGATGGTAAGTCAAATGATGGGACTTTGGAGGTCATTGAACAGTATAAAGACACCATTAGCAAATTGGTTTCTGAGAAGGACAACGGAATTTATGATGCGATGAACAAAGGCTTGTCCATGGCAACTGGTGATTATGTGCTGTTCTTGAATTCTGGCGATGAGCTATATTCCTCAAATACTTTAGAGAAGGTCTTTGGAAATGAAGATAACGCTGATATTTACTATGGAGAGACAAAGTTAATCAATGAAGACCGTGAAATTTTGGGAGATCGAAGGCATAAAACGCCCGAGCACTTTGATTGGCAATCTTTCAAATATGGGATGAATGTATGTCACCAAGCTATCTATATCAAAAGAAGCCTGACCACACCTTACGATTTGCAATATAAATTGAGTTCGGATATTGATTGGGTTATCAGGGCGACAAAAAAAGCAGAAAAAATAGTCAATGTTAAAGACTATGTTGCTAAATATTTGGTTGGAGGCATGTCTCAACAAAGGCATAAACAGAGCTTAAAAGAAAGGTATGAAATTTTCAAGAAGTATTACGGCTTTGTTCCTAACTTGATTAACCATGCTGTCATTGCTGGCCGCTTATTGTTACATAGACTGAGGAATGGCAAAACAAGAGACTAATTTTTTCGACCCTAATCTCTTGGTTGAATTGGCAAACACAAAAATGCCATTCGGAAAATATCAGGGATATTTAATGGTTCATTTACCAGAAGCTTATTTAGCCTGGTTCAAACAAAAAGGTTTTCCACCCGGTAAAATGGGGGTTATGTTGGAGACTTTATATGAAATTAAGCTCAATGGCCTGACCTATTTATTGACTCCTTTGATCAAAAAGTGATGAATGTCAATTTTTGATTGTTCAATTTTTTTATCTTTGCATCATAATTTTAAACATTAAACGCCGTTTGCAGCGGTATCAATGAATATATGGCACAATATCAAACATTGCTGTACTATTGTTACAGCCCTATCGAGAACGCGGAAAAATTCGCTGAAGATCACTTAGACTTTTGTAAATCACTTGGACTTGTCGGACGTATTATCGTAGCCGATGAAGGTCTAAACGGAACTGTCTCTGGAACTCCTGTTGCTGTTAAATCTTATATGGAGCATGTACATGCAGATCCAAGGTTCGCAAAGACAGAATTTAAAATCGATGATGTCGAGGAGCTCTCGTTTATAAAAATGCACTGCCGTTATAAGGAAGAAATTGTGCATTCAGGGTTGCGTAATCCATCAGAAATAGATCCTAATAAACAAACTGGTGTACATCTTGAGCCTAAGGAATTTTTGGCTATGAAGGATCAGGAAGATGTTGTTATTCTTGACGTTCGTTCAAACTATGAGCATAATGTGGGGCGATTTAAAAATGCCGTAACATTGGATATTGAGAATTTCCGCGAATTCCCTGAGAAAGTTAAAGAACTTGAACATTTAAAAGGCAAGAAGATATTAACTTACTGTACTGGAGGAATTAAATGTGAAAAAGCGTCAGCCTTATTGTTAAAAGAAGGTTTTGAAGATGTTTATCAATTACATGGCGGAATAATTAAATATGGTAAGGAAGCTGGTGGTGAGGATTTTGAAGGAGAATGTTATGTTTTCGACAACCGTGTTACAGTTCCAGTGAATTCTGTAAACCCATCGATCGTATCAACATGTAGAACCTGTGGGAAAGTTACACAGAAAATGATTAACTGCGCAAATCCGGAATGTAATGAACACTTCACCCAATGTGATGAATGTGGATGGGAATTGGATGGTTGCTGTTCCAATGAATGCCAAACACATCCTAGGAAGCGTGAATATGATGGTACTGGATATTATGTAAAAGTACCTCAACCGGTTAACATCGAGAAAATCTCAAAAAGAAAACATAAAAAGTTGATTAAAAATTAATTGTTTATTAAAATATTTCAAAAAATCCATTTATCTTTCAAATAGGTAAATGGATTTTTTTTACACACTAAATAAATATGAAAAATGGATAGTCAAAAAGTTGACATGTTCTTAATCACTAACAACAAGTTTTTTGAATCTTATCAATTGATGGAAATCAAGGATTTGTTGACAAAAGTTGACGACAGCAAGCTGACGAATGTTCAGATACAACAGTATAAAGACCCAACAACAGTTTTGATTGTTTCATTGTTAGGTGGGACTTTTGGAATTGATCGGTTTATGATTGGTGATACAGGCCTTGGAATTGCCAAACTGTTGACCTGTGGTGGTTTCGGAATTTGGACAATCATCGATTGGTTCTTAATTATGGGGGCTACTAAATCCAAGAATTTTGAAAAATTAGTAACTGCACTAAGTTATTAGTTGTGGTCAATCAAAGAAACAGACTGTATTTGATAACAGGGATAGTTTGTTTCTTTGCCATTCTATGGCTATTGATTGATTATATCAGTTGGGCAGAAATAACAGTTTGTCCTGTAAAATTAGTGAGTGGTTATCCTTGCCCATCTTGTGGAACCACAAGGTCTATTCAAGCATTAATGCATGGGCATATCGGCGAAGCATTCATGATTAACCCATTCGGGATCATTTCTGTAGCGATTATAATAGGTGTTCTGATTTTATTGATGTTAGATTTAACAACAAAAAAAGATTATTATTACAAGACCTATAGAAAGATAGAATTGTACTTGCAAAAACATAAAATAGTAAGTGCTGGATTAATTATATTGGTTATTATAAACTGGGCATGGAACATATCCAAGGGTCTATAAACTTCAATCCAAAAGAAATTTCTGAAGATGAGCGTGAATATGCATCAAACAGCTATTTGATGTCTCTATTTGCATTATTCGTAGGTTTGCCACTACCCATATTTAACCTTATTGCAACCATTATTTTTTATTTGGGAAATAGAAAGAGACCTAAATTTGTTAAATGGCATTGTACTCAAGCTTTAATTTCACAATTCGCAATTTTCTTCTTTAATTCTGCTGCTTTTTGGTGGACTATATCTATTATTTTTAACCATAAAGAAGTAACCAATTATTATATATCTTATATAATCTTGGTATTAGTTTTAAATACCATCGAGATTATTTCAACAATTTACACCTCAATTCAAACCAGAAAAGGGATTCATGTTCGTTGGTTCTTCTTTTCGGATTTAACAGATAAAATCATTGAGAAATGAAGATTTTTGGAAAATTACTCCTTTTAATTTGTGGGATATCCATTTTCTATTTCCTTTTAATTCAGGTGAATTGGAAAGCTGTGTTTGAAATCGAAAAGAATCATGATCGTCTTGAAGCAAAACTAGGGAAATTGGTCCTTGATCATGTAAAAGAGACTTATGAGGTTATTGATGATGAGCAACTGAATTCTACTTTGGACTCGATATTCATACCTATTTTAAAGGAAAATTATATTTCAGCTAAAAATTACGATTTATACCTCATAAAAAGTGAAGAGGTCAATGCTTTTGCTTTGCCGGATGACAAAATTATTGTAACTACTGGTTTGATCAATTTTTTGGATAGTTCAAATTATCTATCTGCAATTCTGGCGCATGAAATTGCACATTGTGAAAAAAATCATGTGATGAGGGCCTTGATAACTAATTTTGGCTTGGATTTGTTACTATCTGGCTCTGGAACTGGTGAAATTACCAATTTTGTTACTGGCCAAGCTTATTCAAGAAAATTAGAAAAGGAAGCTGATGAACTTGCTGTTGATTATCTTGAACAAGCTAAAATAAATTCCCATAGCATGGCTCAAGTGATGGAATTGTTTGATGTATACTTAACTTCTGATGATGTTGTAAGCTGGATATCTTCCCACCCAGCACCCGCAGACCGGAAAAAATACCTCTTACAGAAAATAAATAGATTGAATACTGAAGATCAATTGTATAAAAACCCCATTCATACTAAAACTTGGACAGGATTCCAAAATAAAGTCGCAGCATTGGATAATGAACATTAATTGTTCGACGAATAATTTTATAGTTAATCTTCTCGAGAACCTCTTCCTCCGAAATTTCTCAAATTATAGCTTACACTCAGCAAAAAGTATCTCGTAAGGGTATTAGAGGTGATATTTGAGATAGAAATTTCAGAAACTCTTCTATTTATGTTTTTCGCATTATTGAATAAATCGAATGCCTTTAGTGATATCTCGGCATTTTTCTTTTTAAATACTTTGTAGCCGATGGAAGCATTTAATAAGTTGGTGGAAATTCCTTCTGCACCCATTACTCCACCATTGTACAGGTAAGAATAATTGTAGCTCATCGTCATATTCTTAAAGAACTCTAAAATAAAAGTATTGCTGACCCTATGATTTGTTATCTGATAATGTGAGATTTCACTCATAGGGTTGTTGGTGAAATTCATGTTCAGGTTATAGTTAAAGCCAATGATGATCTTTTTACTAAAATTGGTGTATATCCCAACATGTTGACTGAAGCCATAGCTATGGTTGGGCATCAATTCTTTGTTGAGGATGGCATAATTTCTATTGTAAAATAAGTTATTGTTTAAATTCAGATTGAACCCTAGCTTCTTTAATGGCAATCCATAATTATTGTTGGCTCTTAATTGAAATACACCATTTATGTTTTCTGGTACCGCATATTGACCTCCTGCACCTAATATAATATCATCAAACAGCGTTATTGTGCTGTCTGTGGTCATCGTGTTCATAATGATTTTATCGTTGATATAATCAAAGTTTATGTTGCTTGTAAAGCTTCGGCCGTTTTTTCTATTCACATCGCGATATTGAAACCTTAATCGGTGCGATTGTTCTTGATTTAGGTTTGGATTACCGTTTCGGAGGAAAAGTTCGTTGGAATTATCAATATAATCCTGAAGCTGTTCAATGGACGGGGTATTGGTTTGTTTGTTGTAGTTGAATTCTAAGTTCCGCTCTTTAGTGAAGAAATAGACCACAGTCATTTCCGGTAGAAAGGCACCAAAGTCAGCTGTGGTTTTTAGATCTATAGGAAAGGTTCGGTCATTAGTTCTTATCCCTCTTTCATAATTGATTCCGATTTGAAATCTGAAAGTGTCTTGTTTGTTGTAAGCATATGATATACCGGCACTATGATGATTGAAATCATTTCGGAACTCATTAGACAGCCTTTCGTTTAATTCATCGAATTGCCCCGTTTCTGCCAAGAACTCCATGGTTTTCCTATCGGAGTAGTTACTGGTATTTCGAAATCCATAATTTGCCTGAAATCTTGAAATCTTAGATAAATTATAGGTGTATGAGAGCCTGCCGTTATAGCCACTACCATATCCATTGGTAATACTTTCTCTATTGTTGGTATCAATTCGGTCGAGCATCGCATCTTTGTAGTATTGATTAAAAGATAATGTCCTGCCCAAGGCTTCATTGCTGCTCTTATTCCCATCAAGGTTCAACGATATTGTTTGGCCAGATTTCCTTAATCTGTGCATATATGTCAATGAGCCCCCAAAACTGAAATTACTGTTATTGTTGTTGAATTTGCGATCAGAATTATTCAGCGGTTCCGAACCTTCTTTCATCATATTACTAACCGAAGAATTGAAAATATCTCGGTTTGTATAAGATAAGTTCGGATTTATATCCAATCTGTTCATGCTGTCGATATCCCATTTCAATCTACCTCGAAGATTATGCTCTGAATTTCCGTTCTCCCCTTCTTGTTGTTGTTTTTGAAATTGGTTTGCCCGAGTTCCTGTTGTATATTCAACGTCGGAAAGCGTATTGGTAATGGTATTGCTGCTACGGAACCTATAATTTCCATTTACTTCCAATTTTTTGTCCAAGAAGGTGTTTGTATAATTTGCGGCAGCAGCGTAGGTGTCAGAAAGACCTCTATCTGTATTGTTGTTTCCTCTCCTGAACCCACCTCTTCCTTGCTCAGAGAAATCAGTTTCATTGATGTTGTTTGCCATTATGTTGATGGAAACCTTTTCATCACCTCGGAAAGCATTCACTCCAGTATTTAAGCTGAATTTATCCTCATCTCCTTTGCCAGCATTAAATTTTCCAAACAGGCCCTTTTTCTTATCGGGTTTAGTTACAATATTGATCACTTTAGACCTCTTCCCGTCATCAAATCCTGAGAACTTTGATTGCTCACTTTTCTCATCGATGATCTGTAGTTTGTCGATTATATCAGCAGGAAGTGTCTTGAGTGCAACTTTAGGGTCTGTGCTAAAGAATTCCTTGCCGTCTACCATAATTTTAGTTACTTCTTCACCATGAGCTGAAACCTTTCCATCTTCATCGATTGTTACTCCGGGTACTTGAGCGACCATCTCATCTGCGTCAGCATATTCGCGTGTCGCAAAATTCCGGGAATTGAATTCTAGTGTATCACCACGAACAGCAACATTGGGTGCCGGTGCAATAGTAATCTCCTCAATTATAATTTCCCCCGGTTCCAATTCTACCACAACAGATTGTGTTGCTTTATTAACATCCAGCTGTTGCTCAAACTTTTTGAACCCCAAGAGAGTTCCAGATAACTGATATCTTCCAGGGTTTACTCGCTCAAAGGAAAATGCTCCCTTGTCATTGGACTTTGCAGATCTCACCGTTGAGTCTTTTAAGTTCAAAAGCTGTATGCTGGCATCTTGTAAGGGATTGGCTTTAGTTTTGTCCTGCACTTTCCCAGAAACAATGCTCTGTGCTTGACTGATAGAATGACTAAATACGATGATCAATAAAAATGGCAAAAGGCATTTCATGGTTAGGCCGCTGGTAAATTTTTTTCAATAATATAGCTTTTAAATGAGAGCAACTTTATAATCACAAAAAAGATACAAGATGTTCTAACAATCGTATTCTAAATCACTTATCATTGTAGTGCCACAGAAAAAAGACATTCAGAAAAAAAGAGGGCACTGAAAAACTATCCATTAAAAAAGGGCTTATGAATTTTTATGTTCATAAGCCCTTATCTTTTTTCTATTTGAATGCTTCTATATTTTAAGTCGCAAATACTCGATTCTCAAAGGGTTTAACACATGGTTTTCAAGCATTTTGAAACCTCTAAATTTTTAAGAAGACTTTTTCAGTACCCTCGAAAAAAATGGATATATTTGCTCCATAAGTCAATGAAAGAAACAACGCTCAGTAGAAAGGAAAAGATATTGCAAACTGCTTTGCAGCTATTTGCCAGTAAAGGTTATCTTGATACCTCTACCAAGGAGATTGCTGCAAAGGCTGGAGTTTCTGAAGCGCTTATCTTTAAACATTTTGGAAATAAAGATGCGCTTTTGGCACATATTGTTAAATCTGGGTATCGGAAAGTTCTTTTGCATCATAAAGGAATGATGACTTATAAAGGTGCCAAAGACTTTTTGAAAAACATGGTTCAATTTCCAAGCAAGCTTGTTGCTGATGACCCACAGTTTTGGAAATTGCAGGAGAGACTTTCACATCATAGCTTCTCAAAGTCCCAACATGAACTTTTTATAAAACCCGTACAGCCAATTGTACTCAAAGCATTCCAGGAACTCAGGTATGAAAATCCGGATTTGGAAACACAATTCTTATTGTTGATAATTGATATGCTTTGGAAAAAAGAAGCATGTGGTGAATTAGACAATGCTGCGGAATTGGCAAAATTGGTAGAGGCAAAATACAATCTCTAGACTGCGGTTTTGTGCGTGTTGTGTTTTAAAAATGCAAAATATTTTAAAAACTAACTAAAATTCCCGTATTTCGTATAAACTATATTGTGATGATTAAGAAACTATTCTGTATCGGATTGCTGTCCATTATGCTTATTTCTGCGGGATTTGCCCAAAATAAGCCCAATTTCATAAATTTTATCAACCAAAAGCATACCTGGGTCGATTCTGTATTTAATACCTTGACTCCAAAACAACGTATTGCGCAGCTTTTTTTAGTTAGAGCACATACCAATCTTGGTCAAAAATATATTGATTCTGTAAAACAAGTTATTGAAAAAGAGCAGTTAGGTGGCTTAGTAGTTTTTCAAGGGGGACCGGTTAGACATGCAAATATGTTCAATCAATATCAAAAAGTCAGTAAAGTTCCTTTGTTGATAACATTTGATGGTGAATGGGGATTAGGAATGCGTATGCCGGATTCTACAATTTCTTACCCTTACCAAATGACATTGGGAGCAATCCAAAACAACAATATGTTGTATGAGATGGGGCGCCAAGTTGCTCGCGATTTCCAAAGAATTGGCATGCATTTCAACTTTGCGCCAGTTGTTGACATCAATAACAATTCTAAAAACCCAGTAATCAATTTCCGTTCTTTTGGAGATGATAAATATAAAGTAACTGCCAAGGCTAAAGCCTATATGGATGGTATGGTTCAAGGCGGCATTTTGGCATCTTTGAAACATTTTCCAGGTCATGGAGACACAGATGTTGACTCCCACCATGACCTGCCACAGTTAAAATTTGACAAAACTAGACTAGACAGCTTAGAGTTATATCCATTCCGAGAATTAATAAAGGATGGAGCTCCATCAGTTATGGTTGCTCACATGAATATTCCTGCATTAGACGCTACCCCAAATATTCCATCATCGATCTCGAAGAAGGTTGTTACTGACCTTTTGCGTAAGGAATTAGGTTTTCAAGGTTTGACGGTAACGGATGCAATGGATATGAACGGCGTGAAAAAATACTTTCCTCGAGGAGAAGCTGATGTCATGGCTATCGAAGCCGGACATGATCTTTTGGAAGTTTCTGAAAATAGCGGCCGTGCAATTGATCTTATAGAAAAAGCAATCAAATCTGGAAGAATTTCTCAAGCATCTGTTGATGCTCGTGTAAAGAAAGTATTGGCTGCAAAATTATGGCTAGGATTAAATCAACCAAAAGTAGTTAATAAAAATAACCTTTATCAGGATTTAAATACCCCAAGTGCTCAAAGTCTTGTTCAACGTATCGCTGATGCGGCGGTAACTTTATTGAAATCTGAACGTGGTCTTAAAAGATTTGATCCAAAAAGATCTACATCCATCGTGAGTGTAGGCATTGATAAAGCTCAAGATTTTGAAAAAGGACTTGCCCTTCAATTGAGTGACTTCGAACAGTTCTTTATAAAAGGGAATGAAACCGAAGAACAACTGAAAGAGTTAATGAAAGAATCAAAAGACAATCGTCAAATTATCTTAGTTATTCATGATAATCGCAGTAGACCACGCAGTGAACTGGAATTGAATGATGCTACCAAAGAATTTATTGACAAGATTGCCGGTAGAAGAACCATATCGATTATGTTGACAAATCCGTATGCATTAAATTCAGTTGATGTGATGCGTAGTTCATCTGTTTTACTGGGCTATCAAAATGATTTCTTTATGCAAAAAGCGGTTTTAAAGGCATTGTTAAAACAAATAAAACCTGAAGGAAAGCTTCCAGTAACTATTTCAGAGAATTTAAAGAATGGAGATGGAATCTAATTCCAATCTGTTAACATAAAAATAAAGAGCCAGTAAGTTTTACTGGCTTTTTTTATTCAAAAGAAAGACTAATTTTGTTGAGTAGATTGAGTAATATGGCAAAAGAGCAGATTTCAATATTCGATATGTTTAAAATAGGAATTGGACCCTCCAGTTCCCATACTTTAGGTCCTTGGCGTGCGGCACAGCGATTTGTGGAAACTTTGGAAAAGAGAGACTTACTAAATCATATCAAGGAAGTGAAAATACTGCTGTACGGCTCCTTAGCAAAAACTGGAGTTGGCCATGGTACGGACATCGCCGTGTTATTAGGGCTTAGTGGAGACGATCCTGTAACATTCGATGTCAGTGATGTCGTACCTAAGGTCGAGCGAATTAAAGCCAATAAGAAAATGAGTATCGGGGGGAAGAAAGATATTGACTTCTCCTATCAGGATGATTTACTTTTCCTTTACGACCAAAGCCTTCCTTTTCACCCGAACGCTGTAACTTTTCAGGCATTCCTGGACAATGAAACAGCGGTTTCAGAAACATATTATTCCATTGGTGGTGGATTTGTGGTTCAAGAGAATGACACTGAAAGTGTCCTTTCTGAAATTGACCTTCCTTTCCCAATTGATACAGCACAGGAATTAATGGTTTCCTGCATGCGGACAGGATTAAAAATATCTGAACTCGTATTGGAAAATGAATGCTCTTGGAGGCCAGAACAAGAAACAAAAGAGGGTGTTCAAAAAATATTTCAAACCATAAAAGAATGTATTTACAAAGGATGTCATACTGAAGGTGTGCTACCCGGTGGGCTTCATGTTGAACGCAGGGCATCAAAACTTAACAAAAGAATGTTGAAAGGCAGATCCTACAGTGATTTTGATTCCTGGGTTGAGGCCATTCGTGCTGGGGGTAAGGATTTTGGATACATTTTGGATTGTGTAAGTTGTTTTGCACTTGCCGTTAATGAGGAAAATGCATCTTTTGGTAGGGTTGTTACTGCTCCGACCAATGGTGCTGCAGGAGTAATTCCTGCTGTTCTTCAATATTATATTGTTTTTCACGATTGCTATAAGGAGGATAAAATCATCCAATTTATTGCTACAGCATCTGAAATAGGGTCGATTTTCAAGAAAGGGGCGACGATATCTGCTGCCATGGGAGGGTGCCAAGCAGAGATCGGTGTATCTTCAGCAATGGCTGCCGGTGCTTTGACCGAGTGCCTCGGAGGATCGCAAAGACAAGTATTGATGGCTGCAGAGATCGCTATGGAGCATCATTTGGGATTGACTTGCGACCCAATCGGTGGTTTGGTGCAGATACCATGCATCGAAAGAAATACCATGGGAGCAATTAAAGCAATTACTGCTGCGCAACTCGCACTTCAGTCAAATCCAGACAAAGCAAAAGTTAGTTTAGACGCCGTAGTAAGCACAATGTGGGATACTGCACAGGATATGAATATCAAGTATAAAGAGACCGCAGACGGTGGATTAGCAATAAAAGTACCACTTAGCTTGCCAGAATGTTAGGTAAATAAATAAAAAAACTATTATTTTGCATTCTGAAAGACAACCTAAAGAATGCATAACTATTTCATATTGACTGATGAGGAGCTGTTTGATTTAATCAAGCAGGATCAACAGTTGGCATTCAATGAACTCTATAATAGGTATAAAAAGCCTATGGTTGGTCTTGCATTAAAATTGGATGATGATGATGCTGTTGAAGATATTGTACATGATTTGTTTATAAAATTATGGACCAATAGAGAAAACATTCAAATCAATCAACAATTTAAATCCTATATATACCGCGCCCTGCGGAATAAAATCCTAGATTACTTCGCACATCAATTGCATGAACGGAAATACCTAGATTCATTAAGACATTTCGGAGAAACTTTTGTAGATAGTGCTGACTTTCATATTAGGGAAAAACAGTTCCTAGTAGAACTAGATAGGCTCATGGATAAATATCCGCCGCAAGATAAAATTATACTTAAAATGCGTATGGATGGATATACAAATACAGAAATTGCTGACCATTTGGGATTGTCAGAAAAGACTATCTGAAATAAATATAGCTTAATTATCAAGGCTTCAGGTGGTAAATTGAAGATTCTTACTATTTTTTATTTTTTTCTAGGGACATAAGGTTTTGACAATCGTCTTTCTATTGTTTTAACCATATTTTATCCTCGTGATAAACCGTAATTCGATGAATATTGATCAAAACATTTTGGACCGTTATTTTCTGGGCACTTGCAGTGCCGAGGAAAAGCAATTAGTTGAGACTTGGTTTGCTCAACTAGGCGATGATGATTCTATCGATACGGAAAGGATTGAAAAAATAGTCGCTCGAATAGACCATCGGATCCAACCTGTAACAGGAAATCAAGAGGAACCATTAGCTATAGATGATTATTCAGAAGAACCTAAAAAGATTAAGAGGTTCCCTATTTTGTCTATGGTAGCTTCTGCTGCTGCTATTTTATTAGTTTTTGGAATCTTATTCTTTCAGCAATTCAGAAATCAAGAACCTCAATTGGCGGATATAGCAGCTCCAACTGGTGAAAATTCAATAATTGTCTTTGAAGATAATACAGAATTGGAACTTGATAAACTAAAGGTAGAATCAACATGGAACAATACCGTTGCTAAAAACAGATTGGAATTCATTAAGAAACACCCTGAAAACACAATGAGCTTAGTATATCTGGAAAATCTAGCGAATACGAACAATCCAGAATACGATATCAAGGGTATGTTTGCTAATCTGTCAGAGGAAATCAAAACGTCTAAAAGAGCTGAACGCCTCCTGAATACTTTGAGAGCAAGAGCACTTGTAGTAGGTGCTGACGCTTATGACTTTGAACAAAATGATGTTAATGGCAAACCTGTTAAACTTTCTGATTTCAAAGGTAAATATGTGCTTATTGATTTTTGGGCATCATGGTGTAAGCCTTGTCGTCAAGAGAATCCAAATGTCGTAAAAGCTTATCAAGCATATAAAGACAAAAACTTTGAAATATTGGGAGTGTCTTTGGATAGCGATAAGAAAAACTGGTTAAAAGCAATCAAAGACGATGGGTTGACTTGGACAAATGTATCTGACCTAAAAGGTTGGAAAAACGAAGTTGGCGAATTATATGCTATTAAAGCTGTTCCGACAAATTACTTGATTTCTCCTGAGGGAAAAATTATAGCTAAAGATCTTCGCGGTGCTGATTTGGAAAAATTCCTAGCCGAGAAATTATAAAATATTTGGAGTAATGATTCCTACTCCCTTGTTTGTTGTTTATAAGTAGATGAGGTCATTATCGCCCGATAATGGCCTCTTTTTTTGTCTCATTTTTCTATCTTTGCATTATGATTCGTTATGCTGCGCTGGCTTCTGGAAGTAATGGGAATAGCTACTATATTGCTAAAGGTAATACGGCCGTTTTGATAGATGCCGGAATCAATAACAAGCACCTTCATCTTCGAATGGCGGCATTGGGAATAAATCCTGCATCCATCAGTGCAATCTTCGTAACACACGAACATACAGATCATATTTGTGGACTTTCAGTCTTTGCCAAGCGTTATCAAATCCCAATCTACCTGACACAAGGGACTTATGAATCATCAAGGTTACAGCTCCCAGACTATTTGGTCAATTTCATAAAGTCTAATTCTGTCGTCAACCTGGAAGACCTCTCGGTTTACGGGATACCTAAATATCACGATGCACAAGAGCCATGTAGTTTTTTGGTGTCCGATGGGCATATCAATATTTCGGTACTCACGGATTTGGGAAGGATTTGTGACAATGTCAAGAAAGCTATCCGAATAGCAGACATATTGTTTCTAGAAGCGAATTATGACGAGCAAATGCTGCTGACAGGAAGATATCCTTACCACCTAAAAAATAGAATTAAAGGTGGTTGGGGCCATATTTCCAATGATTTGTCGTTAGGGGCTTTTCTCGACCATAGATCCGAACGCCTTAAACATCTAATCTTGGGGCATCTATCAGGAGAAAATAATACTGTTGACCTGGTAGAAAATTTATTTTTACCTCATTGTACAGAAATTAAGCTCTCAGTAGCAAAAAGAACCGAGTCAACAGCTTTGTTTCAAATTGCTAAACAAGTACAGGCAGAGATTCATGTTGAACATTATTCCTACCAATCTATTCAAGTAATAAATTACCAGCCATAAAAAAAACTTACTCCAGCATCGAGGGGGTTTGATGTGGAGTAAGTAGTATAGCCGTTTTAATTTAAAGGGAAGGATAGACTAGTTGATAAGGTTCCAAATCGTACTGACTGGAACTGCTTCTTTGATAACCATCTGCAGGTTTTTCTGCTCGGATTGGTCATAATAGAATGATTTTGTTAATGACACGATACCAGCGATATTGCCTTTGTTGTCAAAGATTGGCCCACCGCTTGATCCTGCTGCATAATCAGCAGTAATTTCCATTTTTCTGCTCATGACACCCATGTCATTTTCAATCATCCTGGCAACCCTACCAGTACTGAAATAGTAATAGTAAGACCGTGGATGTGTAATCGCAAAGACATCCATGCCAGCCTTAAGATCTTGCCCTAACGGGTTTGAAGCGATCTTTTTGCCGTTGGTGTTTGCTTTCAATATGGCGATATCGGCGGCCCTGTTATAAGTGACCACCGAATCTATAGTTAGAATAGTACCTCTGTAATCGGCTAAAATCAAGTGAATCGAAGTGTCAACATTACTCGGATCACCCGAACCAACACCCAAATCATCAATCATATGAAGATTGATCAAAAAATGACCATATTCAGAAATCGAAAATGCAGTGCCAGCACCATTGATTTTTAGCTTGTTAGATTTATTGGACCCATAAACCTGTAAAAATAAATAAACATTCGGAAGCCTCTTTTCGTAGATTTCTTCCGGGTACAATACCTTTTTTTCCGCCGTGGAAGGATGAAGGTCAATCTTGTGGTCCTCACGGTCAATATGAAATGTATTGTAAAACATGTTCACCTTCTTCATGTCAAATGATGGGTCATTTACCTCCTGTTCAAGCTTCTGTATCAATTTGCCACTATTGATATATTCTTGAGAAAAGGTGGTGAAGCTCATCAAGATGAAAACACAAATCCCAAATAATACTTTTAATTTCATAGCCTATTTTTTAATTAAAGCTTTTATCACAGAAACTGGTGCAGTGTGTCTCACGACCATTTGTAAACTCTGCTGTTTTTGTTGGTGGTAATAAAGGGATCGCGTTAAGGATACTATGCCTGCAATGTTGCCAAACTCATCGAAAATTGGACCTCCACTAGAACCAGCTGCGAAATCTGCCGATATCTCCATTTTACGTGAAAAGATATTGTCTTTGTTTTGGGTCATCCGGTTCACGATGCCAGCACTGAAATAATATAAATAGGACTTCGGATGAGCTATGATAAAAACATCATCCCCAGTTTCTAATTCATTGCCCAAAGGAAAAGCTTCGATTTTCTTGCCCTTTGTATTGGCTTTTATGATAGCAACATCGGCTTGCTCATTATAGCTACATACTGAATCAATCGGTAAAATGTTGCCTTCGAAATCAGCCAAAAAATAATAAACGCTTCGGTCTACAGCCTCTGGATCTCCAGATCCTGCATTCCATATATCAACCATATGATGATGATTTACACAGAAGTAGCCATCTTCAGAAATAGGAAACGCAGTAGCTGCATTGTCAATAGTCCTAGCTCCAGTATTTTCATTCAGGAAAATCTTTACAAAACGATAAACATTTGCCTTGTTGGTTTTAAAGACTTCTTTTTTACTGAGCTTTTTCTTGCGAGGAGAGATGGTCTTTACATCAACGATTTTATTCTTTTTGTCTAAATGAACAGTTTCGTAGACTTTTGTCAGTTCTTCCAATTTAAAATCGGGAGATCTAACTTGATTGACTAGTTTCATAAATAAAGCCTCCTCATCAATATACTCTTGACCATAGGAGCTCGAAACAATAAGAAATGAAAATATAAGTAAAAGGGTACTTCTCATAATTTATCCGTAAATACAATAGAAGACGCACAGATTAATAGATTGTCCCGAAAGAAATTCAAATCATAAAAAAAGCCATAAGATTTTGTCTTATGGCTTCCTTATTTTGTGGATAGGCTAATGCAAATTCATTTTAAAAAGATCTGCCAAATGCCTCTTTAGTTTTTGTTTTACTTCTTCAATATCAACTTTATAACCTAATTCCCGCTCTATGGAAGTGACATCCTTGTCGTCTATACCACAGGGAACTATATTCCCAAAATAATTCAAATCTGCATTTACGTTAAAAGCAAATCCGTGCATGGTAACCCACCTTGATGCCCTGACGCCCATGGCACATATCTTTCTAGCCCTATCGTTGTCAGGATCCAACCAGACACCAGTATAACCAGGGTATCTGCCTGCCTCAATCCCATATTCTGCTAAGGTCAAGATGATTGCTTCCTCCAAAGTGCGAAGGTATAAATGGATGTCAGTAAAGAAATTGTCCAAATCTAAAATTGGATATCCTACTATCTGCCCAGGACCATGGTAAGTAATGTCACCCCCTCTATTAATCTTATAGAATGTGGCTTCTTTCTCTTTCAAACCTTCCTCATCCAATAAGAGATACTCGAGATGTCCACTTTTACCCAAAGTGTAAACATGCGGATGCTCCGTAAAAATTAAATAGTTTGGAGTTGGATTCTGTTCGTTATTTACTCGATTGTCATGTTTGATAGCAAGGGTTTTTGCAAAAATCTCTTCTTGCTTGTCCCACGCTTCCTGATAATCCAACAATCCCCAGTCAATAAATTCTACTTCTTTGTTTTGCATTTTAAAATCCTAATACAATAGGTTGTTATACGGATATCTGGCGTTGTGCATTTTCACAACTACTTCATAAACCTTTTCCTTGAATTCTTCCACATTAATCTTGTCGGTCGCGGAAATGAAAATTGCAGGGTCTGCATTTTTTGCCATCCACGAATTCCTGAAATCATCCAAGGTAACTTTGATCTCTTCACCATCCTCATCTACTTCAATCGGCGGTTTGTAAGCGTCAATTTTATTGAAAACAGTAATAACGGGTTTGTCAACAGCGCCAATGTCCTTTAGAGTTTCATTAACGGCATGGATATGGTCTTCAAAATAAGGGTGTGAAATATCCACAACATGAATCAAAACATCTGCTTCTCGGACTTCGTCCAAAGTAGACTTAAAACATTCTACCAAGTGATGCGGTAATTTGCGGATAAATCCAACCGTATCAGACAATAAAAAAGGGAGATTGTCGATCACGACTTTCCTTACCGTAGTGTCAAGTGTAGCGAACAATTTGTTCTCAATCAACACATCCGATTTGGAAATCATATTCATGATCGTTGATTTACCAACATTGGTATATCCGACCAAAGCAACACGAATCATCTCTCCTCTATTCTTACGTTGGGTTTCATTTTGCTTGTCAATCGTTTTTAAACGGTCTTTTAACAAGGAAATCTTGTTTAAGATCATCCGTCTGTCACTTTCGATTTGACTCTCACCAGGTCCACGCATACCAATACCACCTCGCTGACGTTCCAAGTGAGTCCACATTCTTGTCAAACGAGGTAACAAGTATTGAAGCTGTGCCAATTCTACCTGAGTTTTCGCCTGTGCAGTCTTTGCATGTTTTGCGAAGATGTCAAGGATAAGGTTGGATCTGTCTAGCACTTTAATCTCAAAATACTTTTCAATATTTCTTAATTGAGATGGCGACAGCTCATCGTCGAATACCACCATGTCAATTTCCTCAGCCTTAATATATTCCTTGATTTCATCTAATTTCCCTGACCCTACAAATGTTGCGCGGTCTGGAAAAGCCAATTTCTGTGTAAAGACGCCCTTGGTTATACCACCTGCGGTGGTAACCAAAAACTCTAATTCTTCTAAATATTCTTTAGCGGTTTCATCAGAAACATCAGGAGTGATAACACTTACCAATACTGCTGTTTCTGGCTTTACTGCCGTGTCATGTATTTTAAATCTTGCCATTTATTGTTTTATGATATAACAAGTATGATTTGAAATGGTTCATACTCGTTTTAAGCTTATTTCAGAGGAAATAAGTTTACAAAGGTACGGAATTTAGGAGATTTTGTCCCAAGAAATAGCTGGCGCACTTCGGTTAAGATACTGAGCCAATAATTGATGCTGGGGTTCTTTAAGATTTGGATCCTCGTTAAAAATCTGAATCACCAATTGCCTAGCCTCTGAAAGAATGGCTTGATCTTTTGCAAGATCGGCAATTTTCATCTCCAATACGCCAGACTGCTGGGTTCCTGATAAATCGCCAGGTCCTCGCAGCTGAAGGTCAACTTCGGCAATTTCAAATCCGTCGTTCGTCCTGACCATGGTTTCAAGCCGAGTTCTACCTTCTTTGCTCAATTTGTTGCTGGACATCAAAATACAGAACGATTGTTCTGCGCCACGCCCAACACGACCCCGAAGCTGATGCAACTGAGAAAGACCAAAACGTTCGGAATTTTCAATAACCATTACCGAAGCATTTGGCACATTCACACCTACTTCAATTACAGTCGTAGCCACCATAATCTGGGTTTCGCCCTTGATAAATCGTTGCATCTCGAAATCTTTATCCTTCACCGGCATCTTTCCATGAACGATACTGATTCGGAAATCCGGAAGCGGAAACTCTCGCATCAATCCTTCAAGACCTGCTTCCAGATATAGAAGATCCATTTTCTCGCTTTCCTTAATCAATGGGTAAACAATGTAGACCTGCCTGCCTTTAGCGATCTCTTCCCGCATAAATCCAAACACCCGCAGACGTTGGTTTTCAAAGAAATGAACCGTCTTGATGGGCTTTCTTCCCGCTGGGAGTTCATCGATTACGGAAATATCCAGGTCACCGTACATCGTCATTGCCAATGTTCTTGGGATAGGTGTGGCAGTCATCACCAACATATGAGGTGGGATAGTGTTCTTTCGCCAAAGCTTGGCCCTTTGTTCAACACCAAATCGATGTTGCTCATCGATAACAACAAAGCCGATGTTCTTGAATTTTACCTTATCCTCGATTAATGCATGCGTTCCTATTAATATATCTAAAGTTCCGTCCTCTAGTTCTTGATGTATGATGCGTCTCTGTTTTGCGGGAGTCGACCCTGTCAACAGCCTAACATTGCAAATATCATCTCCCAAAAGAGATTTTAGACCATTGTAATGTTGGTTGGCTAATATTTCGGTAGGCGCCATCATACAAGCTTGAAAACCATTGTCCAAAGCTATTAACATGCTCATCAAAGCAACTACTGTTTTTCCAGATCCTACATCCCCTTGTACCAACCTGTTCATTTGAGCACCAGTATTACAGTCAAGCCGTATTTCTCTGACAACACGTTTTTGTGCATTTGTTAATGGAAAAGGCAATCTTTCATTGAAAAATGTATTGAATTTGTCACCTACTTCATTAAAAACATGGCCTTTGTATCTTTGTGTGTTAAGTTGTTTGTTTTTAAGCAGCCTCAGTTGGATGAAAAACAACTCTTCAAACTTAAGCCTTCTTTCCGCTGCTTTCATCAGCTGTTCATTTTGAGGAAAATGAATGCTCAGCAAGGCCTGTTGCAAAGGCATTAAAGTGTATTTCTCAAGAATGTAAGGAGGGAGTGTCTCAACAACTGTTCTTAAAGTAGTCTCCAGGGCCGTTTGTTGAAGTTTTTGAATTCCCTTACTGTCGAGATTGAATTTCTTCAATTTTTCAGTTGATGAATAAACAGGCTGCATGGTCATGTTGCCAACTTTTTTTGCCTGCTGATTATATAGCTCCATTTCCGGGTGAGTGATGGAAATTGTGCCGTTAAATTCTGTCGGTTTACCATAAATAATATATGCAGCACCAACTTTTAATCCTTTCTTCAACCATGCCAAGGATTGGAACCATACCAATTCCATCATTCCAGTATCATCCTTGAACTGAGCTACCAAACGTTTTCCACGCTTCTCGCCAATTTCTTGAAGACTCATCAATCTTCCCAAAACCTGAGCTCCAACCATGTCGGGATGCAACTCACGGATTTTGTGATACTTGGTCCGGTCAATATATCGAAAGGGATAGTCCTGAAGCAAATCTCCAATCGTAAAGATTTGAAGTTCTTTCTTCAGCACATCGGCCTTTTGTGGACCTACGCCTTTCAGATATTCGATAGGAGTAATTAAAGATAAATCTGCCATGGGATAGATAATCCCACTAAATTAATAAAATTTGGAATTCTCTAGCATGACAGATTTATTTTCGCTGTCTTAGGCTTGTCTAATTGTTGTAAACAAACTCCGGTTTACCGTCTTTGCAGATAACTCCATTAGGTGCTTGAACAACAGAACAGTCAGATACGATTTTGTATTTTATGTTAAATTCTTCTTCTGCCTCAGAATAATCTTCCACCATATCCTTGAACTTATCTACATCAATGGAATTTGAATAAGCGATGTAGCCTTGCGGACCTCCACACGCTTTGGAACCGTATGGAATAAATTCCCAATCATTGGAATCTGTACAAGGAACGGAGTTTGCCAAATCCGTGATTTCGTCAAACATTTTTCTCAATTCAAGTTCGTCTTGAGCTCTATCGTCATCAGTGTTTTTTTCGCACGAAGTGAATCCAATAAGTAGGGTAATCAATAAAAAAAATGTCGTTCTCATAAAGTAAAATGTTTAAAGATTTACGTCAGTGTATGGAATTATAACGTGAATAATAAGTGTTGCGCTACTTACAGTAATCACAAGGAGAACAATTCATATTCCCATTTCGTTGAAATTTATAAACTACGAACCTGTTTTAGGTTGGAAAATATGAGAAGTAGTTTAAAAATGAAAAATGGTTTTTTGACTAAGAAAACGAAAGGACTCTTCATAGAGACCTTGTTCGCATGTTTATTTTAGGTAGATGTAGGGCAAAATTAAATATTGGATAAATATTCAATTATTTATCCATTTAAAAAGTGACTTTTGTTACCTTTTTTAAAAAAATTTTGAATTAAGGGCGAAAAGTTGATTAAATTATTGAATGAACAGTCGAAATTAAAAATAGTTTAAAAAAAATTTCGACTGTTTGAAATAAGGTCTTGATTATGCTTTCCAAGCAATTACAGAGATTTCAACATTAACCTCTTTGGGAAGAGTCTTAACTGCTACGCATTCTCTTGCTGGTTGATTGTCTTTAAAGTATTCAGCATATACTTCATTTACAGTTGCGAAATAATCCATGCTGCTCAAGAAAATTGAAGTCTTTACTACATCTGAATAATCATAGCCTGCATTTTTTAAGATTGCCCCAACATTTTTTAATACTTGATGTGCTTCGTCTGCGACACCTGTTGTTATTAATTCCATCGATTCAGGAATCAAAGGGATTTGGCCAGATACATATAAGGTTTTATCAGTTTTGATTGCTTGATTATAAGGGCCAATCGCCGCCGGTGCTTTGTCAGTGTTTAAGATTTCTTTTTGTGCCATATTGAAAATATTGATGGTCTAATATACGATTAGACAATTGGATTTTCAACAAAAGGGAACAATAACTAACTTGCAGTATGAAACAGAAAATAGCCCTTGTAAATGGTAAGATTTATAACGAGTATCAAATTTATGATCAACATGCACTTCTAATAGATGCTGATAAAATTGCAGGAATTGTTCCACAAAATGATGCCCCAGGCAATTTTCAGGTGATCGATGTACAGGGAGCGAATATATGTCCAGGATTGATAGACCTACAGATTTATGGTACTGCTGATGATCTATTCTCAGCGGAGCTTACAGTTGAATCAATCCATAGAATTGAACAGAACCTGTTGAAACAAGGATGTACATCTTTTGTATTATGTTTAGCAACCAATACACTCGAACTGTTTAAGGATGCTATTCAAGTTTTTGGAAAAGCGAATCCTAAGGTCGCATTGGGATTGCACCTTGAAGGACCTTTCTTAAACGCAGCGAAAAGAGGTGCCCATCCAGCGGAGCTGATCCAAAGAGCAACCGTAGACCTGTTGAAATCAGTCGTGGAAGGGAATGAGCATATCGTGAGGATGATGACCGTTGCCCCTGAACTAACTTCACAAGATTGTATAGACTATTTAAATGAAAACAACGTTTTAGTTACTGCGGGACATAGTGCAGCTACTTTTAAGGAAGCAACAGAAGCATTCGACAATGGAATTCCTGCAGTAACTCATTTATGGAATGCGATGTCTCCACTTCATCATCGTGATATTGGGCTGCCTGGAGCAGCATTTAACCATGATGAGGTATGTGCATCCATTATTGTAGATGGAATCCATGTAGATTTTGAAGCGGTGAAAATTTCAAAAGAAATGATGAAGGAACGCTTGTTTCTCATTACAGATGCGGTTGCAAAATGTGATAAAGGGATTTATCAGCATGTGTTCAATGAAGACCATTATACCATGCCCGACGGAACATTGTCAGGATCTGCGCTTAGTATGTTGAAAGCCGTAGAAAACTGTGTCAAAAAAGTAGGAATCAGCCTTGATGAAAGCCTTAGAATGGCAACTCTATATCCTTCAAGATTAATCAAAAGGAATGATTTGGGCAATTTGAACTCTGGTTCTGTGGCAAATGTCCTTGTGTTTGATCATGATTTTAAAGTGCAAAGCGTTGTTTTTCAAGGGGAAATGATTATTTAATTTATAAAGAATAAGTTACAATTAGTGGGAAACCTCACAAAAACCTTAGTTTTGTGGGTTAAGAACGAATTTATGATGAGAAGATTTATTAATCTTTGCCTTTTTGTGCTGATGGTGGCGGTAGTGCTGTCATGTAGTTCCAGAAAAAGAGGGAAAGTATTGCAACAGCCAACAACTGCTGTTAACAAAGATGTACCTGCAGAAACTCCAAAACCTGTTGAAAGACCTGTAGCGAATAAAACAAATACCAAACAGCATGCTGAAAAAGTAGCCGAGAAAAAACCCGTTGAAAAACCAGTTTTCAAAGCTAACCTTCCAAATGTTCCAAGAGAGTTTAGAGCAGCGTGGGTAGCAACTGTTGCTAATATAAACTGGCCAAGTAAAAACAACCTGACCACTGAACAACAGAAAATAGAAGCGATCAGATTGTTGGATCTATTGAAGAACAACAATTTTAATGCAGTTATATTTCAAGTTAGACCATCTGCAGATGCATTGTATAAGTCAAGCCTAGAACCTTGGTCTTATTTTTTGACCGGGACAACAGGGAAAGCTCCTAATCCATATTACGATCCATTGGAATTTTGGGTGGAAGAAGCACATAAGCGTGGCCTAGAACTGCACGTATGGCTAAACCCATATCGCGCACACCACAGCAATGGCGGAACAGTAACTAGTGAGTCTTTGGTCCGTAAATCTCCTGATAATGTCGTTCGCCTGAGAAATGGAATGTATTGGTTTGACCCTGCGAGCCAAGAAACTCAAAACCATGCTGCAGCAGTAGTTATGGATATCGTAAAAAGATACGATATTGATGGTGTTCATTTTGATGACTACTTCTATCCATATGCAACCTATAATGGGGGTGCTGATTTTCCTGATGACAAAACTTGGTTTGCCTATAAAAAATCAGGCGGAAATCTTTCAAGACCAGACTGGAGAAGAGATAATGTCAACAAATTCATCAAAAGAGTATATACTGAAATCAAAAAAGAAAAACCTGCTGTTAAGTTTGGGTTGAGCCCATTCGGGATCTGGAAACCTGGATATCCTTCCGGAGTAACAGGGTCTTCTCAATACGACGAACTTTATGCAGATGCCAAATTATGGTTGAATGAAGGCTGGATAGACTATTTTACACCGCAACTATATTGGCCTATTGACCCTCCAAGACAAAGTTTTACAAGCTTATTGAAATGGTGGCAATCAGAAAATAAACATAACCGTCATCTTTGGCCAGGATTAAACACTGTAGAAGTAAGAGCAGCGAATAGGGTTGATGAAATTAAAAGACAGATTGCAGTAACTAGGGAAGTTATCCCGAATAGCGTGGGTGCAGTTCACTGGAGTATTGCAGGCTTGACAAAAAACCCGGCCTTATTAAAAGCATTGCATGATGGACCATATTCTCAAAAAGCATTAGTGCCAGCTTCGCCATGGTTGTCTTCAAATCCAATTCTGAAGCCAACGCTATTATTGACGAATCAGCCAAGCAGCGTTTTTGTGAAATGGCTCCATAAGCAACCAGAACAAGTATTTAAGTGGGTGGCATATGCTCGTTATGGTGATTCTTGGGATATCCAGATTCTGGATGGACCTCAGTCTGAATTAAGTTTGCCTAAAAACAAAGATGGACATAAATTGAATGCAGTGGCCGTAAAACCAATCGACAGATTAGGTAACGAAGGTGACTATGCAGGTGAAGCGATTGAATAAAAGATATAATTTGAATATTGTGAATCGGCAGGATGAGAATATCATTCTGCCGATTTTTTTTACACTCGATACAAACCAACGAAAAGTCACATAAATGTTACTTATAAGTGTATTTTATACACATTTACGTGCAATCGGTTGCGGAGCTAAACCCATTAATCAGCTAAATTTCAACGATTCTAAGGAAATTTATTCTCTTGACCTGAACATTTTCTATTCTGATTTATGCGTGTTTCATGCGTATTTTTGCCAAGTCTGACAGAATTTGCTATTCAGTTTGCTTTATTATGCGGTATTTATTTTAATTTTATGCAGGTTTTATAGCCAAACTAAATGAACCAAGCAATTAATTAATGGGAAACATACTCTTATATTCTGCCGTATTAGGTCTTTTGTTAACCAGCAGTTGTGGTGCCAACAAAAACAGAAATGCAGGTACTGCTCAAAGCCAAACTGTTGATTCTATTCAGCAACAGACGATTGTTCCAGCTGCGGACCAACTTTCTGCCTATTTACCTTTGCTAAAAGGCAAAAAAGTAGGATTGATGGGCAATCAAACTTCTGTTGTAGGTAAACAGAATGAACACCTAGTTGATGTTTTATTAAGAGAGAAAGTTGACCTGAAATTTGGTTTCGCGCCAGAACACGGTTTCCGTGGCGATATCGAAAGAGGAGAAAAGGTAAGCAACGATGTTGATTCTAAAACCGGACTTCCATTGTTCACCCTGTATGGCGGCAATGAAAAACAAGATTCTATAGTACAATCCATCGATGTCATGATTTTTGACCTCCAAGATGTGGGAGCGCGTTTCTATACGTATATCACTTCTTTGCATCGCGTGATGGAGCTTTGTGTAAAACACAATAAAGAATTGATCGTGTTGGATAGACCAAACCCTTGCGGTGACCAAGTTGATGGCCCCGTGCGCAAAGACGATAAATTTAAATCCAATGTTTCTTACCATAAAATCGCCATGGTCCACGGACTTACGGTCGGCGAATTGGCAAAAATGATTAATGGTGAAAAATGGTTGGAACAAGGTAAACAATGTAAACTAACCGTTATTCCAGTTCAGAACTATACACATTCTAGTATGTATGAGCTACCTGTAATTCCATCCCCAAGCTTGCCAAACCACCTTTCTGTCCGTTTGTATTCATCTTTATGTTTATTTGAAGGTACAGATATTTCTGTTGGTCGTGGTACTGATTGGCCTTTTCAAGTAGTAGGATACACGAATCCAGTTTATGGAGATTTTACTTTTACTCCAACAGAAAAAGCCGGTATGGCAAAACATGTGGAAGGAAAAGGAGCTGTAAACTATGGCTTGGACCTTCGTGGCCTAGATGCTGACAAACAAAAATTCACTTTAAAATACGTGCTCGATTTCTATAACAAAATGCCTGATAAGTCTAAGTTTTTTGCAAGAGCAGAATTCTTCGATAAACTTGCTGGAACTGATGAGCTGAGAAAACAGATCCTTGCAGGAAAAACCGAAGATCAAATCCGCGAAAGCTGGAAACCTGAATTGGATGAGTACAAGAAAATGAGAAAACAATATTTGATCTACCCAGATTTCGAATGAAAAACAAGCATGTGAGGGCTCAATATTAATTGAGCCTATTCGCATTAACGATGTCTCATAGATCCTAAAATGAATAAAACCGGTAGCCATCAGTAAGGGTGTAAAACCGAATTATGATAACAAAAATTATAAATTATTAACTATTAAAGCAATGCGAAGACTTCTACTCTTTTCTATCGCTCTAGGCTTAACAATGCCGACTTATGCGTCTTTTAACGCAAACAAAGGCGTTGTTGCACTAGGAAACCATGCTGGCTGGACAAAGGCTTCATCGGTGCTGCAAAATACCGTAACGGGTACTGTAAGCGGACCGGACGGACCTATCAAAGGTGCGACTGTTTCAGTAGTGGGTTCATCTGTTACAACTGTAACAGATGACAATGGTAAATATACCATTACTGCTGATGTTGGTTCGAAACTTAGGGTATCATTTGTAGGGTTCCAAACCAAAGAAGTGTCAGTGACAGGTAATACTGTCAATGTAGCACTAGAATCTGGTGAAGACATCATTGATGAGGTTGTTGTAGTTGGTTATGGTACGCAAAAACGTTCTAACGTAACAGGGGCAGTTAGTTCTGTTGATGTTGAAAAAACATTTAAAACTAGACCGATTACTGATGTTGGTAAAGCGCTGCAAGGCTCGGTTCCAGGGTTAACAATCACAACTCCAAGTGGGGACTTGGGTACAAACCCAACCATCAGGTTGAGAGGGGTGACTGGATCATTGAATGCAGGATCTGCTTCTCCATTAATTTTAGTGGATAACGTAGAAGTACCGAATCTTCAAATGGTAAACCCTGAAGATATAGCTAGTGTTTCTGTTTTAAAGGATGCTGCATCAACTTCAGTTTATGGTACTCGTGCTGCGTGGGGGGTGATTTTGATTACAACCAAAACTGGTAGAAAAGATTCTCCCAATCAACTATCCTATTCTAATAACTTTGCTTGGCAAAGACCTACTGAAGTATTAGATATTGCGGATGCTGCTGATGGTGCAGAAGTTGCTTTAAAAGCATTGCAACGTACTAACCCAAACACAGATGTTTTTGGTGCAGTTGGAGTTTACTATGACCAACTTGCTATCGATAAAATGCGTGAATGGGAGAGCCAATACGGTGGTCAAGATTTAGGCCCTGAAATGGTAGAAGGAAGAGACTGGGAAGTTCGTGGTGGTAGATTGTTCTTTTACAGGCCTTGGGATGCACCAGGAATGTATATGAAAGATTATGCACCTCAACAAACTCATAATATTAATATGAATGGTGGTAGTAGTACTATTTCATATAACCTTGGATTAGGTTACATTAATCAGGGTGGGGTTTTAAAAGTAAATCCAGATAAGTTTACTCGCTATAACGTCAATGGAGCTGTTGATGCAAAAATCAATAAATGGATTTCTGCACGAAGTAAATTCATGTATTCTAACACATTGAAAACTGCTCCATATTCTTTTGGTGGTGGTACTTACGATCCTTGGTTCTATCTATATAGATGGCAAAAAGTATTCCCATACGGTACGATCGATGGAAATCCAATGCGTAACTCAATCACAGAGGTTGAACAAGCTAAAATGAATGAGTATAAAATGGGCATGACTCGTATTAATTTAGGTGCAACAGTAAATATTATTGAAGGTCTAACTTTCGATGCAGACTACACATACACCAACTGGGGAGCTAGAGACCATATCGTTGGTGGTTCTGTTAAAGGTGTTGACTTTTGGGCAGGCGGAGGAGAAATGCCTTATCGCACATTTACTTCAGCTTCTCATGATCGTGTAAATTATACTTCTTATTACCAAGATCGACAAGTGTTTAATGGTTTCTTCAATTATAACAAGGCTTTTGGAGACCATGACTTGAAATTCACTGTTGGTATGAACATGGAAATGTATGAAGGTGGAGATCATTATTCGCAAAAAACATTGTTAATGGATCCTGATAAAGGAGAATTAGCATTAGCTACAGGTGTTCAAACAGCAGGTAGTACACTAGGTAACTGGGCAACTTTGGGATACATCGGACGCGTGAACTATGCTTATAAAAATAAATACCTTTTACAAGTTAGTGGTCGTCAAGATGGATCATCTAGATTCCCTTCATCAAATAGATGGGCATTCTTCCCAGCAGTTTCTGCAGGTTGGGTGGTAACCGAAGAGAACTTTATGCAAGATTTGAAACCATACCTTTCATTCTTGAAATTTAGAGGTTCATATGGTATGATAGGTAACCAAAATGTAGGTGCAAATGCATTTATTTCTACTATGCCTAGTTCATCTTCAGGATGGTTAGTAGGTGATGCATTTCTTTATACTGTAGCAACACCAAATGTTGTTTCCCCGATATTAACTTGGGAAAAGGTTACGGATTTAGATATTGGTGCTGATGCAGGCTTCTTCAATGATCAACTGAATGTTACATTTGATTGGTTTAAAAGAACTACGAGCGATATGCTAAGTAGTGGTGCCACTTTGCCTTCCTCATTTGGAGCTACACCTCCACGTGTAAACTATGGTGCAATGGAAACCAAAGGATGGGAAACAGAAGTTAAATTTAGACATGCGTTTGATAATGGTCTGTTCTTCAGTATTGGTGGTCAGTTAAGTGATTTCACAGAACGAATTACCAAATTCAATAATGCTACAAGATTGATTTCTTCAAATTATGAAGGCCGTGTAATTGGTGAGATTTGGGGATACGAAACAGATCGTTTCTTCACTAATGATGATTTCCAACAAGATGCTAGTGGTCAACTTCTTAAAGATGATGCTGGAAAATGGATCTTAAATGAAGGAATTGCTGATCAAACTGAATTTGAAAGTGGATGGTTTTTCTATGGTCCTGGTGACATTAAATACAAAGATTTGAATGGTGACGGAAAGATCTCAACTGGAGATGGTTCTGTTGAAAATCCTGGCGATAGAAAAATTATCGGTAATTCTAATCCAAGATGGCAATATGGCTTTAGATTGGATATGGAATACAAAGGCTTTGATTTAGGTGTATTTTTCCAAGGAGTCGGAAGACGTGAACAATGGGCAAGTGGAACAGTGTTTATTCCAGGTTTCAGACCAGGAGAAGCATGGTACCAACACCAATTGGATTATTGGACAGAAGAAAATCCTAATGCTTTCTATCCTCGTCCAACAGACCAAGGTCAAAGTAATAGCATACGAAACTTCATGCCTCAAACTAAATATTTGATGGATATGTCTTATTTACGTCTGAAAAACTTAACGTTTGGTTATTCTTTACCTAAACATATTGTAGAGAAAGCTAAATTAAGTAGACTACGCGTATTTTTCAGTGGAGAGAACTTGTTCGAGAAAAAGAATACAAATATTCCTATTGACCCTGAAACAGACTATACTTCTTGGGGTCTTAATGATGGTAACTCTTTTGGTAGAGTTTATCCATTCAAGAGATCGTATTCATTTGGTGTTCAGGTAGGTTTATAATTCAAATTGATTCAATATTATGAAATTAATCAATAAGATCGTTGTAGCTATCAGCTTTTTAGGTGCAACAGCAGTATTTTCATCTTGTAGTAAAGACTTTTTGGAGAAATATCCTCAAGATACTATGACTGATGAAGATTTTTGGACCAAAGAAGAAAATGTAAGAACATTTTCCTACGGTTTTTATACAGGATTTTTTAGTGGATATGGTTCTGGTTACTCTTGGGGAAATTATTTTTCAGGTCAAGCCTTTAATGATGATTTTGCAAGTTCAAGTCCTGGTGAATTCACTAAAATAGTTCCAGAATCTGGTGGTGGTTGGAGTTTTACATGGGTCAGAAAGGCAAATGTATTTATCGAAAGGATTAAAACTGTACCAATGGAGGAGGAAGCAATTGCTCATTGGACTGGTGTAGGTAGGTTCTTCCGTGCAATGGAATACCATGACTTGGTTAGCCGCTTTGGTGATGTGCCTTGGTATGAAAATGTTATTTCTGAAACTGACATCGAAACTTTATACAAACCTAGAGACCCAAGAGGTGTAGTGGTTGATAAGATGTTGGCTGATTTGCAATATGCAGCTGAAAACGTAAGAGTGACTGATGTCGGTGAAAAAGGCTTACATGTAAACAAAGATGTTGTGTTAGCATATATGTCTAGAATAATGTTGTTCCAAGGAACTTGGTTAAAATATCATACGAATGATCAAGCAAGAGCTAAAACTTATTTAGAGGCTGCAAAATGGGCAGCTGCTGAATTAATTAATTCTAAGAGGTATTCCTTAGGCAACAATTATAGAGATCTATTTACTTCATTAAGCTTAACAGGAAATCCTGAAATGATTATGTACAGACGCTATGTGACTGGGTTGTTAACCCACTCTCTAATGTCCTACAATAATAGAGAGCCTCAAACCGGTATTTCTCGCGATGCGGTTAGAAGTTACTTAGCTAAAGACGGTCTTCCTGTTGATCAATCTCCTTTATACAAAGGTGATCATTCAATTGCTGATGTAATGACTGATAGGGATCCTCGCTTAAGCCAAACCGTAACTCCTGATATCCGATTAACTGGTGTGAACTCTAATGCAAGTACTTCTGGATATGCGGTATTAAAATTCTTAAATGAAACTGTAAAGAATGAACCAGAAGGTTCAGGAAGTTTGAATCAAACTGATGCGCCAGTGATACGATTAGGAGAGGTTTTGGTGAACTATGCTGAAGCTGCTGCTGAATTAGGTAATATTTCTCAAAGCGATCTAGATATGTCTATTAATGTGCTTAGAAATAGAGCAGGTGTGAATATGCCAAAATTAGAGGTGTCTGGACAATCGGCTTTAGTAGGTGGTGTAGCGATTAATGATCCTGAACGTGATCCTACGGTTTCTGCCATTCTTTGGGAAATAAGAAGAGAAAGAAGAGTAGAGTTAATGATGGAAGGCTTCCGTTATAATGACTTAAGAAGATGGAAAAAACTTCCAACAATGGATACCAATAATAATCCTAAAATTAACTTAGGAGCATGGATCAATAAAGATCATTATAAAGATGCAAATGGTAAATTGTTGGTTGAAAATCTAACAGTTGTAAATGGTCCAACAAATAGAATCGGATACATTAAACCAGCTTTCAAACCAGAAACTCAAAGAATTTTCACTGGAGAAAAAGTTTATTTGAATCCTCTTCCAAAAGATCAAATTAGGCTTTATAAAGATCAAGGTGTAGATTTGAAACAGAACCCAGGTTGGGAAACTGAATAATTATTAATAAAATAAAAGGCTAGAGCAATTCTAGCCTTTTATTTATCACCATTTAAGCTGTTATGAAAAGAATTCTATTTTTGCTGTTCCTATTACCTTTTACCTTATTTTCTCAAAACTTCAAGTTTGCTCAGGTAACCGATACCCATGTGGGCGGTGCTACAGGAGCTGATGATTTACGCAGAACCGTTCTGGACTTAAATCAACAGCAGGGCATTGACTTTGTGATTCTCTCCGGAGATGTTACTGAGTTCGGATCTGACGAGGAGCTGGCATTGGCCAAACAGATCTTGGATAGTTTGAACTTGCCGCTATATGTGATTCCAGGAAATCACGACAGCAACTGGTCGGAAAGTGGGGCGAATAGTTTCAGGAAGGTTTTCGGAGCTGAAACGTTCTTTTTTGAACATAAAGGAATACAATTTATAGGAACCACCTCAGGCCCCAATATGCGGATGAGTCCGGGCCAAGTACCTCGGGAAAATCTCGTCTGGATGGATTCTGTGTTTAAGGCAAACCCTGACCAAAAAAAGCCATTGATTGCCATCAACCATTACCCCCTAGATTCTTCACTCAACAATTGGTATGAAAATATCAACCGTATCAAAACTCGGAATGTACAATTGGCTTTGTGTGGACACGGGCACAACAACCATCTGTATGATTGGGAAGGTATTCCGGGCGTAATGTCTCGATCGAACCTTCGTGCTAAAGAAGAAGTTGGAGGCTATAATATCATTACAATTTCTCCAGATTCTGTGTTCTTTCAAGTTAGAAAACCGCAAGTCGCTACTGAAAACTATTGGTTGAAATTGCCGCTGCAAAAAATCAATCCGAATGCTTTCGAGAATGTCAAAAGACCAAATTATGACCTTAATAAAAACAGTCTGGCGAAGGTGGTTTGGGAATATGAAGACCATGGCGATATCGGCGCAGGAATAAGTACAGATGGCAGATCCATGTTCACCGCGAATACGGTTGGCGAAGTTTATGCCTTGGACTTAAGATCGGGTCAAAAGAATTGGTCATTTAAAACAGGAGGGAAAGTGTATTCTACACCTGCTTACCATAACGGGGTTGTGATTGTAGGTTCTTCTGACCATTTTATTTATGGGCTGAATGCGAAAACAGGCGAGCTTATTTGGAAAACAGAGGCGAATAAAGCTGTATTGGGATCTCCCGCAGTTGCAAAAGGCAAAGCTTATATTGGATCTTCTGATGGAATATTTCGTGCTATCGATGTTAAGTCGGGCAAAACTATATGGACTTTTGACCAGGTAAAGGGATATGTATCCACTTTGCCTACACTTGCGGACGGAAAAGTAATTTTTGGAAGTTGGCAAAATGGTTTTTATGCTTTGGATCAAAAGTCGGGCAAATTAATCTGGGAATGGAGTAATGGTCATGCCAACCGTATGTTTTCAGCTGCAGCATGTTATCCGGTCGTAGTGAACAACAGCGTATTTATTGTAGCTCCAGATCGGTTTATGACGGCTATTGACCTGAAGTCAGGCAAAACTGTATGGCGCGAAAAGAAAGATGAATACCGAGTTAGAGAGTCAATGGGCCTATCGAAAGATAAAAAGCTGGTTCTCGCGAAAACAATGGATGGTGAGTTGATTGGAGTGCCTAACAATGCTGATAAAATGGACATTAGTTGGAAGGCAAAATTAAAATTACCATATGAATTAGCTCCGACTGCTATTTATAGCAATTCAAAATATATATTTGTACCTAGCGATAAGGGATTGTTGACTGCCGTAGATCCAAAATCTGGTGAAACAGCTTGGCAGTACAAGATATCCAATGGTATGATCAATCCGCCTTTGGTGCTGAAGGACAGAGTTGTTGTCAGTACAATGGATGGGAAAATCGTAATGCTAACCTATTAAACCTGTATTAATAATGCATAAATTATTGTCCTTAATGGTTTTTGTTCTATGTGCATTTCAAGTATTTGCACAAGAGAATTCCTGGATTCGTATCAATCAATTGGGTTATTTGCCAAATAACAAAAAGGTTGCGGTCTGGGTAACAAAGTCCAATAATGGGATCAAAAAATTCAATATCGTTGATAAGGCTACCAATAAATCTGTGTTTACTGGGAAAGCTGGCAAGGAGTTTGGAAAATATGGGCCTTTCACAAAAGGCTATAGGTTAGACTTCAGTAAATTCTCCCAGGATGGCGAATATTTTGTTTTGGCTGATGACGGCACGAAATCACCAACCTTTAAGATCAATGCTGATGTATACAAGGGTACTGCTGATTTTGCCCTTCGCTATATGCGTCAACAAAGAACTTTGTTCAATCCCTACTTAAAGGACAGTTGCCATACGCATGATGGATTTACTATGTATGCCAGTTCGGTTGGAATGCCTGATAGCACAAGAGTAGAAGTTGCCGGTGGATGGCACGATGCTTCTGATTATTTGCAATATGCTACGACTTCGGCAAATGCAACTTATCATTTATTAGCGGCATATCGCGATTTCCCATCGGTATTCACGGATGAGAAGTTAGCTAATGGCTTGGACGGCAAAAATGGAATTCCCGATGTTTTAGATGAAGCCATTTGGGGTTTGGACTGGTTGGTAAAGATGCACCCGCAGCCCAATATCATGTTCAATCAGATTGCAGATGATCGTGACCATACAAAAATGAGATTGCCGGGACAGGATTCCGTCTATGGAAGAGGTCATGAAAGACCTGTGTATTTTATAGATGGAAATCCTCAGCAAAGAGGCAAATTCATGAACAATACTACCGGAACAAGTTCCACTGCGGCCAAATTTGTCAGTGCTTTTGGGCTAGGTCATCAATTATTAAAAGAACAGAACTCACAATACGCAGATTTGCTGAAAGAAAAAGCTGGTACGGCTTATCAATATGCTTATATCAAGCCGGGAGTAACTCAAACAGTATCGGTCAAATCTCCTTATATCTATGCTGAAGACAATTGGGTAGATGATATGGAATTGGCTGAAGCAACCATGTTCAACCTAAACAATAATAAAGATCATATCCAAAAAGCCCTGGATTTTGCTAGACAGGAAAAAATAACTCCTTGGATGCAACGTGATACGGCCAATCATTACCAATATTATCCTTTTATTAATCTTGGTCACTTTGAATTGGCAAAATCTTCCGATGGAAAGGTAAAGAAAGAAGCACTTCAATATTATAAACAAGGAATTGAGGAAGTCAATGCACGTGCCCAAGAAAATATGTTTTTGCGGGGTGTGCCATTTATTTGGTGCAGCAATAACCTAACAACATCCTTTGCCATTCAATGTCTATGGTATAGGGACGCATCGGGTGACAAGCAATTTGAAGAACTAGAACAGGCTAATATTGATTGGTTGTTTGGTGCGAATCCTTGGGGAACTAGCATGGTTTATGGATTACCTGAGCATGGTGACACACCAACAGAGCCTCATTCAGCGTTTACATATTTACACAACTATCCCATAGACGGTGGGTTGGTCGATGGACCGGTTTATTCTGCCATATATAATAATCTGATAGGAATACAACTGTATAAACCTGATACGTATGCACAATTTCAAAGTGACCTTGTAGTTTATCATGATGATTTTGGGGATTACAGTACGAATGAACCTACAATGGATGGGACAGCATCCTTGATTTATTTACTTTCCGCGAAGGAGGGTGAATCAAAAAAAAAAAGAATAATTGATTCGCAAGGAGCAATTATTCGTGGTGACAGCAGTAAAAGGCAGATAAGCCTGATTTTTACTGGCGATGAATTCAGGGAAGGTTTGCAAACTGTTGCACAAACCTTGGAAAAAACAGATATCCCTGGCAGCTTTTTCGTGACCGGCAGATTCTTAGAAGATAAAAAGGCCGCTAAGGTTTTGAAAAAATTAAACCAAAAAGGGCATTATGTAGGGCCACATTCAGATCAACACCTACTATATGCGCCTTGGGAGAATAGAGATAGCTTATTGTTAAGCAAGAATGAATTTGAAGCAGATCTCATGGCCAATGTTCAGAAACTGAAGGCATTAGGGATCAAGGATGTCAATAAATTTGTTGCACCGTATGAGTGGTACAACAAGCAGATAGCAGAGTGGAGCCATGGTTTAGGACTTGAGCTCTATAATTTTACTCCAGGCTTAAGGACTGCTGCTGATTATACGTTTCCAGAAATGGGTAAGCGATATATGTCAACAGAAGCGATTGTGAAGCAACTGCTTGAGCATGAAGTTAATAATGGGCTGAATGGATATATTGTTATCATACATCTAGGTACAGATCCTAAAAGAGTAGATAAATTATTTAATCAATTAGAAAGACTAATTGATTTATTGAAGAATAAAAATTATAAATTCGTCCCTTTAGACGAAATATAAAGGATGCGTGTTTTTGCGTTTTTTATTAAAAAGTCGCATATTTACGAAAAGTTATTGAAAAGTATTGCAAATGCAGAAGGTTATGATCAACACAACGGAGAAAGATTCCAATTATCAGGACTTGGATAAAATGTCAGTTCAAGAGATCCTGGCGAATATAAATAATGAAGATAAGACTGTTCCAGTAGCCGTTGAGAAGGTAATTCCTCAAATTGAGGCTTTGGTAAAAGTTGTTGTTGATAGGATGAAATCCGGAGGCCGATTATTTTATATCGGTGCGGGTACTTCAGGCCGTTTAGGGATTTTGGATGCATCAGAATGCCCACCTACATATGGGGTTCCATTTGATTGGGTTATTGGTCTTATTGCTGGTGGAGACACTGCGATCCGTAAAGCTGTTGAATTTGCTGAAGACGATGTTGAACAAGCGTGGAAGGACCTTGAAGAATATGCAATCAATGAAAATGACTTTGTTATCGGCATTGCAGCATCAGGGACTACACCTTATGTAATCGGAGGTTTGGAGAAAGCCAATGAAATGGGAATTGCTACAGGCTGTTTGGTTTGCAATGGAAATTCTCCAATTGCTGCGAGAGCACAATTTCCTATCGAGGTAATCGTTGGTCCTGAATTCGTAACAGGTTCAACCCGTATGAAGGCAGGGACAGCACAAAAACTTGTTCTTAACATGATCAGTACTGCGGTGATGATCCAAATGGGTAGAGTAAAAGGGAACAAAATGGTCGATATGCAACTTTCTAACCATAAGTTGGTCGGCAGAGGTGTTCGTATGGTAATGGCTGAAACAGGAACGGATGAAGAAACTGCAACAGCATTGATTGAAGAGTTCGGAAATGTCCGCAAAGCGATCGATAACTATAACCTTAAAAAACATAATTAATCTCGACTACCTATGTCACCAATTATTCTTTTAACCTTTATTGTGGTGTATTTTGGGATTCTTTTGGCTGTAGCACATTTTACATCCAAGAAATCATCAGATAACTCCACATTCTTTGTGGCAAACAGAAATGCCAAATGGTACATGGTTGCCTTTGGTATGATCGGTACCGCCTTATCTGGAGTAACTTTTATTTCCGTTCCTGGAGATGTAGGAAATGCTCCAGCTGGACTAGAACCAAATAATTTTAGTTATTTCCAATTTGTATTAGGGAATGCAATAGGCTTTATTATTATTGCTTATGTGCTCCTGCCGCTCTATTACAGAATGAACCTTACCTCGATCTATACCTATTTAGAGGAAAGATTAGGGCATAAATCCTATAAATCCGGAGCTATGATCTTCTTGATCTCCAGGACTATAGGTTCTGCATTTAGACTTTATCTTGTTGCAATCGTATTGCAGCGTTATATTTTTGATGCTTGGGGAGTGCCATTTATTCTGACCGTTGCGGTATGTTTAGTTTTGATTTGGCTCTACACAAACAAGGGTGGACTAAAAACAATCATTATCACAGATACGCTCCAGACCACTTTCCTTTTATTGGCGGTATTGTTGTCCATTTATTTTATGGCGGATGGTCTTGGATTGACGGTATTCGAAGCCTTTGAAAAAGTCAAAGAAAGCTCTTATTCTAAAATATTTATTTGGGAGAACCTATTGGGCGACCCTAGGAATATTTGGAAACATGTGATTGGTGGTATTTTTGTAACAATTGCAATGACAGGTCTAGACCAAGACTTGATGCAAAAGAACCTGAGTATGAAAACCATTAAGGAGGCTCAAACCAATATGATGACTTTCACAGGTATATTTGTCATTATAAATATCTTTTTCTTATGTGTAGGTGCTTTATTGTATTTCTATGCAGATGCGAACGGTATTAGTGTGGCTGACCTAGGTAAATCTGATTATCTGTATCCAGAAATTGCACTGAGACACCTATCTATCTTACCGGGTATTATCTTTATGATGGGCCTTACTGCAGCTACGTTTGCAACAACGGACTCTGCCTTGACTGCTTTGACAACTTCATATTGTGTGGATTTCTTGAACTTTAATAAGAAAGAAAATCCTAATGATCCAAAATTGGTGAAACAACGTAATATTGTGCATTTGGCATTTTCAGTGGTGATGCTTTTGGTTATTCTACTGTTCCATGTCATCAATGATGAATCTGTTGTTTCTGCAATATTCAAGATCGCGGGATATACTTATGGACCTTTATTGGGTTTGTTCTCATTCGGTATTTTGACCAAAAGACGAGTGAACGACAATTGGGTTCCTTATATCTGTGTGATCTCTCCAATTTTGATTTTCTTGTTGACGCAATATGTATTGCCTCATACAGCATACAAGATCGGTTTCGAACTGATCGTATATAATGGCTTGATTACATTTATCTTGTTGTGGTTGACTTCCCCTGGGAAAGTTAGAAAACCAATGACAGCAGTTAAATAAGCCATTTCATTGATTTGTGTGTGCAAAAAAATAACAGTAAGTTTGATTAAATAGTTTTTTTGCACACATGTATCATATGATTGAAGAATCTATCCAATCTATACGCCGTAAAATCGGCGATTTCACCCCAGAATTCGGTATCATCTTAGGCACTGGCCTTGGAAAACTTGTAGAGGAAATCGATGTGGAATTTCAAATGATGTATTCCAATATTCCAAATTTCCCAATTTCTACCGTTGAATTTCATACAGGAAAACTGATTTTCGGAACATTAAATGGGCGCAAGGTCGTTGCCATGCAAGGAAGGCTTCATTATTATGAGGGCTATACGATGCAGGAAATAACCTTTCCTATACGCGTCATGAAAGGTCTGGGCATCCAAAAATTATTTGTATCCAATGCTTCAGGATCCCTCAACCCGGATATCCGAAAAGGTGATATCGGTATTATTGAAGACCATATCAACCTGTTGCCGGATAATCCGCTTCGCGGAAGCAATGATGATGACTTAGGTCCAAGGTTCCCAGATATGAGTCAACCTTATAATTTCAAAATGGTAGACCAAGCTATGGACATTGCCTTCAATCTTGGAGTTAGGGCGCATAAAGTAGTCTATGTTTCAGCACCGGGACCAAACTTGGAAACACGTGCCGAATACAGGTATATGCGAATCATTGGTGGCGATATCGTAGGAATGAGCACCGTTCCGGAGGTCATTGTAGCAAATCATATGGGGATTCCCGTTTTTGCCATATCTGTCATTACAGACGAAGGTTTTCACAGAGATTTAAAACCAGTTTCATTGCAAGAAATTGTTGACGTAGCCTCAAAAGCAGAACCTAAAATGACAAGTATTTTAAAAGAATTAATTGCAATGCAATAATTTTGGTTTTTTGCGCTATTTTTGAGGGCATAAAAAATTTGTACCGATCTGTTGAGTATGCTTAGAAGGTTGCTGTTTGTATTGATATTGTTTAGTCTTGTTCCTAAACTCTACGCCCAGACTGAAGATGAATTCAGCTCTGCATTGGATTCTGCACGAAATGCTGAAGACAACAAGAAAGATTCCGTAGTGTTTACAGCTAAATATGTGCGCTATACTAATCTCGCAACCATGAAGAAAGGAACCAAAACCTTTCAGATAGATACTTCGCATGTCAATTTTCAATATTACAATAAACAGAACCTCCCTTGGAATCCTTCCATTCACTTAGGAGCTTATGGATTGGCAACCCGTGACTTATTGTTTACTCCTAATAAATCCATTGGTTTTCAGTCTGGTTACCATGCCTTGGAAAGATACTTGGTACATCCCGATTCAATTCTTTATTATAGAGCTCGAGCAAGATATTCGGAACTCTATGCCGTAGGATTTTTCTTCGATGACCAGGTGTTTCGTGCTAAGCTTGCGCAAAATATAAATCCACACCTGAATATCGGAGCAGAATATCATGCAACCAATACGGATGGTTTTTATAACAATCAGCAATATAGCGATCGTAAAGGTGCAGTATTTGCCTGGTACGAATCTCCGAGCAAAAGATATAACCTCCTTTCAAATTTCACTTTCAATACGTTGGATGCTACAGAAAATGGATCTGTCAGGAATGATACCCTCTTTAGAGATACCTCAAGTAATACCTCGCCTTCAAGATATCCAGTTCGGTTGGATGGTATTCAAGCCAATCGTCCTTATAACAAATGGAAAGACTTGGGATTTTTCTTGAGACAATCATATTATTTGGGAAGAATTGATACAGTGAGCGGGCAAGGGCCGGATGCTGAGATTCATCCAACCAATGTCGTAGCCCACAATTCGAGCATTCGCCAACAGAAGTTTATCTTTTTCAAGAATCAAGCGGATCTATACAATGCATTTCCATACAATAACTTGATTCGGGTAGACGATACCACAAAAATTACAACCATTAGCAATGATTTCACCTATAGTTTTTACCTCCGCGGAAAGAGTTTAAAGAATGAGGCCAAGGTCGAACTAGGGTTCCAGAATGATCTAATATGGTATGCTGACAGTGTGTTGAGCAAGTTTTATCAAAACAGTATGGTGAAAGGGGCCATCGGATATAAGTTCTCTGACCGGGTTGATGTGAAATTCAGTGCCAACCAGATTGTCGTTGGTCGTAACATGGGCGATTTCCTTTACGAAGCCCACGCTGATGTTCATCTGAGCGATGTGTTGGGGAAATTGAGGATTGGTGCCTATTCGCAGAATAAGTCGCCAGAAATGATATTCGAAAATGCCAATCTCGCTTATCATTCCTGGAAAGAGGAAGACCTAAACTTGGACAAGATCAAGACTCAAAATCTTTCCTTTCAATATGCAAACAATAAAGTTGGGTTCTCAGGGAAATTGGAATATTTCCTGATCAACAACTACACCTATTTCAAAGAATTGCCTAATCCAACAAACAATCTGCTGATCAGCAAACAAATCGAACCTGCCCAAGAAGGTAATTTGAATTTATTAAAACTAACAGTAGAACAGAATTTCAAGTTCCGCAGGTGGAATTTGGATAATAGGGTAGTTTATCAAAAATCCGATAAAATGGATGTTTTGGCAACGCCTGAGCTTTATACATGGCACAGTTTATATTATGCAAATATCTTGTATAATGTTATGGATTTTAGGATCGGAATGGATGTAAGGTTCAATACTCCATTTCGTACACCTTCATACTCCATTAACTCTGGACAATTCTACAATGACAACCTTGGCATTGAGTTCTCAACCTACCCAGTTGCCGATGTTTGGTTTACAGGAAACATCGACCGCGTGAATCTTTTTATTAGTTATAACTTCGCCAATCAACATGTATATCCTCGTGGATATTACTCTGTTAGAAGATATCCAATGACTCCTGCATACCTGAGATTCGGGGTGTCTTGGAAGTTTTATGATTAAAAGTAGATGTGAGATGTGAGATATGAGATAGGGGAAAGGAATTGTGTTAGACAATAGACATAAGACAAAAGACATTAGAAGGATGTGAGATTTGAGATATGGGATATGATCAATAAAGAATTTAAATGGCTGGTAGAGATACCAGCCATTTTTTTGTTCTGAGTTTTATTTTGGGATTAAGGATTTTGTTTCTCCAATGTTTGTACAATACAGGTGAAGAAGAGCGATAGCAATCTGAACAGAATGTAAGGGTAGTTTCTAGACATGGTGTCAAAATGAAGACTATAGTGGCTATTCAACGAACACTTTTAGAGTTGTGGATTTTTTCAACTGTAGTGCTTGCTTTTTAGCCACAAACTTGCCTTAACTAATAATATCAGAACTGGCACTTCTACAAGTGGACCTATTACTCCTACGAATGCCTGGGGCGAATGAATGCCAAAAACAGCGATGGCTACAGCAATTGCCAATTCAAAATTGTTTCCCGTGGCTGTAAATGCAATTGACGCATTTTTGTCGTACGGAATATTTAAGGATTTGTTGATAAAAAAGCTTGCGAAAAACATTAAAACAAAATATATGATTAACGGTATGGCTACTTTTATTACGTCCATTGGCAACTCTACAATTTTATCGCCTTTCAGACTGAACATCAATACGATTGTAAACAATAGTGCATATAAAGTAATGGGCGATATTTTGGGTATGAATGTCCTGTTATACCATTCTATACCTTTTGATTTTACCAATGTGTATCGACTTATAAATCCTGCTAAATAAGGAATCCCCAAATATATTAGAACGCTTTCTGTTACATCCTTCATTGAGACATTTATGTTGAAATTGGCTAGGCCTAATTTATTGGGAAGTATATTGATAAACAGCCATACCAGGAAACTGTAGCTCAATATCTGAAATATGCTATTTAAGGCTACCAATAATGCCGTATATTCCCTATTGGCTTTTGCCAAATCACTCCATACAATAACCATTGCAATACACCTTGCCAAACCAATAAGTATCAATCCTGCCATATAGTCGGGCTGATCCCGTAAAAACAAAACTGCTAAACAAAACATCAATAATGTCCCAATAACCCAATTCAAGATTAAAGATATTCCGATTACTTTTACGTCCTTAAATGCTTTCGGCAATATTGAATAATCGATTTTTGCCAATGGTGGATACATCATCAATATCAAACCAATTGCTAATGGAATATTTGTCGTACCTACAGACAAGCTGTCTGTTACTTTTGAGATATTAGGAAAAAAATGCCCCAAACTAACGCCTAAGGCCATTGCAAGAAATATCCATAAGGTGAGGTATCGGTCAAGAAATTTTAGTTTTGGCTGCATTTGTTAACGGTTGATTTTTGAAAAAACATAAAACATTTCGGTTGCTATCTGTAAACTTCTTTGCGCATATACTTTTAACTGTTCCGGTGTATCATCTGATATTTTAGGATCTTCATAAGTGATAGATATTCTCTTTTCTGCTCCTACAATAAAAGGACAGCCACTGTCTGCCTGCGAACAAGTCATTATTGCGGCGAATGCTGATACTGGGTTAAATGGGCTATCATATTTTTTTGAAAAACCGATGATAGGCAAAGCATTATCGCTGTGTTTTATGGCATACACGGGATTATTATTGTCGGCAATTTTAAAGATGCAAAAGCCCTGATTAGTCAATGTTTCTGCCACTTTCGGGAATAGTGCAGTTTCTTCAGTACCACCTGAGTAACAATGCACATTTAGTATATTGAAATACGAACTTGCAGTCTGTGCCCAAACCTGAGATAGATGGCTCCTTCGTGAATTATGAGTACAAATGAAATTAATATTTATCTCCTGCCCACTATCTGTTTTTTGCTGTATATAATCTACCAATGGTTGTAGAGAGATTTTGCGTTCTTCGAGGATGCTTTCGAAATTGAGATCCTTGGCAACTGTCTTGTTTAAATCTTTGTACATTAGAATAATTTTAAATGTTTAGCAACAGCCCGAATTAGGAGTACAACAAGAATTGTTCAGTTCTGATAACTTTACTTTTTGTTTTTCGACAGGAATTCCACAGGCATCTTGCGCAAGACACGCTGTTTGTTTGTTTTTAAGTACAAAATGATTTGTGTTAAAATCCAAGTCAAACTTTCCAATGGTTTCACCTTGATATTCAACCTCTATCTCAGCATCTTCAATGCCTAATTTTTCTTCAGACAGCTTTATAATATTCAATAGTTTGCTAGGTTTCAATCTATGGTCAAAGTCGTTGGCATCCCATAATTGAAAATTAACAACTTGTTCATTTCGGATCGTTCCACCACAATCAATAAAGCGTTTTATAATAACCCCCACTTCTGTAACATGAAAGTGTTCGGGTACAAATTTTCCGTTTTCTAATTGAAATTCAACATTTTGTAATGTTGGCAAGATTTCTTTGATTTCTGATAATTTCATAATATTTATTTTTTAAATGAGGAATTGATATTTTAAAGTTTAAACGTTATATAGCAATATAACGATAATAAAATATAAAAAAATGCCTTAGCAGCACTGCTTGATTTTTACATCCTGATTGAAAAAGGAATTAAATTCTTCTTGAAACTGCTTCCAAACCTGTTCTTCAATACAGTAACAAACCGATTTTCCTTCTATCGAACCTTGAATAATTCCTATCGCTTTCAATTCTTTTAAATGTTGGGAAATAGTTGCCTGCGCTAATCCCAATTCCTCAACAAGATCATTACAAATACATGCTTTTTGATTGATTATATATTGAAGAATTGCTATTCTGGCAGGATGCCCTAAAACTTTTAGAAGTGATGCAAGCTTATTTTGCTCATCCTTATATATTTCTGTTTTTGTAACTCCCATTTCGATATAAATTTACATCGTAATATTACGATATTGAATTCAAATATAAAAGGATTTTTATTTTTTATTCAAGAAATTCAAAAAATAAGGTCTTAAAGTCAATTAAAAAGTAATCTAAAGAGTTGGAATATAACATAGAATCTTTTATATGAATATCTATGGTTTTGATAGGGGTCTTGTTCGAGACTCGTTATTCTTTCATTCGCAGGTTTTTCGGACCTCGTTCGGACCTTGTTCGGATCACATCCGAACAAGGTCCGAACGAGGTGTGGATGAGGTCCGAATGAAAGAGGACGGAGAGAGGGATTAAACTGGAAATAGGATCATTAGGAATTAGACTGGCAAGGAAATTCCAGAAAACGAGAATGGATGAATTAAGTTAGAAAAAAGAGGCTCCGTATTGGGGAGCCTCATAGAATTGAATATTAATATTGTCTAAATCTCAGATTTAATTATTGTCTTTCGGTTTCCATCCACCTAATTCGGATAGTTTTCGTCCGGCTTCTTTGAGGGGTTTAGCTGGTTTGGCATCCATTCTGTCATCGAATACATCCATTTTTCCCATGATGGTGATACCAGCATAGATCATGTTTGAAAAGTCGAATATTGGTACGGAAAGGGATGTGAAATCTGACAGCAGTTGCCCTCTGGAATTGCTGACACCATTTGCACGGATATTGTCCAGCATATCGTAAACATCTGATAGTGCTACAGGTCTCCCGTTGATACTACCTTGTTTTTCGATTTCTTCGACGATAAATGGTTCAATAAAGGACAGAGGTAAGTGAGCAGCGAAATTTTTGCCCTGTGCAGAAGTTAGCAATGGTAAGACACTGCCTATTCGGAGGTCAAAAATCTTCTGTGAATATGGTCCGTCGACTCTGTTGACGATGGTTGGTCCACGATTTCCCCAAACCCCCAAGAATACAGTTTGACCTTGAACGGATCATACCGAAAGTTTGGGGGGTAAAGACTTTTAAGCATACAATTTCATCACTCTGTACAGGAAGAATGTTGTGTCCCTTACGCCACGGAAGACACTCCTGAAAGCTTTGAGTTTTGCATTGAATGATTCTGCCGATGCATTAGTACTTCTGTTGTCGAAGTAATGGAGAATGTATTGATGATGAGCTGCAATGGATCTTGCTACGCTCTCAAAGGAAGCAATGCCCGCATTCTCAACCTGATTATGCCACAGGCCTAGTTTGGTAAATGCGACCTTTTTGTCCCGGCATTTGTTG